>JAEMRF010000199.1 GCA_016463515.1 Solirubrobacteraceae bacterium | reverse complement strand
GGGCGAACCACGTGGCCCTCACCCAGGCGCAGCTCACGGGTCGCGAGGCGCTGCTCGCTGGCGCGGTGCGACACGATCAGCGCCGACCGACCAGGACGCGCACCCAAGACGGCCGTGAGCGCCGCGAGGGCGTCGGCTTCGGGCAGGTGCGACGCGGGTTCGTCGAGCAGCAGGGTCCGCGCCGGCGAGAGGTACGCCCGCGCCAGGCCGATCCGCTGGCGCTGCCCGCCCGAGGCGGTCACGCCGCCATCGCCCAGCACGGTGTCGACGCCATCCGGAAGCGACTCCGCCCACTCGCGGAGGCCGACGGCGGCCAGTGCCCGGCGCACGTCGCTGTCTGAGGCGTCCGGTGCGGCGAGGCGCAGGTTGGCGGCGATCGAGCCACCGAAGAGGTGCGGGGCGCTGGGGACCAGCACGACCTGTGCCGAGCGGCGCTCGCGGCCGTGGGCGGCGCTCTCGGTCCGCCGACCACCGACGATCACCTCGCCCGCACTCGGATCCAGCATCCCGGCCAAGACGAGCAACAGCGACGACTTGCCGGAGCCGCTTTCGCCGGTGAGGGCGACGCGCTCGCCCTTGCGGACCTCCAGCGACACATCGCGCAGGACGGGACGCTCGCCGCGCTCGAGCGAGATGCCCTTGACGGTGATCGAGGGCTCCGACGCGCCGATCCACCGACCGGACTGGTCGCGCGACTCGTCGTCCGCATGGACATCTGCGTCGTCGACTTCGAGCAGTGCGGGCGCGAGCCGGGCCACGGCGGCGGTCGCACTTGGGAGCGCGAGCGCCGCTTCGGAGATGCCGTCGAGGCGCTCCGCGGTGGCCAGGCCACCGAGGATCAGGGCCGCTGCCAGCGAACCAGACAGCGTGCTGGCGTCGACCTGCGGTGCGAGCAAAGCTGCCAGCAGCACCACGATCGCGCTGGCGCCGAAGGAGATCACTCCAGCCAGCGCGCCGGCGCGGGTGCCGTGCCGCGCGTCGGCCTGCTCGATGCGGCGGGCGCGGTGGCCGACGTCCTCGCGTTGGCGACCCGTGCGGCCGGCGAGCAGCAGCTCGGTCCCGGCGTCGAGCGCGGTGACCACGTCGCCAACGAGGCGCCCGCGGGTGGCGTACGCGTCGGCCTGGTGCCGGCCGGCGCTCGCGGCGACGCGAGCGACCACGGCGCCAAGCAGGAGACAGGCGACCGCGATGACGGCCGCAGCTTGGAGGGAGACGACCGCACCGACGAGCACGGCAAGGGTGATCGCGGCGATCGCCGAGACGGCCGGCACGACCACGCGGATGAGGAGATCGGCGGCGCGGTCGACGTCGGAGGCGGCGCGATCCAGCGCGCCGGAGGTGGTCAGGCCGACGGCGCCCTGGTCGCGCCGGGCAACATGCGCGAAGACCTGCACGCGCACACGCTCCAGGGCGCGCAGCGCCGCGTCGTGGCTGGCGAGCCGCTCGGCGTAGCGACCGGTCGCGCGGACGAGCGAGAAGAGCCGCACGAGCACGATCACGATGGTCAGCTCGAGGACCGGCGGCATGTTGGCCGCCTCCACGATCAGGCCACCCGAGAGCGCGAGCACGGCGATCGCCGATGCGGCCGAAAGCCCGCCGAAGAGCGCGGCGCGCAGCGCGAGGGTGCGGGCCGGGTCGCGGCGCGGCGGCGCGATGAGCCGCAGCGCCGTGCGCAGACGCATCCGGGGAGCAGCAGCCTGCTCGGCCACATCCGCGTCGCGATCAGCGTCCTGGGTCTTGGCGGCATCTGGCAGGACCCGCAGCCGGTTGGAGGCGTGCACCTCGAGGGGGCCGCGACGCGCCCAAGGACCGCTGTGCCGGGAGCCGGCCGGAGCCTCCTGGATCGACGCGACCTCGCCGCCCTCCAGCGTGACGATGCGATCGGCCGTTGCCGCGACCGCGGGGTCGTGCGTGATCAGCAAGGTGGTGCGCCCCGCGCAGAGGCCGCGGACGGTCTCCATCAGCCGCTGGGCCGTGAGGGCGTCGAGCTGGGCAGTGGGTTCGTCGAGCACGACCAGGTCAGCGTCGGTGAGCAGCACGCGGGCGAGCGCTAAGCGGCGCAGCTCGCCACTGGAGAGCTGCGCCGCGCCGTCGCCCAAGCGGGTGTCGAGGCCATCTGGAAGGTCGGCGAGCAGGGTGCCGAGACCGGCCTCGCGCAGGGCCATGCGCACCGCGTCATCACTTGCCTCGGGCGCGCCGAGGCGTGCGTTGTCGCGCAGCGTGGCTGGCAGCAGGACCGGGTCCTGCGCGACCCAGGCGCACGAGGCGCGCCATCCAGCGAGGTCGACGGTCGAGAGATCGACGCCACCGGCGCGTACGGTGCCGGCCGACGGCCGCAGCAGTCCGAGGACCACGAGCGCCAGCGTCGACTTGCCCGCGCCGCTGGGGCCCACGAGCGCGGTGGTCTCGCCGGGCTGCAGGTCGAGGGAGATGCCGCGCAGGCGTTCGCCGCGAGCGCCACCGTCCACGCGCACGCCGTCGAGCGCAAGCGACGCGCCAACTGGCGACGGGGCCGCCGGGCCCTCGGGCAGGCCAGCCACGGGTGCCGCGTCTGCCGCGGCCTTCACGGCAGCGAGCCGGCCCAGCGCCGCACGGGCATCGGCAGCTTCGTGGTAGCCAGCGCCGAGTCGACGCAGCGGGCCGTACAGCTCGGGGGCCAGCACGAGTGCCGGAAGGATGGCAGCGAGATCAGCGTTTCCCGTTGCCAGGCGCACGCCGCCGATCACGGCGATCAGCGCCGTGCCAAGCATCGCGACGAGCTCGAGCACCAGGCCCGAGAGGAAGGCGGTGCGCAGCGTCTCCATGGTCTGCACGCGGTAATGCTCGGCCGCCCTGGCGACCTGGCTGCGCTGGTGGCTGGCGCGGCCGTGGGCGCGCAGGTCGACGATGCCCTTGAGCACGTCGAGCAGGTGCGCGCCGAAGAGCTGCAGGCTGGCCAGGCGCTGGTCGGCCGCGTCGCGCGCCTCGGTGCCGACGAGCCACAGGAACACGATCAAGATCGGGATCGTCGGCGCGACGACGAAGGCCGAAAGTACGTCGGTGGAGAGCATGCCCAGCAGCACGCCGACGGTGATGGCACCGGCGGCGGGCTTGGCCGAGAGGAACCGGCCGACGTAGCTCTCGATCGACGGCAGCCCCTGGACCACGTCGGAGGCGACCTCGCCGGAGCGAAGCGTGCCCGGCGCCGTGGCGGCGAGTGTGGCGGCGTCGGCCACGAGGCCGTCGCGCAGGCGGCCGATGGCCTCGGCGGCCGCGGCGCGGCCGGACCGCTCCAGCCACCAGCCGAGCAGCGCGCGAGCGCCGGCGGCGCCGAGCAGGATCGCTGCCCAGCGGCCGTCGAAGCGGCCGTCCTGGGCGACGGCCACCACGACGCCAGCCAGCGCGAAGGCCTGCGCGACGACCAACACGGCCGTCGGCACGGCGGCGAGCTTGGCGCGGCGCAGGTGCCGGCGAATCGCCGGGTCCTGCTGCAGCAGCTCGTCGCCGGGATCGACCGCCCGAGTGGGCGGCCGCAGCCTGCGCATCGCGCTCCGCATCGGTCTAGACCTCGGTGCGCGGGAAGCCGAGCTTCTCGCCACGCTCGGTCGGCGCGATCCGCTGACGGAACACCCAGTAGGTCCACGCTTGGTAGATCAGGACGATCGGCGTCATCACGACGGCCACCCAGGTCATGACGGTCAGCGTGTAGTCGCTGGAGGCGGCGCGCGCGGCGGTCAGGCTCGTGCCCGGATCCCCGGTCGAGGGCATCACGTCGGGCCACAGCGACGCGAAGATCGTCACCACGATGCCAAGGATCGTGATGCTGGTCATCGCGAACAGCCTGCCCTCGCTGCGGGTCTTCCACAGCAGCGGCTGGACCAGCAGCGCGACTGCCGCCATGGCCGTCGCCACCGCGGCGAGCCAGCTTGGCGTGGGGTCGCCGATGACGATCCACAGCAGGGTGACGGCGCCGGTGAGCGTCGCGACGGGCCAGAGCTTCATCGAGATGGCATGGGCGCGTTCGCGGATGTCGCCTTCGGTGCGCAGTGCCAGGAAGTAGGCGCCGTGCAGGCAGAACAGCGTGAGCGTGGCGACGCCTCCAAGGAGCGCTTGCGGGTTCAGCAGCGTGAGCAGGTTGCCGGTGAACTCGAAGTTCTTGTCGAGCGGCACGCCCGCCACGAGGTTGACGAACGCCACGCCCCACAGAAACGCGATGAGGCCGCTGGAGATCGCGATCGCCCAGTCCCACCGGTCGCGCCACTGCGGATCGTGGAGCTTGTTGCGGTACTCGACCGCCATCCCTCGGACGATCAGTCCGACGAGGATCAACAGCAGGGCCAGGTAGAACCCGGAGAACATCGACGCGTACCACTCGGGGAACGCGGCGAACGTGGCGCCACCGGCGACGAGGAGCCACACTTCGTTGGCATCCCACACGGGGCCGATCGAGCGCAGGATCTGCCTGCGCTCACCCTCGTCACGGCCGATCACGCGCATCAGCACGCCGACGCCGAAATCGAATCCTTCGAGGAGGAGATAGCCGAGCCACAGCACGGCGATCAAGAGGAACCAGAAGCTGATCAACGTCATGAGGTTGCTTCCTTCCGTGACTAGTAGGTGAGGGCGAGGTGACGCTCGCCGGCTTCATTGGTGTCGTCTTCGGTCACGCCCAGGCGCACGTAGTGCAGGAAGAGCTTGAAGCCGATGAAGGCCATGACGCCGTAGACCGACACCAGGACGATGAACGAGGTCAGGACCGTGCCGGGACTGATGTTCGACACGCCTTCTGAGGTCTTCTGCAGCCCGTAGACGACCCACGGCTGACGACCGACCTCAGCGAAGACCCAGCCCGCGATGTGCGCGATGTAGCCCGAGGCGGCGGCCAGGAACGCGCCGATCAGGAACCAGCGCTTCTCGTAGACCTTGCGCTTCCACAGCAGCAGGCCCAGGGCGCCGAAAGCGATCATGTAGATGCCGGCGCCCATCATCGCGCGGAAGGTCCAATACGTCAGGCCGATGATCGGGTAGTACTCGCCGGGGCCGAACTTCTGCTCGTACTCGGCTTGCAGCTCGTTGATGCCGCGGATGGTGCCGTTGGGGTCGTCGGTCGCCATGAACGACGCCAGGTAGGGGATCTTCAGCTCAAAGCTGGGTCGCTCCGGGTTCTTGTCGAACGGCGCGATCGTGAGCAGGCTCAGGCCCGCCCCGGACTCCGTCTCCCACAGGGCCTCGGCGGCGGCCATCTTCATCGGCTGCTGCTCGGTCATGAGCTGGCCGTTGAAGTGGCCCACGACCGCGGTCGCGAGGCTGGCGACGAGCATCACCGTCAGGCTGAGCTTCGCCGACTTGAGGAAGACGTCGTGGTGTTCCGGGCCGCGCTGCACGCGCCGCTCGCGGTACAGGTGCCAGGCAGAGACGGCGAGGAGCACGGTCGCCGCCGTGGCGAAGGCGCCGATGACGACGTGGAAGAACGCGTAGACGGCGGTGCTGTTGGTGAGCACGGCCAAGATCGACGTGAGCTCTGCGCGGCCGAGCTCCTCGTTGATCGTGTAGCCGACGGGATGCTGCATCCACGAGTTGGCGGCGAGGATGAAGTAGGCCGACAGGCTCGTGCCGATCGCGACCATCCAGATGGTCGCCAGGTGGATCTTCTTCGGGAGTCGATCCCACCCGAAGATCCAGAGGCCGAGGAACGTGGATTCAAGGAAGAACGCCACGAGGCCTTCGATCGCCAGTGGGGCGCCGAAGATGTCGCCGACGTAGCGGGAGTATTCGCTCCAGGCCATGCCGAACTGGAACTCCTGCACGATGCCGGTGACCACGCCGATGGCGAAGTT
>JAEMRF010000198.1 GCA_016463515.1 Solirubrobacteraceae bacterium | reverse complement strand
GGGCCGGTCCAATCGGGATGCCGGCACGCGCTGCGCTGATCGACGCCCGGCGGCAAGTCGCGCATGGCGGCGACCCGGTCGTTCATCTTCTGCCCGAGGAGCATGCCGCCGCCGCCGGGCTTGGCGCCCTGACCGACGACGATCTCGATCGCGTCGGCGCGGCGCAGATCGGTCGGGTTCATCCCGTACCGGGAAGGGAGCAGCTGGTACACGAGCTTGTCGCTCGCGCCGCGCTCTTCGTCGGTCATGCCGCCGTCACCGGTGGTCGTACTCGTGCCGACGGCGCTCGCCCCGCGGCCCAGGGCCTCTTTGGCGTTGGCCGAGAGCGCGCCGAAGCTCATGCCGGCGATCGTGATCGGAATGTCGAGATGGACGGGCCGCGCGCAGCGGCCCTCGCCAAGCACGACGTTCATGTCGCAGCGCTCGCGGTAGCCCTCCAGCGGGTAGCGGCTCATGCTCGCCCCGAGGAACAGCAGGTCGTCGAAATGTGGGACCGCGCGCTTGGCTCCGCCACCGCGGATCGCGTAGATCCCCTCCTGCGCCGAGCGCTGGATGCCAGCGATCGTGGCCTCGTCGAACGTGGCCGAGGCGCGAGCCCCCGGGAATTGCGACGGACTCATGAGGCCTCCACTCGGTCGGCGGTGACACCGCAAGGGGTGAACACCTGGAACTCCTTGTGGCAGATGCTCATGAGGCCTCCACACGGTCGGCGGTGAAGTTGTAGAGGGTGCGGGCAGAGCCGTAGCGGCGGAACTCGGTGGGGGAGAGATCAGTCCGGCCGGCCGCCGCGAGCAGCTCCTCGAGCTCGCTGAGGTGCTCGGCGCGCAGCTCCTTTTCGATGCAGTCGGCGCCGAGGCTCGCGACCGTGCCGCGCACGTAGAGCCGCGCCTCATAGAGCGAGTCGCCCAGAGCCTCGCCCGCATCGCCGCAGATGACGATCCGGCCCTTCTGCGCCATGAAGCCGGTCATATGCCCGACGGACCCTTCCACCACGATGTCGGCTCCCTTCAGCGAGATGCCGCAGCGCGCGGCAGCATCGCCGCGCACCAGAAGCAGGCCACCGTGGGCCGTAGCTGCGGCGGACTGGCCGGCCGCGCCGACCACTTCAACCACCCCGGACATCATGTTCTCGGCGGCGCCGACGGCCACGTTGCCCAGCACCCGCACGGTGGCGTGTTGGTTCATGCCGGCGCAGTAGTAGCCGGCGTGGCCCTCGATCGTCACGGTCAGTGGCGCGTCGAGGCCGACCGCAAGGTTGTGCTTGCCGCCGGGCGATCGCACGGTGTACGCACCGCTCGATGCGCCATGGAGCGCGGAGTTGAGTTCGCGCACGGTGGTCGAGGCCAGGTCGAACACGGTGGCGTCGCTTGCAGCGGCGGACGGCTCGGGGGTGGCGACGGCGGAGCCGGCTGGGGCGTCGATGAGGGTCATGGGCTCCTCGGGATCGGGGGAAGCGGAAAAGGCTGGAGGGGCGCGGTCAGCGGTCAGACGGCGACGGCCGCGCGCGACCACCGGTAGATCTGGCCCGGTTCGGGCTCCCAGACGTGCGCGTCTTCCACGCCGGGCAGGGTCGCGATGGCACGGAACTCCGATGCCATGGCGACCCAGTCGTCGGTCTCGGCCAGGACGGCTGGCTTGCAGCCCACGGGGTCGCGCATCACCGCAAACCCGTCGCGAGTGCCGATCGCGAACGTGAAGAAGCCGTCGAGGTCGCGCTCGGCAGCTTCGAGCGCCGCCTGCAGGTCGTCGCCTTCGCGGAACCGCCACGTGAGGTAGCCAGCGGCCACCTCGGAGTCGTTGTCGGTCGCAAACGAAACGCCCCTGCGCTGCAGCGTGCGCCGCAGGCGGTTGTGGTTGCAGAGCGACCCGTTGTGCACGAGGCACAGGTCGGTGCCGGTCGAGAAGGGGTGAGAGTGCTCGGTGGTGACACGTGATTCGGTCGCCATGCGCGTGTGGCCGAGGGCGTGGCCGCCCGTGAGGCTGCGAAGCCCTGCGGTCTCGATGAGTCCGCCGGGGGCGCCGACGGCCCCAGCGCGCTTGTAGGTCTCGATCGCGTGGCCCACGCTCAGCACGATCAGGTCCGGGTGGTGCTCAGCCATCCAGGCCCGCACCACGTCGGCGTCGGCCTCGACGGTGAGCAGTGCCTGGTCGCCGAGCGAGCGCGTCAGCTCAGTGGCGCCAACCGACCCGACGGAGGCGGCGATCGGCGTCCAGTCGCGGGGGCTCGCCGGGTCGAGCACCGAGAGTTTGACGGCGCCATCGCCGAGGTCGGCCCCGTAGATCGCGGCGCCGGCGCTATCGGGCCCGCGGTCGTTGAGCTGGATGAGCATGTCGGCCAGGTGCGCACCGAGCGCGCCGGAAACCGAGTCCGATTTGGCGAAGAGACCTGCGATGCCGCACATGAGCACCACTGTCCCGGCGCGAGCACGTCGACACCATGGACAACGGGCGCACATTGGCCGTGAACGCGGTAGCCAGACTGCACATACCGAGGCCTGGGCCGAAGGCGAATGGGTGGAGGTATCGTCCGCCGTTGGCGCGTGCGATTTCGCCCGCCCGCCCGAGAACTCAGCGCTTGGACTTGGGCGCCTTGAGCTGAGCCCTGGCCTTGGGACCGGTCCGTCCGGAGCTCGTCACGCCCTGCACCTCGGCGCTCACGCGGTCGTCGGCGTCGACTTCGGTCACCTTCACCGACCGCGCCTTGCGGCTCAGGGTGAATCGCCGGCTCAGGCCGTCCCCGCTCTTGACGACCACGACCTGCGCGTCGGCGCTAGCGCCAGGAGTCCAGCGGATGGTCACCCCGGTCTTCGTGCGCTTGATCGAGACGCGCTTGGCAGCGCTCGGCTTGGCAGGTGGCGGCGCGGTGTAGCTGCCGGCCGAGCGCTCGTCGACGGGGATCCCGTCGCGGGAGAACTGCGCGACGAGCTTGCGTCGCCCGCCGGGACCACCCGCAGGCGTGAACGGCACGGTCCCGCGGCCAGCCTTCAGCTCAGCGAGCACGTTGCCGCCGGCTTTGGCTTCCTCGCGGATGATGGCGCCGAGTTTGGTGCCGCCGCTCAGGTCGTAGCGCAGCCGGTACCGCGTGCCGGTCCGTTCGACCTTGAGCTTCAGGCGCGGGGCTGGTTCGGTCTCGGTCAGGCGCACGCGGCTGATCGCGGGCGACCCGTCGAGCGGCACGATCTGCCATCGGCCCTTGCGCGGCTTCTGCACGGTGATGATGGCCTCGTTCTCGTGGTCGAGCACGGAGGCGGGGGCGGCCTTGGCCTGCTCTGGAGGAGCGTCGCGCAGAGGCTCGATGCGGTTCCCGGCCGGGTCGATCAAGGCGACGCGCGGCGGGCCGCCAACGCCGGCGACGTGCAGGAACGCTCCGGGCCCGCCTGCGAGCGTGACCGGCGTCGATGCGGCCTGCGCGCGCTCGGCCCGCGGTAGCCGCGCTGCGCGCTGCGCCTTGGCTCGGGCGGCGCGTGGCGTGAGCACGAGCTCGATCGGGCCGAGGTCGCAGGACCCAAAGGCCGGCGGCGGATACAGGCTGAGGTCCTTGCCCTTGAAGGCGTAGCGGAAACCGAGGCCGCCGATACAGAGCCCAAATCCCCGGCTGCTGATGACGGCGTCGCCCGCGTTGACTCCGAAATCAGGGAGCGGAGCGGGCATGTAGACCTGCACGCCGCCACCGACGAACCTGCCGGAGAACAGTCCGCGGTCGAAGTCGAAGGCCATCGTGAGCCTTGCGCCGAAGCCGAGCCCGAAGCTACTTTGGCTGCCGATCGTGAGATTGACGTTGCCTTCGAAGAGGGCAAAACCGTCGCCGGTGAGCAGGAACCGCAGCTGCGCGACGGGGATGAACTCCAGGATGTCGGCGCTTCCGGTGACCTCGACGCGCCATTGGCTGCCGAAGGTGACGGAGACGTCGGCATTGATGTTCACGAGGTGGGTGACGCCGACGGGGAACACGCCGACGCTTGCGCCAATTCGGATCTTCGTCGGGTCGACCGCGAACCCGCCGCGGACCTTGGTGAGGTTCACGCCGGTGAAGATCGGCAGCCCGGGGTAGGGGAGACGGACTTCGAGGAAGGCCTCTTTGAACTTGCCGCCGCGGAACCGCACTTCGGCATAGAACGACAGCGATCCGCGTCCCGGGGGCATCAGCAGTTCGGCTTTGCCAAACCACTCGCTCGGGATGCCCTTGGCGTCGTCGCCGGCTTCGTAGGTGAGCAGCGCGTTGCGCAGCGTCGGGCCACCGATGTTGGCCTCGTCGATCTCGATGCGCAGCGAGTCGAGCCGCAGCCCGCTCCCGACCTGCGCAAACAGCACGGCCTCACCGCGGATGCCACCGAAGATCGGCGGAAGCTCGAGGTTCACCGGGATGCGAACGCCCTTGTCGGTCAGCTCCACATCGATCTTGCCGGACACAGGAAAGCCCTTCAGGACGGCGGCAAACCGCGAGGCGTCGAAGCTGGCGAGCAGCGTGCGCTCATTCGGCTTTGGGAGTTGGAGGTGCAGCTCACCGCGGAAGAGCGTGATCGCTCCGCCGGGCGCGTCGAGCTGCACGCTGACCGTTCCCGTGGTGTCGATCGTCTTCTTGCCCGGGTCGATCTGGATCTGGACGCCAGCCTCAGGACGGATCTTGATGCCGTTGAGGTCGATCGGGCCGACGGCAACCCGCACGCCGGACGACTGGCTGCGAGACGCGGCAGGCTCGGTGCCAGCAGCCGACGAAGCCCGCGCGCCGCCCGCGCTGGCGGCCGTGAAGAAGCACCCGTCGAGGGTGCGCATCTCGATCGCGCCGAACGTGATGCGGCCGCACTCGACCACCGCCGGCGGGCCCACGACGCCGCCGCCGGGTTTGCGACCGAGCCCCGGTTGGCCGGTCGGCGCCTGCGTGCCAAACGACGTGACCCACATGGGATTGAAGATTCCGCCGGAACCGCTCGCGACGACCACGCCGCCGCCGTCGGGCCTGACCGCGAGCTGCGAGTCGGTGAAGCCCTGGCCGCTGTCGGCCGGGAGTTCGGCGATGGGCACGGCCGAGCCGAACGTCGTGCCGTCGCCGCGCTGCATCAGATACCTGGTGGGGACGTCTTGGTCGACGCGGCCCGTGTAGATCTGGCCCCCGCCGTCTTGCGTGGCCGTCGCATAGCGGCCGGGGTGCAGCGCCACGGGAGCGCCAGCCGTCACACCATTGACGCGCCGCAGCTGGAGCTCGGGGGTGACCAGCCCCGGCTTGGCCAGCAAGAAGGTGCCCGCGGGCCCACCCGCCAGGACGGGGTCGGCCGCCACGCCGATTGCGCCCTTCTCCCAGGTTCCAGCGTCGTTCGGGCTCCCGTTGCCGGTCCAGCGAGAGATGAAGCCGTTGCCGTTGGCGTCGGTGTAGGCCGCAACCGGGCGCTCGTTCTCCGTGGCGATCGCTCCTCCGTAGGCCTCGTTGCCTGGACCGATGAGGGCACTCTCGATGGAGGTCTGGCCGCCCGTATAGGCCTGCACGCTCGTGCCGCCCGTGACGGTGTCGGTGATCGACGCGATGCTCGGGGTGCCCGCGGGACCGAACACCGTCGCGTTCTCGACCGGGTTGTCGCCCACATAGGTGCGCGGCGCAAAGGTGTCGCCGCCGTTCACGCTGAGATCCAGGAACGTGGCGGTGCCGTTTTGGTAGTTCGGGGTGTTGTCGGCCGGACGGCCTGGAATTGGCACGCCGCTGTAGGGGTAGCGAGCCGAGAGCAGCGCCAGGTCGTCGCCGAGCTGCATGGGGATCACGGCGCCCGTGTTGGAGACGCCGATGTCTGGCAGGTAGGCCTCCGGCCAGCGATGCACGGCGTCGCACGCGGC
>JAEMRF010000197.1:4106-5836 GCA_016463515.1 Solirubrobacteraceae bacterium | reverse complement strand
AAGATCAGCCGCTACGTCGGCGCCGACGGCGCCCACCCGCCGCTCTCCAAACTTGGCGGCAAGTCCTGGGAGACGATGCGGTCGCGGGCGCGCAAGGCTGCCCAGCAGCTTGCCGGCGAACTGCTCAACCTCTACGCCGAGCGCAAGCGCCGCCAGGGCCACACGTTCCCGCGCGATGGCGAATGGCAGACCGCCTTCGAAGAACGCTTCCCGCATCGCGAGACCGCCGACCAGCTCGAGGCGATTGAGTACGTCAAGGAAGACATGGAGTCCACGCGCCCGATGGACCGTCTGCTCTGCGGCGACGTGGGCTTCGGCAAGACCGAGGTCGCGCTGCGCGCCGCCTTCAAGGCTGTGGCCGACGGCAAGCAGGTCATGGTGCTGGCGCCGACGACGATTCTCGCTCAGCAGCATTTCGGCACCTTCTCCGAGCGCCTGCGGGACTACCCGTTCAAGGTCGACCTCGTCTCGCGCTTCCGCAGTGCGGCCGAGCAGACCGCCGCGATCGACGGCTTCACGGCGGGCTCGGTCGACATCCTGATCGGCACCCACCGCCTGCTCGGCAAGGACGTGCGCCCCAAGGACCTGGGCCTGCTCGTGCTCGATGAGGAGCAGCGGTTCGGCGTCAAGCAGAAGGAGCTCATGCGCCAGCTGCGCCTCCGGGTCGACGTGCTCGCGATGAGCGCCACGCCGATCCCGCGCACGCTGCAGATGTCGCTGGCCGGCATCCGCGACATCTCGGTGATCGCCACGCCGCCTGAAGGCCGCCGCGCGGTCAAGACGATCGTCGGTGAGTACGACGAGGAGCAGGTCCGCATGGCGATCCAGCGCGAGCTCAACCGCAACGGCCAGGTCTTCTTCCTGCACAACCGCGTGGAGTCGATCGACGAGACCGCCGAGCGGCTGCGTGGGCTGGTTCCCGGCGCCAACGTGGTCGTCGCGCACGGCCAGCTCGACGAGACCGAGCTGGAGGAGAAGATGATGAGCTTCGTGCGCGGCGAGGCCGACATCCTCGTGAGCACCTCGATCATCGAGACCGGCATCGACGTGCCCAGCGCCAACACGCTCATCATCGACCGCGCCGATCTCTTCGGGCTCTCGCAGCTGCACCAGATCCGTGGGCGCGTGGGCCGCAGCGCCGCCAAGGCCTACGCCTACATGCTCTACCCGAGCGCCAGCGAGCTCACCGAGCAGGCCGCCCAGCGCCTCTCGGCCCTGGCCGACCACTCCGACCTGGGCGCCGGCCTCAAGATCGCCATGCGCGACCTGGAACTGCGCGGCGCCGGCAACCTCCTCGGCGACGAGCAGTCCGGCCACGTGGCCGCGCTCGGCTTTGAGCTCTACCTGCAGATGATCGACGAGGCCGTTCGCGCAATGGGCGGCACCGACGAGGACGGGGGCGAGGAGGACGAGTTCGAGCCCGTCCGCCTCGACGTCACCCTCGACGCCTACGTGCCCGCCGGCTACATCGGCTACGAGCAGGCCAAGATCGACGTGCACCGCCGCATCGCGGGCGCCACCGGCATCGAAGAGATCTTCTCGCTGCGCCACGAGCTCACCGATCGCTTCGGCGAGCTTCCCGAGCCGCTGGAGAACCTGCTGCACCTCCAGCAGGCACGGATCCTGCTCGGCCGCGCAGGTGCGCGGACCGTTGGCGTGCGTGCGGGCAAGATCACGGCGACGCCCATCGACCTCGACAGCGCCGGTCTCAAGCGCCTGCGCGGCGACGT
>JAEMRF010000197.1:0-4006 GCA_016463515.1 Solirubrobacteraceae bacterium | reverse complement strand
CACCACCTGTGCTCCGGCCTACGCGACGCTCCCGGCCTGCACCGACGACCCGGACGACGATCCGGTCGACTGACCGCCTGCACCGAGGCGTTCACAGGCGCGTCGCCGTCTCCCAGGTTCAACCACGCCAGAAAACAAGGCTGAGCAGGGAAAGTAGCGCGTGACCGCGTTTCGCTCCGCGGCGACCTTCACCGGGCAACTGTGACCGACGTCATTGCGCGCCGTGCATGGGTAGTATCCGCGAACCGTGATGACGCCTCGCCGATCCCTGCTCCTTTTCCTGCCGGTCGTCTCGCTCTCCCTGGCCGCCTGTGGCGGCCCGCCGGAGGGCGATGTCGCCGTCGTCAAGACCGACGCTGCCGAGCTCTCGATCAGCGAGGCCGAGTACAAGCGTTTCTTCGGCGCTGCGCTCTCGCAGGCCCAGCAGACGTCCGTCAAGGAGACCACCCCGCTGGTCGCTCCTGACTTCAAGGCGTGCATCGCCGAGAAGAAGAAGGAGATCCCGGACGACTCCCAGCGCAAGAAGACCTCCGACGCCGACCTCAAGAAGCAGTGCGAGGAGCAGTACGAGCAGACCCGCAACACGGCGATGCAGCAGCTCATCAACCTCAACTGGATCAAGGCTGAGGCCGACCGCCGTGGCGTCGAGTTCCGCAAGGCCGAGGTCGCCCGCGAACTCAACAACATCATCACGCAGCAGTTCCAGGGCCAAGAGGGCTACAAGAACTTCCTCACGCAGTCCGGCCTGAACCGCGACGACGTCGAACTCAACGTGATCGCCCAGCTCGGCCAGACGAAGATCGTCGCCGACCTGCAGGAGCAGACCGGCGAGCCGACCGACGCTGAGGTGCGCCGCTACTTCGAGGAGAAGCGCGAGACCTACGTGCAGCCCGAAACCCGCGACATGCGGCTGATCAAGGCCAAGAACGAAGCCGACGCCAAGGCCGCCAAGGCCGCGATCGAGGCCGGCGAGAGCTGGACCGCCGTCGCGAAGAAGTACTCGACCGATGCGGCCACCAAGGATCAGGGCGGCAAGGTGCTCGCCACCACTGCCGATCAGCAGCCGCCGGAGTTCGGTGGCACGGTCTTCAAGGCCAAGAACGGCGAGCTCCTGGGTCCGATCAAGACCTCGCTCGGCTACTACGTCGTGAAGGTTCAGAACATCAACGCTGAGAAGCAGCCGGTGTTCGCAGAGCTCGAAGAGCAGCTCAAGCAGGCGCTCGCTCAGGAAAACCAGCAGACGGCGATCAACCGCTTCCGCACGCTCTTCCTCGCACGCTGGGCCGCCCGCACCACCTGCGGCGGCGAGTACGACGACCTCGTGGCCTGCGGCGGCGAAGCTGGCGCACCGGCCCAGGAGGAAGCGGCCACCAAGCCGACGCCGCCTCCGGGTGCCGGAATCCCGCAGTTCGCCCCGAAGATGCCCGTCGACCCGGCTGCGCAGCAGATCGACCCGACGCAGCAGCAGGTCCAGCAGGCGCCCGCCGCCGGCTGAGCCAGCTGAGCCCGAATGACCACTGAGGGAGCCGGGCAGGTACGCCCACCCGAGCTCCCCGCCGAGGGCGGTGCAGCGGACACGCTGGCCGCCCTCGATGCGTTGGTGCGCCAGCTGCGCGTGGAGTGCGCCTGGGATCGCGTCCAAGACGAGCGCACCATCGTCCCGCACACGCTCGACGAGGCGTACGAAGTCGCCGACGCCGCCATGGCCGGCAACGACGCGCACCTCGCAGACGAACTCGGCGATCTGCTGTTCCAGGTCTTCTTCCTGACCCTCCTGCTCGAGGAGCGCGGGGTGTCCAGCCTCAGCGACGTTGCCAGTGGGCTCTTCCGCAAGCTCGTGCGCCGGCACCCACACGTCTACGGCGAGGCCGTCGCCGAGACCGCCGGCGAGGTCCGCTCCACCTGGGAGCAGATCAAGCGGGGCGAGGACGGTCGCCGCGGCGGCCTCTTCGGCGAGGTTCCCGAGCTGCTCCCAGCCTTGCTGCTGGCCCGCAAGAGCCAGCGGCGCGTCGCCCACGCGGGCGGTGACCCCCTTGCCGCGCTCGGGCTCCAGGCACGCCAGCACGAGCTTCCAGCTGACGACACCGCAGCGTTCGCCGCACTCGGGGATGATCTCTATGTGCTCGTGGATGCTGCGCGTCGTCGTGGCCTTGATCCCGAGCTGGCGCTCCGCGCGACCACCGCGCGTCTGCGAGCGAGCGCCGCCCCACCCACGTCACCGTCACCAGACCAAGGAACACGATGAGCACGGTCCAGAGCGTCCACGCCCGGCAGATCCTCGACAGCCGCGGCAACCCGACCGTCGAGGTCGACGTCACGCTCAGCAGCGGTGCCTTTGCCCGCGCAGCGGTCCCCTCCGGCGCCTCCACTGGCGAGTTCGAGGCCACCGAGCTGCGCGACGGCGGCGACGCCTACCTCGGCAAAGGCGTCACGCAGGCCGTCGCCAACGTCAACGGCGAACTGGCCGAGGCCGTCAAGGGCTTCGACGCCACCGACCAGGCCGGGCTCGACAAGACCCTGATCGACACCGACGGCACGCCCACGAAGTCACGCCTGGGCGCCAACGCCATCCTCGGCGTCTCCCTGGCCGTCGCCAAGGCTGCCGCCGTCGACGCCGGCCAGCCCCTGTGGCGCCACCTCGGCGGCGAGTCAGCGGTCACGCTGCCCGTCCCGATGATGAACGTGCTCAACGGCGGCTCCCACGCCGACAACTCGGTCGACTTCCAGGAGTTCATGGTCGTCCCGTGCGGCGCGTCGTCCTTCAGCGAAGGGCTGCGCATCGGCACCGAGGTGTTCCACAACCTCAAGAAGCTGCTCCACGACCGCGGCATGGCCACGTCGGTCGGCGACGAAGGCGGCTTCGCCCCGAACCTCTCCTCCAACGAAGAGGCCCTCCAGGTCCTCGTCGACGGCATCGAGAAGGCCGGCTACAAGCCCGGCGTCGACGTCGCCATCGCCCTCGACCCCGCCACCTCGGAGATCTACAAGGACGGCGTCTACGTGCTCGAGCACGAAGGCCGCTCCCTCACCTCGCAGGAACTCGCCGACTACTGGGCCGACAAGGCCGGCAAGTACCCGATCCTCTCCATCGAGGACGGCATGAACGAAGAGGACTGGGACGGCTGGAAGGTCCTCACCGATGCCATCGGCGAGAAGGTCCAGCTCGTCGGCGACGACCTGTTCGTCACCAACCCCGAGCGCCTCAAGCGCGGCATCGACCTGGGCGTCGGCAACTCGATCCTCATCAAGGTCAACCAGATCGGCACCCTCACCGAGACCCTCGAAGCCATCCGCATGGCCCACGAGGCCGGCTACACCGCCGTCATGAGCCACCGCTCAGGTGAAACCGAAGACGTCACCATCGCCGACCTCGCCGTCGCCACCGGCGCCGGCCAGATCAAGACCGGCGCGCCGTCCCGCTCGGACCGCGTCGCCAAGTACAACCAGCTCCTACGCATCGAAGAAGCGCTCGGCTCCGCTGCGGTCTACCCCGGCCGCTCCGTCTTCCGCAGCTAGCTGCGGCCCGCAGCTAGCGGGAACCTTCGTCCGCACGACTCCTTGCCGGCGCCAGGTGCCGGCAGGGAGGAGTCCGTGCTCGTCGAAACACGCGCGCATGGACCGCCCCGTGGCCGCCAGCCCGACCGCCTCACGCGTCACGCTGCGCCCCGACCGCTTCGCCAGGATCTTCCTGGTCGTCTGCGTCGCCGCCTGCGTCTGGCTCGCCATCCCGCCGGCCCGCGACTACATCAGTACCCAAAGCCGCGCCGAACAGACCCGGCTCGAACTCCAGCAGCTCCAAGCCGAGCAACGCCGCCTCGAGGCCCAGAGCCGCGAGATGAGCCGCGGGACGGGTCTGGAAGAGCAAGCCCGCCGGCAGGGCCTCATCGGCCCCTCAGAGCGCTCCTATGTGATCGAGGACCTGCCTCAGCCGTAAGGCGGCACCGGCCGCCTCCTGCGGCCGTCCTTCGCCCGCCCCTCAGCTAGCCTGCTGGCTGTGCACGACGAC
>JAEMRF010000196.1 GCA_016463515.1 Solirubrobacteraceae bacterium | reverse complement strand
CCGACGATCGTGACGCCGGTCGAGATGAAGCTGCGACCCATGAGCTGCTGCCCATCGCGCAGCACGAACGCCGCAATCGAGAGTCCCAGACCGAGCGGCACGAGCACGGCCGCCGTCTTGGGGAACGCCGTGAAGTGCAGCACCCCACCGATCAACAGCCCTAGACCGGTTGCCAAGACCGCCGACAGCACTCCGTAACGGACGGCGCTCAACAGGCTGCCGCCAGCCGGGCGGCGGTCCAGGAGCGTTGAGGCGACCGCAAACATCAGCGCGCCACCAAGGGCCAAGCCGAGATAGAGCTTCGGATTGTCGCCGTAGTGGCGGACCGTCGCGGTGATCATGCCGACGCCGAGCATCTGCACCAGCAGGCGCACGTACTGGGCCATCAGGGGCATCACACTGCCGGTGGCCAGCGCCGCCTCGGGCCCGGACTCCGCACGCTGGGTTTCCTCCACCGGCGCTTCGTCGAGGCTGAGCGGCGCCTGCGACAGCACCAAGAGCTGCTCGAGCTGCTCGGCGCTGGCGCCGCCTTCGGCGGTGGGGACGTCGGAGGCGGGTGCCTCCGCGGGAGCGTCGGGGGCGGCGCTTGCGGGCTGGTCGTTGAACATACGGGCGGGAAGGTGGGTTGGGAGTCCTTCTCCTTGTCGGCCTCAGCGCACGGTTTGCGGACTGCTCATCTGTCCAGTTGGTGACCGAGGCGGCCAGGTCGGGAGGTCCCTACGCTGGTCAGGTGCCCCGCCGTCGCGCCTTGGCCTGCCTCAGCACCTCGCTGCTGCTCGCCGGCTGCGGCGAAGCCAGCCAATCTCGGGCAGCTGCGCCCGCCTGGCCATTCCAGCGCCTGGAAATCGGACTGATGGACGATGAGGGCGGGGCCAAGGCCCTGGCCTCGAGCGCGCCGGTGAAGCTGCGGTACCACTACCTCGCTGGCGGCATCAACACGAGCAACCCGTGGACCACCTGGGGCCGCGGTGACGGCCGGTTCGTCGACGACTACGTGGCCGACTCGCGCGCGGTGGGCATGGTGCCGGTGTTCACGTACTACCAGCTGCGCCAATCGCTACCGGGAGCCAACATCGGCGACGAGTCCGAGGCGATCCACCGCAACCTGCGAGACGGAGCCACCATGCGTGCGTATTTCGAGGACCTCCGTGTGCTCTTCGGCCGGCTCGGCGATGTCGGTGGACCGGTCGTGGTCCACGTGGAACCCGACCTGTGGGGCTATGTGCAGCAGCGCCACGGCGACGATGCCGCGCGGACCCCGGCGAAGGTCGCCGAGACCGACGTCGATGGCCTCGCAGGGCTGCGCAACGACGTCGCAGGCCTCGCCCAGGGCATCAAACGCCTCCGCGACGAGCTCGCCCCCAATGTGATTCTCGGATATGGCCTGTCGATCTGGGGCACCGGAAAGGACATCGCCATCTCCAACGAGCCAGACGGCGCCGTCGATGACCTCGCTGCCCGCGCCGTGCAGTTCTACCGCTCGCTCGGCACGCGTTTTGACGTGGTGTTCGGCGAATTCAACGACCGAACGTCGGCGTACGCCCAGCTGCGCGGTGGCGCCGGCGACGAAGCCTGGTGGGACAGTGCTGATTTCGCACGCCACGCCCGCTTCATGAAGACCGTGCACCAAGGCACTCGGCGCCCGCTGGTGATGTGGCAGATCCCGCTCGGCAACACCGTCATGCGCTCGATGGACAACACCGTTCGCCACTACCAGGACAACCGCGTGCAGTGGCTGCTGAGTCCGGCACACCAGTACCGCAAGCTGCGCACGTACCGCGACGCCGGCGTGGTGGCGCTGCTGTTCGGCCCCGGCCAGGGCGACGACACGCACGCCGGCGACGATGCCCGTGACGGCGTGACGAACCCCACGCCGATCACCGGCAACCGTCGGCGCGCGACGGTGGCCGATGACGACGGCGGCTACTTCAAGACGCGGGTGCGGGCCTACGCCAAGCGCGGCTCGCTGAAGCTGCGCTGAACCGGAGCGACGAGCCCGGGTTAGGTCGGGCCGGGCGCGCCACCGCCACCCGGCTCACCGAGCACGCTGATGGCGTGGGCTGCGATCTCACAGAAGTTCTCAGCCGGCTTCTCGTCGTTGGTCTGGCGCCAGCTGCTCACGTAGAGCTGCGACCCCTGCCCCTTGGCGTTGGTGACCACGATGCGCAAGAACCCGTTGGTCGGCAACGGGATGCGGAGCTGACCGGTGAGCGGGTCGCTGATGGGCGTGGTGGTCAGCGGCGCGTCGACACTGGAGCCCATGTAGGTCTCGACATAGGCCGAGATGCCCTCGGCCGGATCGTCAGCCGTGATCGTCAGCGCAGCGGCGGAATCACGACCGGTCGGGCAAATGGCCTGCGCCACACCCACGTATGGCAGCTGCACCTGTGCGCTGGTGGTCTTGCCGAGCGCGGCGTCAGCCTCGCCATGCCAGTCAACGAGCGCCTCGACCGCAGGAAGTCCCGGGCCGCGCGTGGTGCCGCCGGACTTCTTGGTCTTGAACTTCTTGCCTGCCGGCATCGTGGTGAACAGCAGGGCTTCCACCTTGCACTTCTGCTTGCCTGCGGGTCCGTCGAAGCCCGACCACTTCCAGTCGAGGCTGAACGAAGTGAGCGGAGCCGTCTGGGAGGCAGGCTGGTTGAACGCGGTGCGCTGCGAGATCACGCCGTAGATCACGCCGCTGCCGGAGTCCTCCACGCCGTTCTCGCGATTGAAGCCCTCCTGCGCAGAGGAGCCCGAACCAGTGGCGATCAGCGGCGTCGTCGGCGTGGCGAAGGTGAAGACGCGGGCGTTCTTCACCGCCCACGAAGAGCCACCTGGGATCTGGTGCGTCACCGTCGTCCACATCGAGGTCTCTTTGGTGATGTCGTCCGGGTAGATCCGGATGTGGGTGGCGTCGGTTCGGCAGACGAGCTCGCCGTACCCGATGCCGGGGAGACTGAAGGTGGCGCGGTCCTTGCCTGCGCTCTTGCCCTTCTTCCAGTTCACGACGGCGTGCTGCTGCAGCGACGTGGTCGCGGCGACCGGGGCCGCAGCGGCACTACTCGACGCGACGAGAGTGGCGAGGGCGACGCCCGACAGCACGGCTTTCTTGACGAACGAACGGGTCATGAACTCTCGCGAACACTACCGGGAGCGGATGGGTCAACCACAATTGTGGGGCGTTGGTTTCCGCTCACCCAGCCAAGCTGCTGCACGATGCGCTGCTCAGGCACCGGCACCAGACGCTGCGCGGCAGCGATCTCGCGAGCGCGGCGCAGGTAGGCCGTCAGGAGGGTCTTGACTTCGGCGCGCGCCAGGCTGGCGGTCGTCGTCGTCAGCAGGAGCTGGCGAGCCAGCGGGTAGGAGCCGTTGGTCACGCTGTCTTGTGACGGGAACACGCAGCTGCGCCCGGCCCCGTCTGACTTCGCGATTTCGAGCGGACGCAGCTCCTCTTCGTAGAGCTCGTAGTACGAGAACCGGAAGTACGAGATGCGGCCGCGGAGCTGGGACTGCCGGCGCGTGGCGGCGACGGCTGCCGTGGTCGCGCGCTTGCCACGCGCGACGTCGCGCTTGGCCGACGCCACATAGGCGTTGGCCTGGGCCAGCGCACGCTCCGCCGTGCGGACGCGCTGACTCGCCTTGGCGCGCGCGGCTGCAGAGCGCCCGTCGGCGATGCCTTTGCGCTGATCGCGGCGGGCCGCAACGAGTTCCGCGGTGGCGGCGCGCTGAGACTGTGCAGCCTTCGTCGCGCGAGTTTGCTGGGCTTCCAGGCGAGCCGCAACGAGCTCGCGCTGCGAGGCCACCCGTGCGTCGCCCTCGTTGCCGGTCACGAAGAGCCGATTCTGGCGGTCGTCGGCCGCGACGCGGTAGTCGGAGCGCACGTCGGTCAGGCTCGGCTCAGCAGCATCGAGCACCGTGTGCCCGAAGAAGGTGAACGCTTCGCTGGAGGGCGACGGCCCACCAACCTCCATCGGAGTGTTGGTGTAGCCCAGTTGCCCCCAGTCGTAGATGGGCGACCCGGCGCGGTAGATCTCACGGACCTGCCCGACGGGGAGGCAGTCGGCGCCGACATCGCTGCCGGCCTTGGTGGCAACGACCACCGCGTCAGCGGCGACCGTGAGCTGCACCGGCGTGAGCCCGGCTTCGCGACAGCGCGTCAGCTCCGCGCGGGTGATCGGGCGACCGGAGTCGGCGATGTCGACGTTGCCGGCGCAGAGCTCCCGGAAGGCGCGGGCCTCTCCCCCGCGGTCGATCGTGACCTGGGTGGTTCCGCCTGCGGTGCGGTAGCGGTCGACGGCGAGCGGCGTGAACGATCCCCGCGCCAGGCCGGCGATGCGAGCCTCGCCTGGAGTCGGCTGGGGCAGCGGTTTGGCTGAGCCCTTGGAGCTCGCGTTCTGCGTGCCCGTCTCGGACTGTGCCTGCTCCAGTTCGCGCATCGCACCATCGCTCGATACGCCGCAGCCCGCGACGGCAAGGCAGGCAGCCGAAGCCGCGACGGTCAGGGCCCGGCGGGAGGTGGGACGACTCATGGCTTGGCCTCCTGGGTAGCCGGCGGGTCGAGCAGCACGGGACCGAGCCGCGTGACCTCGAAGTCGTCGAGCGTGAGCTGGCGCAGCTCGTCGCCCACGAGCGCATCGGGTGCGATGCCTCGTTGGGCGTACAGCGTCGGCACCACGGAACGATCGACGACGATGGCGCCGTACTGGCGCAGCGCCACGACGATGGCGTCGCGCGCACGCTGTTGGCGGCGGGTCACCGATCGACCGTTCACGCTCGAAGCCGACAGACGCACGCCCGGCTTGAGCCGGATGCGGGCACCTTCGGGCACGGCGCCTTCGGCGCCATTGCCGTTGGTGGTCGACGCAGGCCGCACGTAGCGGCGCTGCGCGGGGCCGGGCAGCGAGATTGCCAGCGCATGGCGGATGGTGCCGGAATCCAGCTCGGAGGAGCGGATCAGACCTGCGAAGAGGGGAAGTCCGGAGCCGCGGGCAGACGGCTCGCCGGGCTTGCCTGTCCCGGAGCCGTCGAGATCCCAGACGCGCAGGTACTGGTAGGAGATCGTGTCGTCACGTTCGCGGCGAGCACGCCACAGGTCGTACGCCTTACGGCCTTCGATCACGGTGAACCAACCGTCGTAGCGGGGATCGGGATCCACGCCGGTCGGGATGCGCAACGAGGTGACCGCCTCTCCACACCCTGCCTGGCGACACCGCACACGGGTGGCGACGCCGCCGGTCACGATCGGGGTCGTCCACCGGCGGGTGTTGACCGTCAGGCCGGTCGTCACGGTTCGGCGCTCGAGGATCGGGGCATCGTCGCCAGCTCGGTCGACGACGCCGACCCGCTTGGCGGCCTGGGTGAGCAGCGTGCGCGAGGCAGGGTCGACGGGGAGTGCGTCGCCCCGCTGGTTCCAGACCGAGTCCGCTGCAAAGAACTGGCCGCTGTCGGCCGCGCTCTGCACGGGCGTGGTGCGAGCCGGGTTCGCGGCAGCCGACGACGGCTCGTCGGCGCCGCAGCCGCTGAGTGCGGCGCAGAGCAGCACGACGGTGGCGGCGCCGCCGGCGGCCCGCCCTGGACGGTGCGTGAACGGTCTCAAGAGTCTTCGGATTGGCTGGTCGTGGCGGCGACTGAGGCGGGCGCCATGATCGCGGCGCCGGCACGAAGCTCGGCCGCCATCTGCGTCACGCGGCCCGCCAGCGCTTGGGCCTGCAGCTGGGCGGTCGCGAGGATTGCTGCGGCTTCATCGGTGGCCTGCGCCCGAATGGCGTCGGCCTCGACGCGAGCAGCAGCCAGCACTGCTGCGGCTTGGGCGGTCGCGGCCAGCTCTGCATCGGCCTGGTACTTGGCGGCTGCGGTCCGCGCGTCGGCCATGAGCTGCGTGACGTAGGGCCCGATGGCGTGGGCGTCAACCG
>JAEMRF010000195.1 GCA_016463515.1 Solirubrobacteraceae bacterium | reverse complement strand
CTACGCGGATGCCTTCAGCGTGATGGTGTTGCCCCCGCCAGCGGTCCAAGGCGAGACGAGGCCGTTCAGCGCGCCGCAGCCGTTGAGGTCGCTCATCTCGAAGGTGCCCGAGAGACCCGTGCCGAGCGGAGCCTGAGCCGACGCACCGCTGGCCCTGAGGTTCAACCGCGTGAGCTGCTTGGTCTGGCAGGTGTTGCCACCAGCCAGTGGAATGGCGCCGAAGAGCTTGACCTCCTTGACCTTGATCCGCATCAGCGAGCTGGTCTGAAGCACGCCGTCCTGGAGCGAGCCGGTCGTCTGCCCCGACGGCACGAACCCAAACTTCGCGGTCACCGGCAAGAAGCCAAGAGCCGTCAAACGACCGACCGAATCATTGATTCGCAGCTCGCCGGAGACGAACCCCGCCGGCCATGCGCGCAGCACGGCAGTTCCACGGAGCGGAATAGACCCCTTCACCATCGTCTTGAGCGACGCGGTGCCGGACATATTCGTCACGAGATCCACCCACGTCTCGATCACGACGCCCGTGTCGACGACGACCGTGCCGGGCGTCGACCGGTTCCCGGCGGCATCTTTGGCGACGACCTTGAAGGTGTACTCAGCGCCAACCGAGAGACCGGCGATCGTCGCGGTGAGACCGGACGTGGTCGCCACGAGCACGTCTCCGCGGTACACGTCGTACCCGACGACGCCGATGTCGTCAGTCGACGCGGTCCACGACAGTTGCGCCGTCGTGGACGTGGTGCGCGCAGCGGTCACAGCGGGCGCCGACGGGGCCATCGTGTCGATCGGTTCGGAATCGGTCGTCACCCTGATCGGCGCGCTCGCGTAGGTGCCGCCATCGTCGTCGATCGACTCGACCTTGAATTCGTAGGAGGTGTCGGGCGTGAGTCCGGCGACGACCGCCGTGGTTCCGGTGACCGTGGTGACCTTCACACCGTCGCGGTAGACGTTGTAGCCGACCACGATTCCGTCGGGATCGGTCGAGGCGCTCCAGGAAAGCGCCACGCTCGTCTGCGACGGGGTACCGACCAGATTCGTCGGCCGCGACGGCGGACCGCAGTTGCACACCGGCTCGAGCTCAATCGGGAAGCTCGCCAGCGTGGTGTCCTGGTATGGCTCGATCCGGCACGACACGTCGAAGGTGGACGAGTCTGAGTCGGTGTCGACGACCAGTACGCCGTTGATGTCTCTCGTGACCGGCGGCAGCAGAATCGGATCGCCAAAGCGGTCCCGGGCCAACAGGTTCATCGCCAAGCCGTCAAGCCTGATCGAGACGGTGCCGGTCTCATCGAACGTGCCCAGCGCCAGCCTGCCGCCGCCGGTGAACTCCGTGGTGCCCGTGATGGGATCGATCGGTTTCGGCGCGATCGTGACCGGCACCTTGGCGGCGGTGACTCCACCGCCCGGGGCGATGACGGATGTTGCCAGCGAAACACTTCCCTCCAGCGACGCGAGCTCATCGATCAACACCAGCCCCGGACCGAAATCCGCGCCGGGGGTGGCAACGATCTCGACGGAAAGTGGCTCGCTGGCGCTTCCGGCTTCAATCACCGACGGACCGGTCAACGCGACCCGCACCGACAGCGGTTCAACCCCGAGGATCGGATACTTGCACTGCGCATCGACGGTCGTGGTTTGCGTCTTGGTGACGATCACGGGACCTGCGGACGCAGACGTGGCAGGGATGACAGCCATGCCCAACGCGCCGCTGACTAGGAGACCAGCGCCCGCAAAGCGGCCCAAAGAACGAGAGATCATGGAGTCCTTGCTCGCCCTATGCGCCGGGGACGGCGCTGAGCTTGATGGTGTTGCCGCCGCCAGCGGTCCACGGTGAGACGAGGCCGTTCAGCGCGCCGCAGCCGTTGAGGTCGCTCATCGCGAACGTGCCTGCAAGGCCCGATCCGAGCGGCGACGCGACCGAGGCACCGTTGGCCGTGAGATTCAGCTCGGTGAGCTGCTTGGTCTGGCAGTTGTTGCCACCAGCCAGTGGAATGGCGCCGAAGAGCTTGACCTCCTTGACCTTGATCCGCATGAGCGACCTGGTCCGGAGCACGCCACCCTGGAGCGAGCCGGTGGTCTGTCCTGATGGAACAAACCCGATTTTCGCCGTCACCGGCAGGAACCCAAGCGCGGTCAGGCGACCGAGCGAGTCGCCCAGCCGCAGCTCGCCGGACAGGTCGCCGGACGGCCAGAGGATGAGTGCCACGCTTCCGCGCATCGGGAGCGACCCCTTGACCATCGTCTTGAGCGTCGCCGTGCCGGACATGTTCGTGACGAGGGTGTCCCAGGTCTCGATGACCACACCGGTATCAACGGTGACCGTGCCGGGCGTAGACCGGTTCCCGGCAGCGTCTTTGGCAACGACCTTGAACAGGTATTCGGTGCCGACCGAGAGGCCGACAATCTCCTTGGTGAGCCCCGTCGTGGTCGCAATCAGGGTGTCGCCCAGGAACACGTCGTAGCCGACCACACCGACGTCATCGGTCGACCCGGACCACGACAGCGTGGCTGTCGTCGTCGTGGGCCGCTTTGCGGTCACCGTGGGCGGGGTCGGCGCAACGGAATCGCCGTCGGACAGCTTGGTCTTCACGGTGACCGGCGCGCTCGCAGACGTCGCGCCGTCGTCGTCGACCGCCTCGACCTTGAACGAGTACTCGGTATCCGGCGACAAGCCGGTCACGTTGTAGGAGGTCCCGAAGACCGTTGCGACCCTGGCGCTATCGCGGTACACGTTGTAGCCGGCCACGGTTCCGTCAGGATCCGTCGCAGCAGCCCACGAAAGCGCAACGCTGGTGGCCGACGGCACACCGGCAAGATTCGTGGGAGCCGACGGTAGACCGCAGTTGCACACGAAGCCTGGTTCGATCTCGAACGTCGCCACCGTCGTCTCTTGACCGGCGTCGACGTTGCACGGGATATCGGTCGTGTCGGGGTCGTTGTCCGACGGGGCAACCGGGTTCCCCTCGATATCGAAGATGGGGCCAGACGGGAACGCGTATGGCTCACCCTCCACGCCCAGGAAGCGCAGGTTCATCGCGAACTTGTCGATCGTCACCGATGCGGGTCCTGGCTCGTCGAACACCAAGCTCGGGTACGTGCCCGTGGCGACACCCTGGACGGTCGCGGACGGAGCTGGGAACACGGTGTTCGGAAGCTGCAGCGGCACCTTCACCTTGAGGCTCCCGCCCTGCGGCAGCACCACCGACGACTCCAGCTTGACTTCGCCCTGTGCGGAGTCAGGCACGACGACGAGTCGCGAGCTGCGCAACGCTGGCAGCGTCACCTCTGCCGATACTGCGAAGCGCGGGGTGTCGTCCCCCACGCGCCATGTCTTGGGCACGTCGAGCGTGTAGTTCACCGAGACCGGCACCTGACCGATCAGCGGAATCTTGCACTGATAGCTGAGCTCAAGACTCGAGGCAGCCGCGGGCGTGACCGCAGCCCCCAGCGTGGAGAGGGCCACCAGAGCACCGACCACCAAGCAGCGTGGGACGGACAGCGAACGGGACATTCGGGAACTCCAATGGGACAGCAGCACGCGGACGACGCGCCGTGTCGTAGCCTAACGCCTCGTTCTACGTGTGTGGGGGAATCCGATGCCACTCACACACATCAGTCAGTCCCAGAACGCACACGCGCCCCCGCCGCCACGAGGGCGACGGGGGCGCGCTTGACGCATGGAAGTACCTGGAGCGCCTAGCTCGCGGCGGGAGCCTTCGGCGTGAGCTTCAGGGCAATCGTGTTGCCGTCGCCTGCGGTCAGCGGCGAGACCAGGCCGTTCAGCGGGCCGCAGCCGTTGAGGTCGCTGATCTTGAACGTGCCAGCGATGTTGCCACCCTGCAGCGGCTTGAACTCATCGGTGGACTTCAGCTTGATCTCAGACAGCGACTTGGTCTGGCAGTTGTTGCCACCAGCCAGCGGAATCGCACCGAAGAGCTTCACTTCCTGCACCTTGATCCGGACCTTGGAGGTGGACTCAAGGACACCGTCGAGCAGCGTGCCGGTGGTCTTGCCCGAGGTCACGAAACCGATCTTCGCGGTCACCGGCAGGAACCCGGCGGCGATGAGCCTGCCCTGCGTCGGGGCGAGCGCCAGGTCAGCCGAGAATGCCCCCGTCGACAACGTCAGCGCAGCGTCGATGCCGCCCTTGAGCGGCAGCGTGCCCTTCGTGAGGGTCTTCAGGCCAGCGGTGCCAGCCAGGTCGTACGAGTAGCGCACAACCGGGGGCTCTTCAGGCGTATCGGCGAGGATCTCAATGCTCGCTGCCTTGGTGTCTTGCCCCGCATTCGCCTTGCACGAGACGTCGGTCGTGTTCGGGTCGTTGTCCGACGGAGGGAACGGATTTCCTTCGATGTCGGTGACGGCGGGCGGGAGCAGGAAGGGCGCGCCGTCGACATCGAGGAACCGCAGGTTCAGCGCAAGCTTGTCGATCGTGATGGAAGCCGTCCCCGGCTCATCGGAGACGAGCGACGGGTAGGTGCCAGTCGCGGTGCTTTGCACAACGGCCCCGGGAGCCGGGAAGACGGTGTTCGGGAGCTGGAGCGGCAGCTTGACCTTGGAAAAGACCCCACCGGGGAAGGTCACAGTGGAGTCCAACTTCACCTCGCCCTGAGCCGAGTTGGGCACGACCACCTGAGCAACTCCGCGGATTGCGGGCAGCGTCAGATCGGCAGTCACCGCAAACGCTGGCGTGCTCTCGCCGACGCGCACGGAGGCCGGCGCGTCGAGCGTGTACTTGGCCGTGACCGGCACTTGGCCGATCAGCGGGATCTTGCACTGGTAGCCAAGCGTGAGACTCGAGGCAGCGGCCGCGGGAGCAGCGGCGACACCAGCCGCGGCAGCAGCCAGGCCGACCGCAACCAAGCAGCGTGAGGTGGACGACAAACGGGACATCTGGACTCCGGTGGGGACAAGCGGCGCACGCACGACGCGCCGTGTCGGATCCTACTGGTTTGCGCCGACGTTATGTGACAAATACAGCGGCGTGTGAGACAGCAGTCAGGTGTCAACACAGACGCGCCCCCGCCGCCACGAGGGCGACGGGGGCGCGTTGATGCACTTCGGTGCCGGGAGCGCTTAGCTCGCGGCGGGAGCCTTCGGCGTGAGCTTCAGGTTGATGGTGTTGCCACCACCAGCCGTGAGCGGGCTCACGAGGCCGTTCAGCGGACCGCAACCGTTGAGGTCGCTGATCTTGTAGGTGCCGGCGAGGTTGCCGCCCTGGAGGGGCTTGAACTCGTCGGTCGACTTCAGGTTGATGTCGGACAGGGACTTGGTCTGGCAGTTGTTGCCACCCGCGAGCGGGATAGCACCGAACAGCTTGACTTCCTTGACCTTGATCCGGACCTTGGAGTTCGACGTCAGGACGCCGTCCTCGAGCGTGCCGGTGGTCTTGCCGGTCGGCACGAAGCCAACCTTGGCGGTCAGCGGCAGGAAGCCCAGCGCCGTCAGACGGCCCTGCGTGTCGGCCAGCGTGAGATCGGCGCTGAATGCGCCGGTCGCGAGGGTCAACTCCGCGTCAATGCCACCCTTGAGGGGCAGGTTGCCCTTCGTGAGCGTCTTGAGCGAGGTCGAGCCAGTCAGGCTGTAGCTGTACTTGACCGGAAGCGGGCCACCCGTGTCGGGGAGCGTCGTGCTCGTCACGGTGCCACCGGTCGACTCGTTGCCCGCAGCGTCCTTGGCGACGACCTTGAACGTGTACTCCGTCTCGGGAGTGAGGCCCGTGACAGTGGTCGTCGTTCCGGTGACGTTGCGCACCAGCGTCGAGCCGTTGAACACGTCGTAGCTCGTCACGCCGACGTTGTCGGTCGCGCCGGACCAGCTCAGAGCCACCGAGGTCTTGGCCGGGGTGGCCGTGACCGTCGGGTTGGTCGGATCCTGGTCGTCGACAACCAC
>JAEMRF010000194.1 GCA_016463515.1 Solirubrobacteraceae bacterium | reverse complement strand
GTCTCGATGCAGTACTCCTACCTGCCGAGCTGGCTGTCGTTCCTCGTCGACGCCGAACGCGCCCGCGGTGCCTCCGCCGAGCTCATCACGGCGGTCCGGGTCGAACTCAACGCGATGCCGGCCGACGAGCGCCCCAAGCTCTACGTGTTCGGCGAGAGCCTTGGCACCAACGCCACTGATTCGGCCTTCACGAGCGTCGAAGACCTCTCGACCACCACCGACGGCGCCCTCTTGGTCGGCCCGCCCGGGTTCGATCCGACGTGGCGCAAGCTGCAGGAGAACCGCGACCCAGGCTCGCCGCTCTGGCGGCCGATCTACGACCAAGGCGGACTCGTGCGCGTCGCCGCGACCAGCGCCGAAGTCACCGACCCCAAGCTGCGCTGGACCACCGACCGCCGGATCGTCTACCTCGTGCACCCGTCGGATCCGATCGTCGTCTACCAGGGGCTGAGTCGCTCGCAGTGGCTCGACCCGCGCGGTCCTGGGGTCCCGGGGAACGTGCGGAACCTGCCGATCGTCGGCGGCGTCCAAGGCGGCATCGACCTCTTCGGTGCAAACAACGTGCCACCGGGCTACGGCCACGTCTACGACCAGACGGTCGTCACGGCGTGGTCCGAGATTCTCGGCCCACCGAGCCTGCCGCCGCAGGAAGTCGAGGCGATCCAGGACGCGGTGCGCCCCATCACCGACCCGAAGTAGGCGCGGCGCCTTAGCGCGCTGCAACGCGCACGGGCTTGCTGCGTGCGGTCTCAGCGCCCGCGCCGTTGCGGGCGGTGACGGCGCAGCGCACCTCGCGCCGGCGGTCGGCACTGACAAGCTTGTAGGCCGGCTTGGTCTGGCGGCGTATCGCCTTCCACGTGCGACCCGTCTTTCGCTCCCAGGTGAAGGCGTACGTGAGCGGGGTGCTGCCCGACCACGTGCCGGTCTGGCAGGTGACCTTGCGCCCGGCCCGCGCCTTGCCCTTGATCGTGGGCTTCTTGAGACCTCGGGGCCGCACGAGCGGCGCCGAGAACGGGCCGCCGCCAGGGATCAGGCCCGGTCCAGGGCCGGACCCGCCGCCGGGGCTGGGGCCGCCCCCACCGCCGGGTCCGGTCGGGGCCGGAGTCGAGACCACCACGATCGCCTCGCCGTCCTCATGCGCGAACTCCAGCGGGCGGTCGACGATGATGGAGTTGAAGCCGGTGATCGTGCGCACCTCGGCGTGGTCGGTGCCAGCGCCGATCACGACCTCTTGGCCGACCTGCAGGGCGCCGTCGCCGACGCTCTTGGCGGCCGATCCGGCCGTCTCGTCGACCTCGATCTCGGTCGCGCCTGGCTGGCTGCCGCCGATCACCTGCGTCATCGGCGAGACGATCAGCTCCGAGGGCTTCGGGGCACCCGACCCGTCCGGCGGACCGAAGCACGCCGACGTGAGATCGTCGGCGACCTGGATCGCGACCGGTGCGCCGCCGACGCCGCCCGTCACGCGCGCGACCTGCCCGGAGCCGGTGAGAATCAGCGGCTGGGCCTGCGGCGAGGTGCTGTAGGTGACCTTGCAGCTGCCGACGGTCGGACCGTCTTCGATGGTCGGCGCCAGCTTCTGCGCCTTGCGGACCGCCGCCTGCTGGTACTGAGCGGCCTGGATCTCAGCGAAGTCCACGAGCGGGATGGGGTGCGCGCCGCGCGGCACGTGGGTGCCGGAGTAGATGAAGCCGCCGTCCCAGTGCAGGTGGTAGTCGAACGGGTTGTTCCACTCGCTCAGTGCCGAGTTCAGACGCACCACGCGCGGCAGGTGGCCGCCGGGGGCGATCTGCAGTCCAGGCTCACCGGGCTTGAACTGGTTGTTCACGAACTGCACGCCGTCATGCTCGCCCGGCTTGACGCCCACGAACGTCGCCGACTCCGGATGCTGGGCCCGCAGCAGCGGGCTCTTGCGCATGTCGTCGAGCAGGTCGGCGTGCTGGGCCTCGCTCAGCGGGGCACCATCCAGCAGCGTGAACGCGATCGGGTCGATGTCGCCCGTGACCGGCACCCAGCGGCCGAACCGGTGGTCCATCATCTCGATCACGTAGGCCTCGCCATCGCCCGCGATCTTCTTGAGGCGGAACCCGACGTATTTGCCCGTGCCCTTGCGGACGGTGTCGGAGATGGCGTTGCCCTTCCAGTTGAAGCTCACGTCGATGAAGCCCTGGCCGCTGTTGCCATCGGCGCTGAGCTTCGACCACGCCTTGTATTCCTGGGCGTGCTTGCGCCATTCCTTGGTGCGCATCGCGATGCGCTCGGCGGCCTTGAGCCGCTCGACGCCGGCCGAGATCACGCCGCGGCCCACGAGGTCGTCGAGGTAGTCATCCACGAAGCTGGAGAGGTCGGCCAGGCTGCCGTTCGCGACGGCCTGCTCGTACGCCGCAAGCGGCTGGGGCTTGCGGAAGACCAACTGCCCGACGTCGGCCTCGCGGTAGCCGAGCTTGGTGTCGAGCTCGCTGACGGACTTCAGCTTGAGTGCCTCGGGTTTGAGCATCGCGCCCTTCTCCTTGATCCATCTGATCGAGGACGCGTGACGCGAGCGCACGGTGAGCAGGAACTGGTGCTTGGTGGCCAGGCGCTGCAGCTCGGTGAGTTCGTCGGGGGTGATGCCGTAGAGCACGTCGAGCTGATCGGGCAGGAGCTCCACACCGTTTTTCAGGTCGTCTAGGAGCGGTCCGAGCTCCTCGATCTTCTGAATCGACGCGAGCTTGTAGCCGACCGTCGACTCGAAGGCGGCCTGCAGCGCCGTCTGCGCGCGCTTGATCGCGGCGACGGCTTGCGCGCTCTTGGCGAGCTTGGCGAAGGCGATCGGCAGCACGACCTGGCCAACGGCGTCAGCCCCGACCGCCGAGTACTCCTGCACGACGCTCGTCCAGTCGCCGACCTCCCAGGCGTTGGCCTGCGCGGTCATCTTGGTGCCCACGGCCGCGTAGACCTGGTCGAAGAGCTGGCTCGGCGCCATCGCCGCGGCCTCGGCGTTGCGCTTCAGGATCTCGACGGCCAGACCGGCGACGTCGCGCTGGAAGCGGTCCTTCTCCTCCTCCGTGAAGGCGTTCCACATCGTCGTCTGGAACTGCGCGATGGCCCGCAGCGACGTGTAGCTGAAGATCAACAGGTCGGCAGGCGCCAGCGCCACCGCTGCGGCAGCGTTCTTGGCGCCCTGCGCTCCGCCGTACATGATCGCCCCGGCGAACGCGAAAGGCTCCAGCTCGGGGATCGTGACCGAGTCATCGATCGTCACGTTGAACTGGCGCTGGTCGGCGGCGAACTTGATCTCGGCCGCCTCCACGTCTCGGGTCTGCGCCTCGTCGTCGGTCGCCTTCGCCCACGGCGTGAACTTCACCGTCGCGCGGGTGCCGCCGGACTTGTGCTCGCCTTGGAGCTGGGTCGGGTCCGACCAGCCGGTCGTGAAGCGCACCGTGAACGTGCGCTCCTGCGCCGGTTTGAGCTTGATCGTCGACTCGGCGGGCACCCGGAACTCGTCGGGGTCCGTGCCGGTGCCATCCCACGCCAGCGACATCGCGCCCGCGTTGCCGCTGAGCTCGGGATACATCGGGCCGACCTCGACCTCGTCGGTACCCGAGAGGTTCTTCACCGTGCCCTTGATGCGGACGGTCTCGCCAGCCGGCAGCGGCGTTCCGACCGAGGCCGGGCGGATCAGCTCGGTCTTGATCGCCAGCAGGTACTTGGGGTGCAGCGACCACTTCGCCCGCTCGCTGCCCAGGTCTTGCACGCCGCTCTCGCGAGTACCGGTCGCGCTGACCGAGAACTCGGCATCGCCGTCGTCGCTGGCGCGGAACACGTACGTCCGCTGAATCGACGCGCCGCTGGCCAGGCCGCCTGCCGGGAGGTCGAGCGGGAGACCGTCCGCCGGGATCGCGGTGCCCCCGATGCGCTCGACCTTGAAGGCGTCCTGGGCGCCGGCCGTGCGAGACGTCGACCGCACGTCGACGTCGTCCAGGCGGATCGCCGTCATCTTCGCGCCAGTGCGGTTCGTGAAGGTGAGCGTCGCCGTGATGTCGACGGGCTCAGGAGTGTCCTGCGTCGACGACTCGCTCTGCTCGGCGCCAGAGGGCGGCGTAAGGGCGATATCGACGTCGAGTGCGTCGCCAACCTCGCCGGCGTTGGTCGCCGAGGCCGTCTCCACGAAGTTCACGACCTGCGTGCCCGCGGCGTTGAGCGCCGGCGCCTCGCCCCTGACGGCGGTCGCGAGCGAGAACCGTCCCACGCCGGTGGGCTGCAGCACAGCGTCGAACGACCGCTTCTGGCCGGCGTTCAGCGTCCAGCCCGCGGGTGGGATCGCAGGGGTCACGGCCGGGTTGGTCGCGAAGGTGACGCCCTGCCCGGTCACGCGAAGGAGCCCGCCGTGGGTGAGCGTCAGCGCCGGCGTCGAGTTGAAGCGCACGTTGTTGAGCTGGCCGATCGCGCCATCGCCAACGGCCGCGACGGTGATGCGGACCGGGACGGGTTCGTTCTCGTCGAACGGCGGAGCGCCACCGGGATAGTCGATCGAGACCCCGAGCTTGGGCCATGGGACGGTCACGTTGCAGCTCGCGCTGTCGGCCGCGTCCGGGCCCGTCGCCGTCAGGGTCACGCGGTGCGTCCCCGGCGTGGTGAAGGTCTTGACCACGTCGGTGCCCCAGGCTGTCCCACCGTCGTCGAACTGCCATTGCGCGGTGGGGGTCTGCCCGCTGGGGTCGGTGCTGGTCGAGGAGAAGCGGTATCGGCCAGAGCCGAGCTTGGTCGTCGTGCACTTGGCGTCGGGCGTGCCACTGACCTGTTTGGGCACGCGGATGACGACATCGTGGATCTTGCCGGGGTCGCCGGTGGTGCCCGCGAAGAAGAAGTAGCGGTCACGATCGAACCAGCCCTCGTCGATGTCCATCGAGATGGTGGCTGCGGTGGCGCTCGTCCATTTCAGGGTCCATCCGGAGACGCTGACGGGATCCGGATTCACGGGCTGCGGGTTGGCGAAGAGCAGCGAGTTCGAGCCGAAGGTGGCCCACTCGTACGTCGCGACCTCGCCCGGCACGTAGAGCCCCACGCCGCTCAGGATCGAGTTCCCAGGGACCGACGCGGACGGGTTGATCGTGCCCTGCGGGAGCGTGACGCTGACCTGGCCGCGGACCCGACCCTCGGAGCGGACGGCGGCCATCGTGACCCTGATCGGAGCGCCAAAGTCGTCGGTCGTGGGGTCCGATGACGCCTGCAGCCACACCGGGGTGCCCGGCATGCGGACACACGGCGCCCAGCCCATCAGCGGAAAACGCTGCCCCGTCTGCGTGCGGCGGAATACGTACGGGCAGGGCCCCGGAATGGAGGCGGTCGGCGCGTCGTAGGGCGGCGGCGGTGTGGCGGCGACCGCGCCGCTCGGCGTTCCAACGAAGAGCGCGGCCACCAAGAGGAGGCCCGCGAACAGCCGGAGGAGCACAGCCGAGTAGTCCAGTCGGGGGACGCTCACCGATGAAACGTACTCCTGCCCGCGTGGCGCGTCCAACTATTGCGGCACCGTCATACGCAAAGCTGCGCAGGCGACCGGAGGCCCTACCCGGCCTCTTGCGCGTCGCGCACCGTCAGCGCGACCTGCACGCGGTTGCTGGCCTCCAGCTTGCTGAGCACGCGGGAGACGATCGCCTTCACGCTGGCGACGCTGAGGTGCAGCTCCGCTCCGATCTCGGCGTTGCTCTTGCCTTCGGCGACCGCGAGGGCCACGTCGCGCTCGCGGTCGGTCAGCTCGGCGAGGAGCGCAGCGGCTCGGGCGCGGCGCGGAACCGCGGGGTCGTCGGCGACCTGCTCGATCAGGCGCTTGATGATCGCAGGCGACAGCATCGGTTCGCCGGCGGCGACACGCTCGATGGCGCGGACGATGTCGGCCGGTGGTGTGTCTTTGAGGAGGAAGCCGGCGGCACCGGC
>JAEMRF010000193.1:1434-5939 GCA_016463515.1 Solirubrobacteraceae bacterium | reverse complement strand
CGCGACCGGAGATGATCTCCAGCTCCGAGCAGATGAGCTCGCCGGTGATCTGCGCGTGGAGTGCGGGATCCTCGACTGCGGCCGCCTCGACCAGCGGTTCAAAGCGCGGCACCAAGTCGAGCGTTTCGGGGTCAAGGAGCGCGAACTCCTCTTCCAGCCCAACCGTGAGGTCGGTGCTCGCGGCAAAGACCGCCTCGGCGGCCTCCATGTCGAGCGTTGAGCCGACCCGCGGCTCGTCGGGCGTCAGAGGGTCAGCGCTCACGCGAGGTAGAAGTAGAGCGCGTGCAGCAGCTCAACGGCCGGCGAGGACGTGTGGACGATCACCCCGGCCGGCACGTCGACGAGCCCGCCGGAGTAGTTGAAGATGATCTTCAGGCCAGCGGCGACGAGCTGATCGGTGATGTCCTGGGCGGCCTCGCTGGGCACTGCGAGCACAGCGACCACGATCTGCTCGGTGCGGATCGCCTCGGCCAGCTCGTCCATCGGGCGAATTGGCACACCGGCCAAGTCCGTCCCGGCCTTTTCAGGATCGGCGTCGATGACCGCCTTGATCTTGAAGCCGTGATCGGCAAAGAGATCCGACGAACCGATCGCGCGGCCGAGGCGACCGGCTCCGATCAGTGCGATGTTGATCTGCTCGCTGGTGCGCAGGATTGCCTGAATCTGGTCGATCAGGCCGTCGACCGAGTACCCCACCCCACGCTTGCCAAACCGGCCAAAGCCAGAGAGATCCCGCCGGATCTGGGTGGCGTTCACGTGCGTGTAGTCGGAGAGCTCCTGCGAGGAGATCGTCTCGCGGTCGAGCTTGCGGGCCTGCGTGAGGACCTGCAGGTAGCGCGAGAGCCGGGCGGCTACACCGATCGAGAGGCGGCGATCTGAGGGGCCTCCGTCCTGACGAGGGGGCTGCGTCGGCGTTTCGCGCACAGCCGCGAGTCTAGGCGACCGGCCTCCTGCACCGAGGGCAGGGTCGCCGGTCATCTCGGCGGCCGGTGATCCAGCGCGGCCCGAACGGCGGGTGCGTCAACGAAGAAGGTGCACACCTCGTTACCGTCCACGAGCACCACCGGAATGCGTTCCAGATGGGCCAGCAGCAGCGCATCGTCGCCGTCGATGTCGACCTCGCGGACGGTCGTCTTGGCCGCCGCGGCCAGCGGCGCAAGCTCGACGAGCGCCTCCTCGCAGAGGTGGCACCCGGGCCGCGAGTACATCGTGATGCGGGGCGACTCGTTTGCTGCGTGGCCCACAGCCTCTCCGAAGAGCGCCTGCTCCGGATCTGTCAACGGACGGGCCCTTGCCCCGTGCCGTAGGCGTCAAGCGCCAGGTGCTCCGGGTAGCCGACGGGGTCGGTTGCAAGCGCCGCGATGCCGATCATCGCGGCGTTGTCGGTGCAGTACTGCCGATCGGGGATCGACAGGCCGCAGCCCAGCTCAGCGAGCGAGGCGCGAAGCGCCGTGCTGGCGGCCACACCGCCACCGATTGCGACGTGTTCGATTCCGGTCGATGCGATGGCGCGTTTGACGCGCAATACGAGCGTCGCGACCACGGCCGCTTGGTACGACGCAGCCAGGTCTGCGCGTCTGGCGTCGAGTTCGCCCTCGGGCAGGTCGCGAACCACGTAGAGCAACGCGGTCTTGAGCCCCGAGAACGAGAAATCCAGGCCGGGCACCTTCTGGCTACGGGGAAACGCATATGCCGCCGGGTCGCCGTCGGCCGCCAGACGCTGCAGCGCGGGGCCGCCCGGGTAGCCCAGGCCAAGCATGCGAGCACCCTTGTCGATCGCCTCACCAGCAGCGTCGTCAAGCGTGCGCCCCAGGATCTCGATGTCGGCCAGCCTTGGGCCGTTCGCGCGCGCCAGCAGCGTGTGGCCACCCGAGGCGACGAGCACCAGGTGCGGCTGGTCCTCTGGGGGTTGCTGATCGGCAAGGCGGCCGGAGAGCAGATGCCCGTGCATGTGGTCGACGGGGACCAGCGGCAGCGACGCTGGCGCCGCAAACGCCTTGGCCGTCTGGAGGCCACAGAGCAGCGATCCGACCAGTCCGGGGCCGCGAGTCACGGCGACGCGTTCGATGTCGGACGCGTCGACCTGCGCGGTCCGCAGAGCATCGGCGAGCACGGGCCCGATCGCCTCGACATGTTGGCGCGCGGCCAGCTCGGGCACGACCCCGCCATAGGCGTCATGCACGCCTTGCGACGCGATCGCGTTGCTGAGGACGCGCTCACCGTCCAGCACCGCTGCGCAGGTGTCATCGCAGCTCGTCTCGATTGCCAGCGTCAGCGTCATCCGCTTGCCGTCCGGCGATCGTCGCCGTCGCCTTGTTCGTCGTGTTCCGGTTCAGCCTCAGAAAGTGACGGGTCCGGGCCGAGCGGTTCGGGGAAGGGCGTGTTCCATCGCCGCGCCTCGGCCAGGTCGGGAGCTGGGACGTCATCGAACTGTCCTCGCCGAGTCGCGGGCGTGCGCCACATCACGAGCGCGTCCTCGCCATCGTCGGGGTAGTAGGCGCGCCGGCGCCCCGCCACGAGGTAGCCCTCCGAGGCATACAGCCCGAACGCCGCTTTGTTGCTCGGGCGAACCTCGAGCGTGAGCCGGGCGCGGCCCGCCGTCGCCCCGTCAAGTACCTCATGCAGGCGGACCATGAGGGCGCGCGCCAGACCACGGCGCCGGTAGGTGGGCGACACGGTCACGTTCATCACGTGCCATTCATCGGACTGCGGCGAGCAGACGATGTAGCCGGCGAGGCGCCCGTCGATCCGCGCGCCGAGCGCGATCGTTTCTGGCCGGGTGAGCTCGAGCACGAACATTGCGACCGACCACGGCGTGGCGTAGCTCGCGCGCTCGACCGGCATGACCTCGGCGAGCTCTGCGACCCGCATGCGCTCGATGGTGAGGTGCTCGTCGGTGCTCATCGAGCGTCCCCAGCTGATGGACCTGCGGCCAGCGTCGCTGCGCGGGCGGCCGCTTCGCGCTGGGCGGTCGGGACCGCGTCCGGGCGACGACCGTAGGCCGGGCGGACCGCGTCGGCGAGCTGTGGCTGACCTCGGCGCGTGAGCGCAGCGAGCGATGCCGCCTGGAATTGATGCTGGGCGTCGGCCTCGTGCGGAACGCAGGCACCGGCTGCCTCAAGCGCGGCGCGCTCCAGCAGGGCGCCGTCTCCTACGGCCACCCAGCCAGCGAGCGATCCGAGCTGCCCCACGGCACCCCGGGCAACCACCTCGATCAGCGAGCTGTCGCCCGGATCCGGCGATGCAGATTCCTGCCGCGCCACAAACAGCTCTTTGCGGCGCCCATCGACGACCGTGAGTACTCGCTGGTCGTCACCGTGGGCTGCGCGCACCGCATGGTCGAGCATCGCGTGGGCCGTGACGGCGACGAGCGGCACGTCGAGCCGGCGCGCGAGGCCGGCTGCCGCCGACAGGCCGCTGCGCAGGCCGGTAAAGGAACCCGGGCCAACTCCGACGCCGACGCGGTCCACATCGCCCCAGGAGAGCGACAACTCCGCGAGTACCTCGGCGGCCAGGACCAGCCCGAGCGAGGTGTGCTCCGGGCGTGCTGGCGGCTCAGGGTCGTGGCGGCGCGCGGCGATCCGGTCGCCATCGGCGGCTACCACCACGGTGGACGCCGACGAGGTATCGATAGCCAGCAGCCGCATCAGGCGCCACCGCCCGCAAGTCGCTCGACCGCGATGGTGCGGTGGTCTGCGCCTGCGTGCGCAAGCGATACACGCCACGTGGCCTCGTCTTCGAGACCAGGCGCTCCCGACGGCCACTCGACGATCGCAAGGTCGGCCGCATCCAGCTCGTCATCGACGAGTTCGCGGTCCATCAGGCCAACCTCGCCGAGGCGGTGCAGATCCAGGTGGGCGATCAGGCCGATCGGCGCGTCGTAGCGGTGCGCAACCCCGAACGTGGGGCTGGTCACCGGTCCGTCGACACCGAGTGCTGCGCAGAGGGCGCGTGCGAAGGTGGTCTTCCCGGCACCCAGGTCGCCCTCGAGCAGGATGACGTCGCCTGGCCCCACTTCGGCAGACAGTGCCTTGGCCAGCGCGGCCGTCTCGTCGGGGCTGGCGCTGTTAGAAGTCGCGCGCATCGCCGGTGCGCAGTCGCAGACCGGCTCCGGCGAGGAGCGCAGCCGCGCCGAGCAGCAGGGTGATGCGTGGGTCGCTGCCGGTGAACGGCAGCGTGTCGGCCGTGACCGCAGCCCGGGGCGCCGATGATCCAGATGACGCCGACGACTCCGAGCCGCCGCTCGCCTCGGTGGGCGTGTCGCTGAGGGTGCCCTGCGGGGCCTGCGCGGTCAGCGACGCATCCGAGGGGTCGTCGCTCAGGGTGCCGGTCGACTGGGTGCCAGCGAGGAGCTCGTCGAGCGAGGCACCTGCCGCCGTTGCGGGGGCGGCAAGCAGCCCGAGGGCGAGCAGCATGGCGAGAGGACGACGATCCACGAGCCGCAGTCTACGTGGCCGGCCGGGCGGCGGATTTCAGAGCGGCGGTTCGGAGCAGCGTCACACGAA
>JAEMRF010000193.1:0-1334 GCA_016463515.1 Solirubrobacteraceae bacterium | reverse complement strand
GCGCCTACACGCCGAGGTCGGCGCGGACGGTCGACAAGTGGCGGCCGTCGAGGCCGCGGTCGATCGCGGCCTTGACCACGTCGCGTGCTTCGTCGGTGCGGTCGACGCAGGCGAGGAAGGCTGCGAGGTCCGAGGCGAAGGCTGCCGAGTCCGGGTCGGCGGCAACGGCCAGCGACAGGAGGTCTTCGGCGCGGTCGTAGTCCTTGTCGGCGAAGGCAAGGAGCCCGGAGATGTTCATGAAGTCCGAGGCGTAGGCCAGTTCGTCGATCGTCCACGAGAGCTTTTCAGCGCGGGCGCAGTACTCGGCAGCGAGATCGTTCTCGCCGGCGTGCCACATCGCGAGGGCAGCCATCGCCAGTCGGCGCACGTCGTGGTCGCCGCCGAGCGAGATCACGGTCTGGACTTCGTGGCGGGCGCCGGCGGAGTCGCTGGTGCAGATGGTCATGCCGAGCAGCAGGCGCAGTTCCATGTCGCGCGGGTACCGGCGAACGGCCCAGCGCAGGAACGGCTCGTTCTCAGCGGTGCGTTCTTGACGCATCAGGCGCGAAGCGCGCTCGCGGGCCTTGAACGCGGTGGGGCCGTGGCACCAGTGCGCGAACCTCGCAAGGAGGCCGCGATCGCTGGGTGGAGCAGGTGTGCGGCGGCCGGTCGTCATGTCTCTCTGGTCTTCGGTCCGTGACCCCCGCCACTGAAGGGGAACAGCCGAGTCGGCCAGGCCGTCTAGACGTTCGTACGCGCCAACCTCGGCACCCGTGTGACGCCCGAAGCGGACGCCGACACGGGTGCGGGAGGAGGAACGCCTGCTCAGCCGGTGGTTACGGCTGCTCGATCGTCGTGCGGGAGCACGGCGTCGGTCAACGGCGCGTCGGCGTCGGGGTGCCCGGGGAGCGGGGCTTCGCGTGGGTCCTCTGCGTCGACCAGGTGGCCCTCGAGGGAGACGTTCGGCAGGATCCGGTCGAGCCAGCCGGGCAGCCACCAGGCCTTCTCGCCCAGGAGCATCACCACGGCGGGCGCGATCACGAGCCGCACGATGACGACGTCGAGCAGGATCGCGAGACCGAGGCCCACCCCGAACATCTTCTGGCCGATGTCGGGCGCGAGGGTGAACGAGATGAAGACCGACGTCATGATCAGGCCGGCGACGAGGATGACCTTGCCGATGCGGCCCATGCCGTGGATCACGCTCGTGCGCGGGTCGTCGCCTTCCTTGGCTGCCTCATGGATCCGCGAGAGCAGGAACACGTTGTAGTCCATGCTCAGGCCGAAGAGGATCGCGAAGAGCATCACCGGCACGAAGAACAGGATCGGCACGTTGCCGTCACCGGCGCCGATCA
>JAEMRF010000669.1 GCA_016463515.1 Solirubrobacteraceae bacterium | reverse complement strand
TCACCTCACACTGACACCACCTGCAACATCCAGTCCCGCAGTGCGGAGACGGGCATCGCTCGGCGGTCGGGTTCGGGCTCGGAGCCGAGCTTGGCGACGGAGTACCCCGAGCCGTCGCGCATGACGACCCAGTCGTCGCCGTCCCAGATCCCGACGTGCATCCAGCTCGGCTCGCCGGAGGGCAGCGGAACATCGAGGCCCGGCAGGCCAGTCAGCGCTGCGTCGACGATCGCCTCCGGCGTCGTCCGGCGTAGCTGATGGACGTGCTGGCTCGGGTCGCGCAGCAGCGCCTCGGCAAGCCGGCGCTCGGCGTCCTCGGAGCCGCCGTCGGCGTGGGCCGAGCACCGCTGCTCGACGGTGTGGCCGGGCACCATCAACGCGCGAAGCAACTCAATCCCTCCGCCAGCGTTCCAGCTGATCATCACGGACCGCCGCGCAAAGAACGCGACGCCGAGCAGCGGCAGCCACTCGGGGGCGATCTCGATCCCGTCTGGTCCGTCGCGAAGGACCCCTCGCTCCTTGAGCCGCCGACCGATCGAGTCGCGGTGTGCGGCCCGCTGCGCCATGAAGCCGGACAGGTCCGCGCTCAGGTCGGCTGGGGCGAGATGTGCCCAAGACGCTGGCCCTTCGGCACCGGTGGCACCGGCTACCGCATCGGCCTCGCCGACGGTCAACTGCGCGTCGTGATGCACAGCGCCGCCCGGCACCACCAGGTCCGGGCGCGGCGCATCGGCGGGGACCAATCCGTCCTCGACCCAGTACTGCACGGCCACGCGGCGGCTCTGGACCTCCGCGGCCTGGCGATGCGTGGCCTGGGAGGCCTGGGCTTGGGCCAGCTCGGCCGCTTGCCGCTCTGCATCCTCCCGCTGCCAGCGCTCGTGGAGCTCCACCGCGGCGACGATGCCCCGTGGCGGCTTGGCGCGCTCACCGAGCCACGCCGACTTCACCACCCACCAACCCAGGGCTCGGCGCTCCGCGCTGACCCACCGCGAATAGCCCGCCAGCAGCAGCGGGAGGCTCGCCAGGATGATCAGCGCGTCGATCTGCAGCTCAAAGCCGATCCAGAAGGCCAACAGCCAGGCGACCAGCACCACGACGCAGATGATGCGAACGTTTCGCCGTCGCTCCGCCGACGGCATCTCCGGTATGCGGGGGACCTCGTGGGGACTGACGAACGTGGGCGGCGACGCGGACATGACGCCTGAGGGTAATTGGACAGCGCCCGGCAGGCCCAACATCACGGTGATGGTGACGCGTTTTCGATCGGTGAGCTGAGCAGTCGACGGTTGGCCTGCGTGATGAGCCGTGCACCGACTATCTCTGCCGGCGACGCGTGAGCGTGATGCTCCCGAGCGCTGGCGACTCTGCGCCCTTAAGCGCTCTTGCGGGACTCGTGGTCGGTCCCTGGTGCGCCGCCGTCGTCGGCTGCAGCCACGTCGCCGCGCCGCCAGCGGTCCAGCCGTCGCCAGGCGCGCTGACTTTCGTCGTTGCGGGCAAACG
>JAEMRF010000668.1 GCA_016463515.1 Solirubrobacteraceae bacterium | reverse complement strand
CATCGCGTCCAGCAGCAGAACGCCAACGCGCTCAGCGCGACGCGGAACGCTCGCAGCGACGCTGAGGAGCAGGAGGCCACGTTGCAGAAGGAGGGCAAGCGCTTCCAGCAGCTCGCCGTCGCCGCCGCCAAGGACCGCGACCAAGCCAACGCTGTGCGCAGCGCCTTGCTGCAGCGCCAGGCCCGTCAGCTCGCCAAGGCCAACGGCGACAAAGCCAAACTACGCACGCTTCAATCGCGCATCCGGCGAGCCGAGTCAGCACAGATCGCAGCGACCCGTGCGGCCTCCGATGCCAGCGGTGCCACCGCGCAGGCGCCGCGGATCACCGGTTCAAGCCAGGCCGACGCCGTGGTCGCTCGCGTGGTCAACGCGGCCAACGAGATTGCGACCACGCCCTACGTGTACGGCGGTGGACACGGCGGCAGCAGCGGCGGGTATGACTGCTCTGGCTCGATCTCCTACGCTCTCGCGGCTGGCGGGCTCCTGAGCTCACCGCTTACGTCCGGGGGGTTCATGAGCTGGGGCGTTGCGGGCGTCGGCCAGCGCATCACGGTCTACGCCCACGGCGGCCACGCCTACATGGTGGTCGACGGCCGCCGGTTCGACACCACGGCGCTGCGTAGCGGCGGCACCCGCTGGACGAGCGAGATGCGCTCCAGCGCGGGCTTCACGGCCCGCCACCCCGCCGGGCTCTAGCGCTTAGACGGGCGCGATCACGTCGAGGACCGCCGCGAGTCGCTCGCGGAGATGCTCGAGGGAGCCGTCGTTGACCACGGCGTAGTCGGCCAGGTCGGCCTTCTCCTGCTGCGACAGCTGCCGTGCGTCGCGCTCGGAGACGGCCGCGTGGCCGCGGGCGGCAGCGCGCTGCGCGCGCACCTCCTCGGGTGCGATGACGGCGATGGTGGCGTCGTACAGGGGCGCCATACCCGCCTCAAAAAGCAAGGGCGTCTCGACCACAGCCGCACGCGGTGCGTCCTCGGCGTTGAGCCGGAAGCGCACATCGGCTTCTTCACGGAACTCGGCCATGCGTTGCCCGACCAGTGGCCAGATCACGCCCTCAAGCCACGCGCGCTCTTCGGGCGCAGCAAACACTCGCTCGGCGATCAGGCTGCGATCGATATGCCCTTCGGCATGGAGAACGCCGTCACCCCACCGCTCGATCACGAGCGTGCGAAGTGGCTCGCCTCGATACAGCTCATGGACGACAGCGTCGGCTGAGATGGTCGCCGCGCCCAGCTCGCCCAGCAGCGCCAGCGCAGTCGATTTGCCTGCGCCGAGCCCGCCGGTGAGCCCGATGAAGGGGATGGCGCCGCTCGCAGCTGGAGCGGCGCCAGTTCCCATCAGTGCTTAGGCCTCTTCGGCCGGAGCGTCGGCCTCAGCGGCCGGCTCCTCAGCGGGGGCGTCGGCCTCGGCGGCCGGCTCCTCAGCAGGAGCGTCGGCGTCGGTGTCGGCGCTGGCGGCCGGCTCCTCTGCGACGTCGCCCTCAGCGATCTCGCCTTCG
>JAEMRF010000667.1 GCA_016463515.1 Solirubrobacteraceae bacterium | reverse complement strand
GTGAGGTCGGGCTTGTACTGGAACGTCCAGTCAAAGGCGCCCTCGTAGAGCTTGACCGGGCCTACGGAGCGGCCGGAGAGGCTGGCCTGGAAGACAATCTTCGCGCTGCCGCTCGTGGCGATCCGCAGGTTCAGCGGGTCGATGATCAGCTTGGCGCCAGCCCCATTGGGCACGAACGAGAGCCCCCCGACGGTCGCCGCTGCGGAGGTGGTCCACGTCATGCCCTCGCGCTTCAGGCAGGTGCCGACGACCTCGAGCGGGCCGACGACCACCGAGCGAGTGCAGCCCTCAGGGACTGGGGCCGGAGCCGGCGCGGGGGTCGGCGTGGAGCCGCCACCGGGCGTTCCGCCGCCCCCTGGCGTGCCACCGCTACCTCCGCCGCCACCGCTCGACGACAGGTTGGGCTTGATGCCCGTGAGCACGAGCTGGGACTTGGAGCTATCGGCCGGGTCACTCTCATAGGCGGCCGACACGTACCGGCCGTCGCCGGAGGTCTGGGGAACCAGGGCAAACGCCTGCGACGTGTTGGTGCGCACGAGCGAGCCGCCGTCGGCAAACGTGGTGTCGAGCTGACCGGTCGCCGTGTATCGACGGGTAATCGCCGACGACGACCCGCCGGTGGGGTGGCGTCCGCCCGTCACGACGATCGCGCCGTCGTTCTGCACGTTGACGCCGTCCCACCGGGAGTAGGTGTTCGTGAGGAAGTCGGTGAGCAAGCCGCCGTTGCTGAAGCCCGTGTCGTTTGCGCCGGTGTCGGTCAGGCGGGCGATCGCCATCGACGCGTTGGCATCGCCGCTGCCGACCACGTAGGTGGTGCCGTCAGCCAGCGCAAACAGGTCGTACGCGGAGGACTCCTGTGCGGAGCTCCCGAGGAATGGCTGGGCAACGCCGCCGCTGCCGAAGGATCCGTCGGGCGAGCCGGTCTGCGTGAACCGCGCGACCATCATCGAGCTCGTCGGCCCGCCAGGTGCGGCGATGGCCGAGCCACCGACGAAGATCTTGCCGTCGGTTTGCCGCACGACGAGGTCGGCTGCGTTGGCAGAGGCACCCAAGTTGATCGTGGCTTCGCCGTCACCACCGCCGAACCCGGATTCCAAGGCACCCGTTGACGAACTCAGTGCCGTGACCTGCAGTTCGCTGTTCTGCGCCGTGGAGACGTAGACACGCGAACCGTCCGGGCTGAGCCGCAGACCACCCGGATAGCGATACGAGCCGCTGAGCACGGCAACGCCGCCCGTGCCGAAGCCCGAGACCAGTCCACCGGTTGGCGAGAGCTTGTAGACGGCGGTGGTGTCGTCCGGGCGGAACGTGACGACGTAGAGGTTGCCGCCGGTGTCCGTCGCGATGCCGGTCACCTGCATGTAGCCGCTGGGGCCGGTGAGCGGCACCGTGGCGATGCCGTCGCCGTCAAAGGCGGTGTTCAGCGTGCCCGAAGGCGTAAACCGCGCGACGGCCAGGCCGTAGTCCTGCTCCAGTCCGGCGACGGCAAATCCGTCGTCAGCGG
>JAEMRF010000666.1 GCA_016463515.1 Solirubrobacteraceae bacterium | reverse complement strand
CCGCAAACGCGGCACCGGCCGGCCCGAACGACGTCCAGTTGACCAGCGTGTTCGCCAAGCCGATCTCGTCGACGGAGCCGCAGTGCACGCCCGAGCCGGCGGGTCGCCTCATCTATGGCACCGCAGAGCCATTTGATCCGGGTCGCGCTCTCGATGTGAAGGGGCGAGGCCTTCCAGGCAACCCCGCTTACATCCCGGCCAACATGCGCAACAAGGACATGCTCACCGGGCAGTTCCAGGCTGGTGCATCGAACGACCTCTGCTTTGGATTCACGCTTACGCCCAACATGGAGGCAGGGGTCGTTCGGACCTCGCCGACTGGCACCGCCGGCTTCCGAATCCAAGAAGACCCGCCGGTGCCCGATCGGGCCGGGACGCACGCGTGGACTGCTGGTACCGACGAGGACCTCGAGGACGCGATCATTGAACTGCCTGCTGGTTTTGCCGGCGACCCGGATAGTCTCCCGAGCTGCACCGAAGAGCAGTTCGGGCTCACGAACTACCTGGATGTCGGCTGCCCGGCCAACACCGTTGCCGGCACTGTCTACGCGCGCCTCACAACGGACCTCCGGTTCGACGGAGGCAGCGTTCGTACTCACCTGGCGACCGGAGGGTTTCCGAATCCGACCGGCAGCCTGAGCGATGGCGGCATCGTCTACAACCTGCCGCACGGTCCGAACGAGCTTGCTCGTCTCGGCGTGGCGATTCGGCCAGTAGACAATATTCTTCCGACCAAGTTTGTGGTCAAGCTGGCGCTGACGCCAACGGGGCGCGTCAGCACTGTCGTCGAGGGCGCACCGAAGGTGGCCTACTACTTCGATCCTGCGTTCCCGGAAGACACGCTTACGCCCGAGGGACAGCTGCTTCCGGGTGTGATCCCGAGCCCGCTGTATCTGGAGGCGCTTGCGATCCGTGCCTGGGGTAGCGCGACCGGTCATCCGACGCTGAGCAAGGATTTCGCTGAGTGGGGCACCGACTGCTCGACGCCCGCCAAAGCCTCGATGACGGTCAAGACTTCGCTCGGCAACGAGAGTTCGATGGACTCCAACGCCTTCACGATGACCGGGTGCGAGTCCCTTCCGTTCCTCCCGGCGGTAGACGTAACGACCACGGAGAAGCGTCCTGGCGTGCCTACCGCGACGAACGTCAAGGTCACGCTCGGTCAGACGACGTCCGGGCCGCGGGCCGCGCTCCTCAAGAACGCAGAGGTCACCCTTCCGCCCGGCCTTGAGATCGGCGCCCAAGTTGCTTCGGGCGCCAACGGCCTTCCGCTCTGTACGGCCGCGCAGTTTGCCAAGGACTCCGGCGCCGCCAACACCTGCCCCGCTGGCTCCAAAGCTGGCGACGTAACGATCATCACGCCGCTGCAGTCCCGGCCGTTCGTGGGCTCTGCGTACCTGGGTGAGCAGTCCGCGATTGGCGAGCTCCCGCCGCTCTACCTCGAACTCGCGCCTGAAGGCGCAACCGCTGCCGACGCCCCGCGCATCAAGCTCACGGGCTCGGT
>JAEMRF010000665.1 GCA_016463515.1 Solirubrobacteraceae bacterium | reverse complement strand
ACGCCGCGTGGACGAGGTGCAACCTCGGCCGAAGACTCAGGTGCGATCCGCCGAGGCGGCCGTCGAGGCGTGTGCCCCGTGTTCGCGGGCGAGGTGTTCGCTGCGGGCCTGCAAGATGGCGGCGGGATCGTTGGTGATGATCACGTCGACGTCGAGGTCGAGCATCCGGCGGGCTTCGTCGTGGTCGTCGACGGTCCACACGATGAGCTCGACGCCGCGCTCGCGCAGCATCTTGGCGAGCGCCGGCGTGACGAGCTGGTGATTGACGGTGACCGCAGCCAGACCGTGGCGGTGGACGGCTCGGCGCACGATCAGCGGCATGAGGGCCCGCGTGAACGGTCGGCGGAGCTCAGCGAAGCGGCGCGAGAAGGTGCTGCGCTGCGGGTCGCGGCGCGACCGCGGGAAGGTCTGCGAGCGCGTCGCTCCGGGCGAGGCAAATCGCAGCGCCCGCAGGACGCGAGGGTCGGTGGTCGAGATGATCGCCCGCGGGGTCAGCCGGGCGCCGGTGAGCGCTGCCGCGATGGCGCGCTCGATCCCACCGGACTTCACGTCCAGGAGGACCGGCGTGGCCGACAGCGGCGGCGATGCCAAGAGGTTCTCGAGCTCATCGAGCGGGAGCACGTCGGTGGTGGCCGCCACGACACCCTCGTCGTGCGCCACCACCACGGAACCTCCGCGCACGGCGACCAGGTCGAGCTCGATCCCGTCGGCACCGAGGCGGTGCGCCGCCAAGAACCCTTCCGGCGAGTTGGGCGGCGCGACGGCTGGGGCGCCCATGTGGCCCACAACGGCAGTGGGCTGCCCGGGGCCACGGAACCGCGCCGGCGCCTCAGGGGCGCGGAGATGGTGCCACGGCCTTGGCCCTGCACTGAGCCGCTTGCGGCGCCGCTGCGTGACCGTTGAGGCCATCTCGGCAACGTACACCCCAGGGCGCCTCATCGTTGGCATTGCGGACACCAATACGTCATGCGGTTGTCATCGCCTTGCCCACGGACGGCCACGGGCCCCCGGCAGGTAGGGCAGTGCGTGAGCCGGTAGATGTGTTTCTCGCGCATCTGCATGCCGCCGCGTGCGGAGTCGGCCATTCGGGGGCGGACGGCGTCGATCACCGCGACGACTTCCTCGTCGGAGGTCTTCGCGAGCGGCTTCCAAGGGTCGAGTCCCGCGTCGAAGCACCCCTCGGCCTTCCACAGGTTGCCGATCCCGGCCACCGTCTGCTGATCCAGCAGCGCGTCGCCGATCGGGCGCGTGGGATCGTCGCCCCGAAGGCGGTGCAGGAATCGGTCGTAGTCGAACGCCTCGGCCAGGATGTCGGGACCGAGGTTGGCCAGCCGCCGGTCGACCCTGGAGCGCAGTCCCGTCAGCAGCTCGAGCAACGGGCCGTCGAACTGGACGACCTCATGCTCCCGGGCGCGCAACACAAGCCAGGCGCGGCGTGGTGCCCGGCGCCACCGCGCGCCGACCCGGCCGGTGTACCAACTGCCCGTCATCTTCAGATGGGAGTG
>JAEMRF010000017.1 GCA_016463515.1 Solirubrobacteraceae bacterium | reverse complement strand
GCAGCAGGTTGAGCGTGCCGTTGGCGTTGACGGTGAAGTCGGTGTGGGGGTCGCGCGCAGCCCAGTCGTGCGAGGGCTGCGCCGCCGCATGCACCACGAGCTCCAAGGCCGGTCCGGCGCCCGACACGATGCGCTCGATCGCGTCGCGGTCTCGAATGTCGACCGGCTCGTGCCGAAACGCGGAACCAAGCTCCCGGGTGAGCGCCAGCGTGGTGCCACTGGTCGACGCCGCCGCGCCGAAAAAGGTGGCTCGCATGTCGTTGTCGATGCCGATCACATCGAATCCACGCTGCACGAGGGTGCGGGCGGCCTCCGAGCCGATCAGGCCTCCGGATCCAGTGACGATGGCGACAGGCATAGCGCAGTGGGTGGGCGCGCCAGCGAGGACGGCGCCCGGCGACGATAGCGAGTGGGCGCCCTCCCGGCGCCTGCTGCCCAGCGGGCGCCAGGCGCCCGATGTGGCCAGGAGCACCATGGCCGGCGCGCCAGCGCCTACGATGGCGCCATGGTCCCTCGCGCTGCTCAGCGCGCCGCTCGCGGCGTTGCACCACTCTTGCTCATCGCGGCCGCGATCCCGGCCGGCGCTTCAGCTCAGGCGACCCGCACCTGGGTCTCGGGCGTCGGCGACGATGCCAACCCGTGCAGCCGCACGGCGCCGTGCAAAACCTTCGCGGGGGCGATCTCCAAGACGGCCAACGGCGGCGAAATCGACGCCCTCGACGACGGCGGTTTCGGGGCCGTGACGATCACGAAGTCGATCACGATCGACGGCGGCCGACACCTGGCTGGCATCCTGGCCTCCGGCTCCAACGGCATCCAGATCGCCGGCAGCTCGTCGAACATCCGCGTCACCCTGCGCGGCCTGAGTCTCAACGGGGTCGGGAGCGGCCTCTCCGGTATTCGGATCCTCGGCAACGCGGCCACGGTTCGGATCGAAGACACCGACATCACCGGCTTCACCGTTGCGGGCATCGACTCCGTGCAGACCGACGGCACCTCGCGCAAGGTGCAGATCCGCCGGACTGACGTGCACGGCAACTCTGGCATCGGCGTGCGCGTGCGTCCGAACAACGCCGGGATCACCGGGAAGGTCGTGATCTCCGACAGCTCGATCGACGACAACGGGATCGGCCTCGCCGCCGACGCCTCGATCGGGCGCGCGAAGGTCACGGTCCGCAACACGACGATCGACGACAACGGCGCCGTCAGCGGGACCGGGCAAGGGGTCCAGGCCACCGGCGCCAACGCCACGGTGCGCCTGAGCAACTCGAGCGTGACCGGCAACCTGATCGGCCTGGAGGCCCTCACGGGCGGCCAGATCCTCTCGTTCGGCAACAACATCATCACCGCCAACGAGCTCAACAACGGCGTGCCGACCGGACCGATCGCGTTCAGTTAGGGCTGAGGGCGACCGCCGCGCGGATGCTGTGGATCGCCCTCACCGCGCCGTGAACGTGAGCACCCCGGACCAGCTGCCGCTGGTCCGGCAGCGCTCGTAGGTGAACCGCGCAGCACAGTCGCGCGGCGGCCTGGCAGCCACTGCGGGCCCAAAACGCAGCCGGATGCGCGAGCTGGCATGCCACGCTGCAGCCGGAATCGCGACGGGCTCCGCGGAGAACCAGCGGTCGGCGCCCCACTCCCGCGCAAAGCTGAACCCAGGGGTTGCGTAGTTCGAGAGGATCCGGTCGATGCCGTCGACCGGATCCGGGCACGCTGCCGGCAGCATGATCAGCGCCTCCGACACCGGATTGCGAGCCGTGACCACGAACGCGTCCTTCGTACCGTCGTAGACCACGTCGATCCGAGCCGACAGCCCCTTGCGCGGCACCGCACGTGAGCGCAGGCGGCAACGCGACGACGCATCGAGTTGGTCGTAGAGGCCGTCGACGTGGTCGTGGTCGATGTCCGCTGAGGCAGACGTCTTGCCACGCGCACCAGCAACCCCGGTCAACGCGGCGCAGAGCTCTTGCCCCTCCCCGGCACAGCTGGGTACCGACAGACCGCCAGGGAAGGTGATCGCCCAACTCGCCCGCCCGCGGTCGTGTGCCGTGTTGAGATCGGCAGCGCCGCCGGGGTTCGGCGGCGTCGCCCGATACGTCGTCTCGGTCTTGGAGCTGCCCGTGTATTTCACGGAGAAGACCGGCGAATCCCGCGACGGACCGGGCGTCAGCTCGACGGCCTGCGCCGCTGCTCCAGCCGTCCCAGCCAAGCGCAGCACGACGACAACCGCAACGGGTACGACCAAGCAGCGCTTCACGCACCGAGTCTATGCCGCACCGCTCAGGCGCAGGTGGGTCCAGGCACCCGGCCGGCGCCGCCCCCAACTGGAACACTGGCGCGTGATGATCGCCTGCGACCAGCTGGTGAAGCGGTTTCCCGGCCGCGACGCGCTCAACGGACTCTCACTGCACGTACCGCGCGGCGAGATCGTGGCGCTGCTCGGGAGCAACGGCGCCGGCAAGACCACCTTGCTCCGGATCCTGGCCAGCCGGCTCGTCGCCGACGCGGGGACCGCCACCATCGACGGAACCGACACAGCGGTCGGGCACCGGCAGCTCGCCGGGGTCGTCGGCGCCGTGCTCTCCTCACCAAGCGCGTGGACCCTACGACTGGGTGCCCTGGAGAATCTGGTCGTGTTCGGCGTGGCCCAAGGCCTCACGCCCAAGCAGGCGAGCCGCGCCGCGCGACAACGGCTCGACGAGGTCAGGCTCAGTGAGCACGCCGGCCGCCCCGTGGGCACCTATTCGCAGGGCATGCGAGCGCGCCTCGCCATTGCCCGAGCACTGCTGCACGACCCGCCCGTACTCCTGCTCGACGAGCCCACCGCCGGCCTGGATCAGCAGTCCGCCACCGAGCTGGTCGCCGACCTTGATCGCCACCGTGCCGAGCGGACGGTGCTGATCTCCACCCACTCGCTCACCGAGGCCACGGCGTTGACGGACCGCGCCGTGCTCCTCGCCCACGGGCGCGTGGCGATCGACGTCAAGACCCCGACCAGCGAGGACGAACTCGCCGGACTGCTCGCCGGGCATGGGAGCGGCACGCCATGAACCTGCTTCGCGTGTGCGTGTGGCGTGACTGGCTCGTGATGCGCACGCGCACACCTGCGCTGCTGTTCGATCTCTTCGCCGTGCTCATGACCGCGGTGGTCTTCTACTACTTGGCGCAGTACCTGGACCGGGGGCAGGACTTCTTCCCCTTCGTCCTGGCCGGTCTGACGATCGTCCGCATCCACGGCGCCGTGCCCCGCGTGCTGGCAAGCTCGACCGCCCGGATCGCTGACGGATCGCTCGAGGTCCTCATGAGTGGCCGGGCGCGTCCGGCGGTCGTCTTCCTGAGCGAGGGAGCGTTCGAGCTGGCCCGCGGCATGGTGCTCGCCATCGGCGTGCTGCTCGTCGGGGTCGGTGTGTTCGGCGCCGACGTGACCCTCACCGCCCCAGGACTGGCTGCCGTCGCCGTCGGACTCGTCGGCGCCACGCTGATTCTGCTTGCCCTCAGCACGGCGCTACTGGCGCTGCTCATGGTGCTGCGCGAGGCCGGAGCAGTCGGCAGCTTCTCCGGCGTGCTGCTGCCCATTCTCGGCGGCGTGTACTTCCCGCTGACGATCTTGCCTGCGCCCCTGGAGTCGATCGCCCGCGTGCTGCCGTTCCACGTGCCGGTCGACGTAATCCGCAGCGGCCTCACCGCGGGTGTGTTCCCCACGACCCAGGTGGCGGTGCTCGCTGGAGCCTGCGCAGCGTCCCTGGCGATCGCCGCACTCCTGGCTCGTCCGGCGGTGCAGCACGCCCGGCGCGCCGGTAGGCTCGCGCTCGAGTGAGTCAGCCTCGCGTCTCAGTCTGCATCCGGACCGTCAACCGCCCGGCAGCGCTGCGCACCGCGGTCGCCAGCGTGCTCGCGCAGCGGTTCGACGACTTCGAACTCATCATCTCGTCCGATGGGCCCCTGGCTTCCGAGCTGGTGGGAGCGTTCTCTGATCCACGGGTGCGCGTGTCCGAACATCCCGGACCACCGAGTGCCACCGCCAACCTCGTCCATGCCTTCTCGCTCGCTCGCGGCGAGTACCTGGCGCTGCTCGACGATGACGACGCGTGGGACCCAGAGTTCCTCTCGACGCTCGTGCCCGTGCTTGACCGAGACCCCACGCTTGGCGTGGCGTTCTGCGACTACGTGATGCTGGCCGGCACGGAGACCATTCGCCGCCCATGGCCGTTTCCCACCGGCGATCAAGCGGGGGTCGTCGTCGCGTTGCTCGACCGCTCGATCCCGCCCGCGGCTGCGGTGCTGCGCCGTGAGGCGTATCTCGACGGTGAGCAGGTCCTCCCGCTGGAGCCGCACCTGGCCGGCGCCATCAGCATCTGGCTGCGCACCGCTCAGCGCGGTTGGGGCTTTCACCACGTAGACCGCGAACTCGTGCAGTACCGCCTGCATGCAGGGCAAATGTCGTGGACCGGCAACACCGCGGCTCGGTACGCGGCAACCCTCGAACGCCTGGCGTTCGACTCTCCACAGGCGGAACAGATCCGTCGTGCGCGCCTGACGGAGTCCTACCTCACCCAGGCCGGCATCCGCTTGCGGCGCGGTGACTGGCCGGGGGCGCGGAGGTACGTGCGGCACGCACGATCGCACGGCGGGCTCTTCGCCCTGAGAAACCTGATCGCGGTGACGGGTGTGCGCCGCATGGTGGCACGCCGGCTCCCGCAGCACCCACGACTCCTGCGGGCTGGACTGCCCCTGTGGGGGCGAATCCGGCCCAGACTGGGCTAACGCGATCCGGCGGATGCAGCATGATCGTCGTGACATGCGTTTCCGCTACGTTGCCGACCCACACCCGCATCTCGTGATCGACGAGCTCGTCGCACCCGACGCCTACGATCGCATGCAGTTTCCCGATGGACTCGTGCTGCAGGGCGCCGAATGGGGCATCACGACCGGGGACCCCGCCTACGCCGAGATTCTCCAGGATCCGGACTGGCAAGCGCTCCACGCCGAGCTCACGGGAGAGCCCTTCGTGCGCTCGGTCCTGCAGGCATTCTCCGCCGACATGCGCGCAGCCGATTGCCTCGTCGACGCCGACACGGCCCAGCTCATTCCCTTCGTGGAGTCTCGCGCCGAAAAGCAGCTGGCGGTGCTCTCGACCGATGCCGAGCCGAACGAAGTCTTCACCCGGGTTGACTTCCAATCCAAGGCCGAGGGCGGCTACCGCGACTTCGTCCACCTCGACTGGGGACGGCGAATCGTGGGCGGGATCCTGTTCTTCTCCGACGCCGACGAGGAAGGGCTTGAAGGTGGAGAACTCGCGCTCTACCGCGACAACGACTTCCGCAACGACCGCTGGTGCCACGACCCCGAGCGCACCGCCGCCTTCGCGCCTCGCCACAACACGGGCGTGATCTTCTTGAACTCCAACAAGGGATTCCACGGCCCGACGGCGATCACCAAGCTCGACGGCCGGCGGCGGTGGCTCTACTTCACGATCTCCAGCAAGGTCGACATTTGGCCGGCGGCCGATCGGGTGCCAGCGTGATGCGCACCTTGCCGACGCAGTCGAGTGTGTACTGCGTGCGCCCCAGACGCTTCAACGTCGGGAACGAGACGATCAACGTCGCGACGCGCGGTCTGCTGCGCCAGGCGTTCGGGTCGTCACTGAATCTCGTGCCGATCCCCGCGCAGAAGAGCGATGAGGAGGGGTCGCTCTCCGGGATGACCGCGCAGACGACGCACGAGATGAACCGGTTCGCGCGCGGGGTCGTCGTCGGTGGCGGCAACCTCTACGAGAACGGCCAGCTGGATCTCGACCCGCACGCGCTCACGGCGCTGCGTCCGCCGATGCTCCTGTTGAGCCTCTCCTACGGCCGGATCTTCGACGACCGCGGCCGTCTGCACCGGCGTACCGACGCGATGCCCGACCACCAGATCCAGGCCCTGCACCGCGCCAGTTCCGGGGCGCTGGTCCGCGACACCGCCACGCTGGACCACGTGCGCTCCCTCGGGATCCACGACGCCGAACTCGGCGGCTGCCCGACGCTGTTCTTGGACGAGCTGCTGCCGACGCCGCCCGCGCCCAGCGCGCGCATCAGCGACGCTCCCGTCCTGCTCTCGATCCGCAACCCGAGTCTGATGAGCGTGCCGCCGGGCGACCAGGCTCGACTCCACGGTGAACTGCGCCGCATGATCGACGCCCTGGAAAGCCGAGGCCTCGCGCCCGTCCACCTGCTCTGTCACGACAAGCGCGACCTTGAGTTCGCATCCTCGCTTCCCGACGTGCCACACGTCCTGCCCGACGACGTCTACGACTACCTGTCGCTTCTGCAGGCCGCCCAGCTCGTCGTGTCGTTCCGGCTCCATGCCTTCGTGCCGTGCCTCAGTCTCGGAATCCCCGCGATCAACATCAGCTATGACGAACGGTCTGCCAGCCTGACGGACACGATCGGTCTCTCATCCTGGGACGTGCCGTATCTCGCCGAGCCGGACCTCACCGCTGCGGTGATGGACCGCGTGGACCGCCTCGACGAGCTGCCGAGCCTCGTCGACGATGCCCGGCCGACCTGGGAGTCGCTTCGGGCTGTGACCGCCCGTGGGATCGACCAGTTCTCAGCCGCGGTGACCGACTACACCGACACCCTGGCCAGACTGTGACGAGCTGCCGGGCCGTGATGACCGCTCACGTTTTCTTGCGAAGCGGCACCCGTCCGATAGCGTTGCACCAAGGGCCGTCTGCATCGAAGGTGCAGCGGGGTACAGGGGGAGTGCTGAGTTGAACGTCGGGGTCATCGGGCTCGGCTACGTGGGACTTCCACTCGCCGTCGCCTTCGCTGAAGCTGGCCACTCCGTGGTCGCAGTCGATCTCGCGCCCGAGCGCGTGGCCAGGGTCAAGCGCGGTGAGTCCTACATCGAGGACATCCCGTCCGAACGCCTGCAGCGGGTGAGTCACCGCATCACGGCCGATACGGCATATGAGCCGCTCGCCGGCACCGACGCACTCATCGTCTGCGTACCCACGCCCCTCTCTGAGAACCGCGAGCCTGACCTGCAGCCCCTCCGAGCCGCTGGGTGGTCGCTCTCGCGAATCCTGCGCCCCGGCCAGCTCGTCGTGCTCGAGTCGACCACCTTCCCGGGCACGACCCGAGACCTGTTGGCTCCGATTCTGGAGAAGACCTCCGGGCTCGTCGCCGGTGTCGACTATCCCTTGGCCTTCTCCCCTGAACGTGTCGATCCCGGGCGCACCGACTACACCCTGCGCACGACCCCAAAGATCGTCGGTGGCCTGACCGAGGCGTGCGGCGATGCTGCCGAGGCGCTCTACGCCGAAGTGTGCGACGAGCTGGTGCGCGTCTCCAGTCCCGAAGTCGCGGAGCTGGCCAAACTCCACGAGAACATCTTCCGTTCGGTCAACATCGCGATGGTGAACGAGATGTCGATGCTCTGCGAGCGGATGGGGATCGACATCTGGGAGGTCGTCGACGCCGCCTCGACCAAGCCGTACGGCTTCATGCGCTTTGAACCCGGCCCCGGGATGGGCGGCCACTGCCTGCCGGTCGACCCGTTCTACCTGTCCTGGCGAGCCCGCAAGTTCGACCTGACCACGCGGTTCATCGAGCTCGCTGGCGAAGTGAACCAGCAGATGCCGTACGAGTGCGCCAACCGCATCGTGCGAGCCCTCAACGACGTCGGCAAACCCGTCCGCGGCTCGATCATCACCATCCTCGGCGTGTCGTACAAGGCTGGAGTCGGCGACGTTCGCGAGAGCCCCGCGCTCAAGGTGATCGACGAACTCTCGGGGATGGGCGCCGACATCCGCTACAGCGACCCGTATGTGCCGAAGCTGCCCGCGCTCGGACTCGAGAGCCAGCCTGCCGAGGTGGCGGTCGATGACTGCGACATCGCCGTCATCCTGACCGCCCACCCGAACATCGACCACGCCGCCCTGCTCGATGGGGCCCCGGTGGTCGTGGACCTGCGGGGAGTCCTTCCTCGAGGCGTCGTGCGTGCCTAGGCAGGCGGCGGGCCGCCCATCGCCCCCAAGGTGGCTGCGATGAGAATCGCGTGGGCCGGATTCATCGACCCGATGATCTACTCCGGCGGCGGCGAACTCTCCCAGCGCGAGCTCATCCGCGCGGGCCGCGAGCTCGGCCACGAGATCAGCATCCACGGTTTTTTGCGGCGCCGGCCGCAGCGTGCGCTGCGCAAGTTCAAGATCCACCGCCAGTTCGAGATCGACCTGACCGCCGACGCCATCGTGCTGATGGATCTGCGCAACATCCCAGAGTGGCCGGTGCGCATTCCTCGCCGGGTCATCGACGCTGCACTCGACACTGGGCGGGCAGCCGTCTTCGAACAGGCGTGGGTCGATGTGTGCCTGTTGGATCTGCCGTGCCTTGGCGATCGCTCGGCATGCGTCGCCGAATGCAGCCGCAGCCACGCCAACGACCTCTATTCGCGGGCCCACGCCGCGATCTTCAATTCGCCGCGCCAACGTGACGCGATCCAGGCCGTGCTCGATGTGCCGCTGCCAGCGCACCAGATCATCAGCCGCCCCGCCATCGACACGCACAGGTTCCGCAACCTGGGGCTGGAGCGCGACATCGACGTGCTCTATGTGGGAACGATCAGCGAAGCGAAGGGCTACTACGAACTCATTGAGCGTTTCGGTGCCGATCGGATGACGTTCGCTGGGCCCAACGCGCTGGGTCACGAGGTGCAGGGCACCTACCTCGGTCACGTGCCCTACGAGGAGGTCCCCGTGCTGATGAATCGAGCCCGGATCTTCGCTCACCTTCCGCGGTGGCTGGAGCCGATGGGGCGCACGCCCGTCGAAGCGGCGCTGTGCGGCTGCGAGATCGTCATGAACGACCGCGTCGGGGTCGCAAGCCATCCCGAGCCCGCCCGCAGCGATCCTGAGACGATCCGCCGTGCACCCGAGCTGTTCTGGAAGGACTTCGAAGCCGCATTCGCCGAGCCAGTCGCGCGTTCCAGCTCCCTGACCTGAGCTGCGAGCCTCGATCGGTCGCAGCACCGCCGGTGGATCGACGAGATCCTGAGCCTCGTCGCGCCCCGCCTGCCGCGCAGGTAGCGTCCAGCGAAACCGGACCAGCCGCCGACGTCGACCACGACAGCAGCCTCCGGCCCCCGATCCAGCAGGTCGCGCCGGCACCGGTCGGGACGTGCTGGGAGTCAGACGGCAACGCCACCGACGAGCAGACTTCCATTCCGCAGCCTCTCATCAGCACTTCACGCACCGACGTGAACTCAGCCACCACGCAGACGCGGCCAGCGATTCGCCTGAGCCGGGCGACGCTGGCGTGCTTCGGGCTGATCGGCGCGAGCTGGTTCGTCTTTCTCCTGTCGGGGTCACTCGCGGCCTATTGGCTCTGCGTCGGCGCCTGCGTCGTCCCCACCGCACTCCTTGGGCATCGACGCCATTGGGCCGCTGCGTTGGCTCCCGTGGCCGGCGCAGCGCTCCTTGGGACCGAGCTGCGCGCTGAACTCGGAACGACCGTGGTGGCTCCGTTCAACGGACTTCGTGCACTTGACCTCGTCGTGCTCTCCGCCGCTCTCGGCGTGGCCTCGTCCTCCGAAGTCCTGCGCACCGTGCGTACCGGGGCGGCACTGCGAGCTGTGGTTTGGCCCTGGCGTTGGGTCGCTCTCGCTCTCGCGGCCCTCGCCGCGTTGTGGTTCGCCCACGGCTACCCGACCGATCAACTCGGGCGTACCGATGCGCGACTGATCTTCCTCGCCGCTGGCGCCTTCTATACCGCCCGGGGCACCGTTCCGGGGCACGAACGGCTTTTCGTGATGGGCCTCGTCGGGCTGGGTGGACTCGTCGCGCTCAAAGCGATTGCCTTGCACGTGAGTGACTTGTGGGCGATCGGTACCTACGACCGCGCCCAGGCGACCCAACTCGCCACGGAGCCCAAGCGAACGATTCTGGTTGGCGGCGACACCCTGATGATCCTGGTGCCTGCCGCCGCTGTGGCCCTCGTCGAGAACTTCCGTGCCACGTGGTTCAACGCCACGCTTGCCGCAATCAGCGCGCTGTGTGGTGTCGCCGTGCTGCTCTCCGGCACGCGCTCGAGCCTGCTCGTGCTCTGCCTCCTCGCGGTGCTCGCGCCGGTGCTGTGTTGGGAACGAGACCGCCTCCCACGCGGGCGGCAAGCGGTGATGATCCTGGTCACGGGCCTGATCATCGTGGTGGCAGCGACCGCGGTGTCCGGCGTCGCCAGCCGCTTCGTCACCCCCGAAAGCCAGAGCGAAGGCCTCGGGTTTCGTGAGGACGAGATCCGCACCTTCCTGCGCCTCCCAACGCAGGACCTCATGATCGGCCAGGGACTCGGCGGACGCTTCACCTCCCGCGACTCCACAGGAGCTGAGGTCGAGGCAGCCTGGTCACACGTGCTTCCGGTGTGGGTCGGGCTCAAGCTCGGGCTCCTCGGGCTGGCGCTGTTGACCGCCGTCGGCGCCGTCGCGATGTGGCGGACACTGCGCCGGAGCCGAGTCTTCGGAGCGCGTGTCGGCGCGCTGCTCTTTACCGGTCTGTTGCTGATGTCTCTGACCATCGGGCGCGCGGCGCTGCCAGAGGGCGTCATTCTCGTGGCGTGCTGCTTCATCCTGCTCGGTTGGGGTGCCCCCGACGACCCACCTAGGACGGTATGACCGTAAGTCACAAGATCAGCCGCGGGATTGCTGCTGCGAGCTGCGGCATCGCGATGTTTCTGGCGGGCTGCTCAAGCCACGACGAGCGGTTCGCCGACACCGCGCCGCCCCGTGCGGCAACCCTCGCCGACCTGCGCACGAGCAGCAGCAAGCTCCTGACGTTCGGCCAGGAGAACACCCTGGTGTTGTCGCCCAACGCGCTGGTCGGCTTCACCAACGCGGCGGTCGAGCAATACCGCGCAACCAGCTCCCCGAGTTCCCGCCGACTCGTGGAGACGTTCGCAGATGCCCTGCTCGACGCCCAACTGAAGCCTGGCGGAACGGCTGGCTTCAGTGCAGGCGCCGACCCCGATCGACTCAGCACACTGACGTCGCTGCGCGCCGGCATCGCCCTTGCGGGCGCCTACTCCGTGACCGACAACGAGCGTTACGCCGAGACGGTGCGCGGCTTGGCCGACCTCGCCAAGACCTCGAAGTTCGGCTGGCGAACCGACGGCGACAAAGGTCTGATCGTGTTGGCATCCAGGGGCGGGTTCGGCTCCATCGCTCAGACCGCACTTGCCGCTTGTCTCTTCGCACGGGCCGCCGATGTCGCGGGCGCCGACACCGAGACGCAACTGACCCAGGCTGTAGCGGGCGTCGACGACGCCCAGGCGGCGGTTGGCCGGTGGTACGCCGACACCTCTCCCGACCAGCGGGCCATGACGCTGGACCAGTGGGCGACAACGCTGACCGCGCTGGACTGCACTGGGACCAAAGAAGGCGAGGGCATTCTCGGCGCAGGCGTCCCCGCGATGGTCGCCGGGACGTTCCGCAAATCCGGCGATCCCCTCGACCTCGAACGCGATCGTATTGGGCTCCCCCTCGCGATCGGGACGACGGCGCTCTACCCCGATGTTCGGCAATCCGGTCCCATCGTGCGCACGGCACTGGACCACCGCCGCCCCGATGGCACGATCGACTACGCCCCGGCAGACGACCTCGAACTCCAATCGGCCTACGCCGAGGCCGTCGCGCAGGCGCTGTTTGCAGAATCGGTGCGCAAGGGCGTCGCAAAGCCGTGAGCAGACTCACGGCCGTCTTCAGCGCACCGTTCGTTGGCGGCAGTGAGGTCTTCAACCTGGAATTCCTCACCGAAGCCAAGGCCCGAGGCGTACAGATCACGGCCGTCCTGCCCGGCCATGGAGAGCTCGAAACGGCGGTGCGTGCACTGACGGACGACATCGTCGTCGTGCCCATCCCGCGGTCGCTGACGGACCTCTCCCGCTTCGGATCGCCGACGGTGGTGAGCCAGGTCAAAGCGGCCGTAGCCCTCCTTGCCTACGCGGTGCGCTTGCGCCGCGCCATCAGGACCACCCAGGGCGCCATCGTCGCCCTCGGACTCCGCGCCCAGCTCGGCGTGTTCGTCACGGGCGCCGCACGGCGCCGACCGCTCGCGTGGGTGGTGCACGAGATCGTCCCAGCAGGGCGTTTTGGCAACCTGTGGGCCCGCGCGTCGACCCGCGCGCAGATCGTGCTCAGCTTTTCGCCCCGAGCCGCGCACCAGCCGCTGCTGCAGCGCGCCAACGTCGATCTGCGCGAGCCCAGGATCGAGCTCGCCCCGCTGCTCGCGATCACCGCACCTTCACCCAATGGACCGCGCACCATCGGGCTCGTCGGCGACCTGGTGCCACTGAAGAATCACCTTGGCTTCTTGCGGCTCGTGGAGCAGCTGCGCGCGGAGCGTCACCCCGAGCTCCAAGGCCTGTTGGTCGGACGGGACGTCTCGGCCTCCAACGACACCGCGTCCTACACCGCTCAGGTGCGCGAGGCAGTCGATGCCGCGCGCGGCGCCGTGCGACTCACCCAGGCCACGGCCGCGGACATGCCGGCGATCTACGCAGAACTGGATCTGCTGGTGCACCTCTCGACCGAGCCTGAGAGCTTTGGGCGGGTGATCGTCGAGGCGCTGGCTGCGGGGCGGCCGGTCGTCGCCTTCGACCGCGGCGCCGTGAGCGACTTGGTGAGCCCTGAGGTGGGTCGGCTCGTCGCCGCCGACGATCTCGCCTCGGTAGCCGACGCAATCGCCTCGATCCTTGACGACGCCGATCGGTTCGTGGCGATGTCGGCCGCAGCGCGCGCTACGGCGGCGACGCGGTGGGACGCTGCCGTGCCTGGCCGGACGGTCGGCGAAGCGCTGGCGACCTTCTCCGCTACCTGAGGCTGCGAACGCGTCGACGCCAGCGATTCGCGACGACCTTCCAGCGTGCAGGCCCTGGGGCGATGTCGGCCTCGGCGACCGGCACGCTGGTGATGCCGCGCCCGCGCCACTTGCCCAGGAAATGGGCGCGGTTGCGCCGCTCGATCGAGCTGAGCGTCTCCGCTTTGCCGAGGTAGCGCACGACGGTGCGCGGGTCAGCGGCGGAGATCGCAAACTCGTGCCTGAACTCCACACCAGCCACGGCCAGTACCCGGCGGCCCGCGTCGGCGCGCACGGCCGTGCATAGGTCGATTTCCTCGAAGCCGCACGGTGTGTAGGCCTCGTCGATTCCGCCGATCTGCTCGAAGACGTCGCGGCGGACCGCGAAGCAGAACCCCGACACCATGTCGCACTCCACCACGTCGCCTGGCGGACGGTGCGCGGTCGTCACGTAGGTGGTGTGACGGGCGGCGTCGATGTTCCAGAGGGCGCCGCGCGGACCGACCACCGCCGCGTCGGGGTGGGCGCGCAGCGCCTCGACGAGGAGCCGCAGAGCGCGAGGTCCAAGGACCAGGTCGTCGTTGACGAAGCAGACGACCTCGCCCCGGGCGACCGATGCGGCACGGTTCCACCCGATCGCCACGCCGTGGTTGGTCTCCAGCGGCACCGTGACGACGTCGGCCGCGAGGTCGAGCTGCTCCGCGTCGATCCCATTGAGCGTGACGATCAGTTCGCCCTCCAGGCCATCGAGCGCAGCGGGAATGGAGCGCGCCAGGTCGGCGACGGTCGGTGCGTCGTGGTGCCGGTAGACGGCGACGCAGACCGAGATCGCCGGGCGCGGCGGCTCGCTCGGCACGGTCACGCGAGCGCCTTGCGGTAGGTGTCCACCGTGGCGGCCGCCACGCTGGACCAGTCGAAGGCTCTGGCGCGCTCCCGTCCGAGCGCCACGAGCTCCGCGCGGGCGTCTGCGGACGACACCAATCCGCCGAGCGCGTGCGCCAGGGCGGCAGCGTCGTCGACGGGCACGAGCCGTGCCGCGCCACCAGCCACTTCGGGAATCGAGCCCACCGCCGTTGCGACCACAGGGGCACCGGACGCAAAGCCCTCGATGATCGGCAGCCCAAAGCCCTCAAGCAACGACGGGTAGGCCACGACCGTCGCGCCGCGGTACCACGCCGCGAGCTCAGGATCCTCGACGTAGCCCGTGAACCGCACCCCGCCGGACGGGAACGCCGCGTGGACCTGCGCACGCAGCTCTGGTGGCGGCGTCCCCGTCATCACGAGCTGCAGCTCGGGGTGTGTACGGCGAACCACTGCAAAGGCGGAGAGCAGATCCGCGAGGCGTTTTCGGGGGCCATATCCGCCCGGATACAGCACATACGGGGTACCGGGCGCGTCGACCGGGCCCGGTCCGTCGGCCGTGAAGATCGGGTCGACGCCGTTGGGAATCACATCGATGCAGAGCTGCGGCCAGCGCGCGCGGATCTCTGAGGCGCTTGCCTGCGACGTGGTGATGACTCGACGTGCGCGACGTACGTAGACCCGCAGGAGCGTGTTGTAATACGCCCGAAACCGCCAGCGATAGGTCGCGCGGGCCACCAGCGTGTCGAGATCGTGCAGGACGAAGACGAACGGCACCCGCGGAACGACCGGCCCTTCGTACCACGGCAGGTGCAGGAGATCGGCATCGGCGGGCCCGATGCGCCGCATGTCGAGCTGTTCCTGCTGCATACGCCGTCCCATGCCCTGCCCTGAGCGCACGCTGAGCTGCTGCGCCGCAGGCCAAAGACGCGAGCCCTCGAGGTCGATGGCCCGCACCGTCAGATCGGTGGCGGTCGACGCCGCGTAGCGCTGAAGGGCGCCGAACAGGCTCCGCCCGTAGCGCGAGATCCCGTACTCCGGCGCCCAGGTGTTGCGTCGAAGATCGACGGCGACCTTCACGCCGAGCCCCCCGGCCGGCGGCGAAGGACACTCCGGCGGGCCGACCGCAGCGCGCCGATGCCGCGGGGCGGAACGAGCGAGAGCCCGAGCGCCGCCGCGCCAGCGGCGGTGGGCCGCAAGCGCAGTGCGCGGATCGCGTCGGCGCGCGCCTGCCGCGGCTGCCCGGCGGCGAGCCAGTAGCGCGCAAGGACGGCGTAGTGCTGCGCTGCACCGGCCCGCGCCAGCCGTGCCGGGAGCGCGGCCTGGAGCCGCGCGATGCAGCGCTCGCGATCGCGGCGCTGATCCTGCAGCCACGCGGTGCTGCGCGTCTGTAGGCGGGCGTCGTCGACCACGTATTCGCACAGTGGCTGGGGCTGGACGATGCACCGGCCACGCTGGGACAGGCGCCACCACAGGTCGCTGTCTTCCAGGCCAGCGGGCAACGCAAAGCCCTCGTCGAAGCCGCCCAGCTCCAGCGCTGCGGCCGCCCGTACCGCCGTGGCGCTGGTCGTCGGCTGCAGCCGGCGCAGCACGAGTCCCTCGGTCGTCGCGAAGGCCGCGTCAACGCGGAACACCGCGATCAGTGTGCCGTCTGCCTGCACATGGCGGGCAGCACCGAAGCACGCGACGGCGTCAGGGGCGGCCGCGATCTCGTGCGCGAAGGCGGCGGCGGCGCCTGGGAGCCAACGATCGTCGGCGTCCAGGAACGCCACCCAATCGTGCGCGGCCGCCCGCAGCGCCGTATTGCGGGCACCAGCTGCTCCCGGTGCACCCGAAGGCAACACCGTGAGGTCAAGCCCGCCTGCGTTTGCCCGTGCGACGGTGGCCGTGTCGTCGGACGAGCGGTCGTCGATGACGAGCACCTGCAGGTCAGGGCCGACCTGCCCTGCCAAGCTGCGAATCGTCGTCCCGATCGTGGCCGACGCATTCTGTGCCGGAATCGCGACGGTCAATCCGCCCAGTTGCTTCGGCGTGCTCACCGCTGCTCCAGCAGTTCGCGATAGATCTCGCGATGGCCCGCCTCGGCACGATCAGCGCCCGAGGTCGCATACAGCTGCTCGAGGGCTACCCGGCTGAGCGGGGCGACCATCGACGCATCCGTCAAGACGTCGATGGCGGCCTTCGCCATGGCCTGCGGATCGCTGAGCGCCACCGCGTAGCCACTCACTCCGTCCTGGATCATCTGCCTCACGCCCGCAGCCTCGGTCGCTACCACGGGCACACCCTCAGCCAGCGCCTCCTGCACCACACGCGGCTGGCCTTCCCACCGCGACGGGTGAAGGACAAGATCAAAGGCGCAGTAGAGCGAGCGCGCGTCATGTCGCAGGCCGTGGAATCGCACCCGTGCCGTGAGGCCGGCCTCGGCGACGGACGCCTCGACCTCTCCGCGCATCGGACCGTCGCCGATCAGCTCGAATCGAGCGGCCGGAAGGGCAGCCGCGATCTGGGTCATCGCAGCCACCAGGGTGTGAGGATCCTTTTGCGGGGCAAGGCGACCCACCCATCCGACCACGGGACCATCGCCTTCGATTCCGAGCGATGCGCGGGCTTCGCCGCGGGCCGTGGCGAAGTCCGGATGTACCGGCTCGATCGACACGTGCTCGGGGACCACGCGGTACTGGCCCGGTCGGCCAATCCGTTGACGGATCCCCTCCGCGCGCACGTCGTCGGAGACCGCGATCAACACGTCAGTGCCACGCGCCATCAGGCGCTCGGCCGCGACGAGCACGCGGCGTTTGGTCGGAGCATCGTCGGGCGTATGGCCCCAGCCGTGCACGGTGTGCACGATCTTGGCTCGCGACCCGCGGGCGGCAGCGCGGCCGATCACACCGGCTTTGGAACTGTGGGTGTGGACGATGTCGGGATCGATCGTGCGCAGCAGCCGCCGCAGCGCCCTCGTCGCGTAGACATCCGACATCGGATTGATCGAGCGCCGCAGTTCCGGGAGCACCTCCAGCGTGGTGGCCTCCGCGGCGAGCTGCATGAGCGAGCCTTCCGTGCCGAGCTCGGGGCCCGTCACGAGCCGCAGGTCGTACGCGTCGGCCAGCCCCCGACACACCTCGATGGTGGTGAGCTGGGCACCGCCGACGATCAGCCGGGTGATGACGTGGACGATGATCGGCCGACGCATCCGGCTAGTAAACAGGAGGGGGCGTCGGAGCTGCCGGTCCAACGGGAGCGGCGGGCCCGAGCTGTGCCCGAATGCGCGACCGCACCTGGTGTGGTGTGAGGTCGAGCCAGAGCAGGCCGAGCCCGGCCACCACACTCCCGGACGCGATCCCCGAGAGGAGCCCGAGCAGCGGCGGGGAGCCGTCGGTGGCTCCAACGACGACCGTCACCGCCGCTGCGCACGCAGCCGCCACGGCGAGCAGACGCAGTCCAGCCACCGGCTCGCCCAGCCACGGCTGCGCCACGCCGACCTCGCGCAAGCCCTGCCAGAGGAACCACGCTGCCGGAAGCGCCAGACCTATGGCCAGCGCGGCCGCCGCCGGCACCACGCCGAGCGCGCTGCCAGGGACGACGAGGACGAGACAGAGCGCCAGCTGCGCGGTCTTGTAGAGCACGATCGTGCGGACGGTGCCCAGGGCAACCAGCGTCGCAGACACGATGCCCGTACTGGCATGACTGGTGACGCCAAACACGATGAGGAAGGTCACGATCGCGTCAACGCGGGCCGCGCCACCTCCGGTCCAGGTCTCGATCAGCACGCCAGCAACCGGCACCGTGATGGCCATAGCCAGGAGCGCGACCACCAGGACGCCGCGTTGCAGTTCGAAGACCAAGCCGCGCAAGGCCGCTCGCCCATGGGCATGCTCGGTGCGGACCGCCAACGGCAGGACCACGGGATACGCGGCGAACAGCGGAAACACGACGAGCTGGGCGATGCGCAGGGCGAGATCGAGCGTCACCAGCTCACTCACCGGCAGGGCAAAACCCGCGATGACCCGCGGGAGCTGAAACGACGCAAAGTCCGCCCAAGCCGACACCTGCCATCCGCCTGCGAGACCGAGCAGGCTGCGGAGGCTGAAGTCGCTGCTCGCCCCAGGATCGAGGTCGACGATCAGCTTCCAGACCGCGCGGGCCAACAACACGCTGATGAGCAACGGCGGAACCAGCCACGTGATGCCGATCGCGTGAACACCCGCGCCGAGCTCGACGGAACCCAACAGCAACGGGACGATGAGCACCGCCCCCACCGACTGGAGGCGATACGAGGTGTCGACACGCCCAGACCCCTCCACCACGGCCGCGAGCACAAAGACTGCGTTGGTCGCGCAGAATGCCGCTGCGGCATACCGAAGGACGGTCACCTGGTCGGCGGAATCGTCGGCAAGCCAGCCCGCGATGGTGGGCGCGAGCACGAAGAGCGCTCCCCCGACCACCACCGACAGCACGAGGTAGAAGGCAACCATCGTGCGAAGCACTGCGACCACCCCGGCCCGCGAGTCCTGGCTCGCCGACTCGGCGACGAACCGGCGACCGACCGTACCCGCCCCGAAATCGACCAGACCCTGGCTGTAGATCAGCGCGCTGGAGATGACCCACGCCGCATAGGTCGGCGCGCCGAGCCGCTGCAGCACGATCGGCACGCTGACCAGCACGGCGCCGCGTGAGAGCACCGCATAGACCAGCGACCACCGCACGCTGCGTACCAGCGGTACCCCGTTGCCACTTGCCGCAGACACCGACGCATCATGGCGGACCGACCCCGCGGGGCCCCCGGCCGATGCGGCATGATGGGGCGCTATGCGCGCCCTCCTCACCGGCGGGGCCGGATTCATCGGCTCGCACCTGGCGGACGCCCTGCTGGCCCAAGGCCATCACGTCCACGTCCTCGACGATCTCTCCACGGGATCGATCGACAACATCCACCACATTCGTGATCACGATCGCTTCGAGCTGACCATCGGCTCGGCGATCGATGAACCGCTCGTGGCTGAGCTCGTCGACGGCGCCGACGTGATCTACCACCTGGCTGCCGCGGTGGGCGTCGACCTGATCGTCGAATCGCCGGTGCGGACCATCCAGACCAACGTGCACTGCACCGAGGTCGTCCTCGCCGAGGCCGCCAAGAAGAGCACACCGGTGTTGATCGCCTCAACGTCCGAGGTGTACGGCAAATCGACGCAGCTCCCGTTCCACGAAGACGGCGACCTGGTGATGGGGGCGACCACCAAGGGCCGCTGGGCCTATGCCTGCTCCAAGGCGATCGACGAATTCCTTGCCGTGGCCTACTGGCAGGAGCGCAAACTCCCGACCCTCGTCGTGCGGCTCTTCAATACCGTCGGCCCGCGCCAGACCGGGCAGTACGGGATGGTGGTTCCACGATTCATCCGTAGCGCGCTCTCGAACCGCGATCTGCAGGTCTTCGGCGACGGCGACCAGTCGCGCTGCTTCGGGCACGTCGACGACGCCGTTCGCGCGCTCATCGGCCTGGTCGAGAGCGGCTCGCACTACGGCGAGGTCTTCAACGTGGGTTCGACTGAGGAGATCACGATCCGAGGTCTCGCAGAGCGCGTGATCGCGGCCACCGAATCCACCTCAGAGATCATCACCGTCCCCTACGACGTGGCCTACGCGCGAGGCTTCGAAGACATGCGCCGTCGCATCCCGGACACCACGAAGATCAACGAGGCGCTGGGCTGGAGGGCCGAGCTGACCCTCGACGACATCCTGCGCGACGTCGTCGCCTTCGAAAAGACCCGCGCCCTCGGCTAGATGGGCGCCCGATGACGGCTGAGGTTCGTCTCGCGCTTGCGCTCGCGGCTGCGGCTGCGGCCGCCTATGCCCTGACTCCGGTGGCGATCAGCGCCGCGGGCCGGCTCGAATTCTTCGACCGGCCAAAGGGCTACAAGGGCCACGCCAAGCCCATCCCCTACCTGGGCGGAGCCGCCGTGCTCGCGGCCTTCGTGGCGGCGGTTCTCGCGCTCGCTGGCGATCCTGCCCGCACCGTCCCGCTCGTCGGCGGCGTTGCGGTGCTGTGGGTCGTGGGAACGATCGACGATCGCCGTCACCTGCCGCCGCTGCTGCGCGTCGTGGTGGAGACGGCGCTCGCGATCCTGATGTGGGCCGCGGGGCTGGGCTGGGACCTGGGCAGCGAACCGCTCAACCTCGCCACCACGATCCTCTGGATCTTGGCCGTCGTCAACGCCTTCAACCTGTTCGACAACATGGACGGCGCATCGAGCGCGATGGCGATCACGACGTCGGCAGCGATCGCCATCCTCGGGGTCATCGAGCAGGACACCTGGCTCGTGGCGGTCGGTGCGGCACTGGCCGGGAGCTGCCTGGGCTTTCTGCCCTACAACATCGCTCGACCACAAGCACGGATCTTCCTCGGCGACGGCGGCTCGATGCCGATCGGTTTTGCCGTCGCGGTGATGGTGATGAGCGGCGCTGGTGTGGCGGCCGACGGTTGGCAGGCACTCGCCGCCGGCCTGCTCCTCGTCGGACTTCCCGCGCTCGACACCGCGCTCGTGATCGTCTCGCGCAGGCGCAAGGGCATTTCGGTCTTGACCGGCGGTCGCGACCATCTCACCCACCGCACCCGGCGGCGGCTGGGCACTGCACGCGCGGTCGCGCTCTCGCTCGGTGGCGCCCAGGCAGTGATTGCGGCGATCGCGCTCGTGGCGCTCGGGATCGGCCCCGCAGCGATGATTGCCGTGACGGTCGTGGGCTTGGCGGTCGCCGGAGGCACGATCGCCCTGTTGGAGCGTCAAGAGGACCAACTGCTTGCCGCCGGCGAGATCGAGATCCCCGCCGAGGCACTGCACGCCGCCAATGCGCGCCGTGCCGAGCGTCCCGACCCGCTGACGCTCGGCGATGCGGCGCTGGTGCTCTTCGCGCTCGGCGCCGCCCTCAGCCCGCTGGCACGCGCCTACTACAACAGCGACGCGTGGGTTCCGATCGGTTTGGGGCTGACCGTCGTTGCGGCCATGGGGGCGATCCGGCGCCCGCAGCGGCTCCCTGTGCCCGCGTGGCTGGTGCTCGGCGGACTCACGGCGATCGGCGCGCTCTCACTGCTGTCGTCCGGTTGGGCAGAGGCCGCGGACCTGGCGATCACGACCGGGAATCGGTGGCTCGTGCTCGCCGTGATCACCGGCCTCGGGCTGGTCCTCGTTCGATCACTACGGCGAGATCTGATCGCCGTCGGTGCACTGGCGACCGGCACCCTGGCCGTCGCGGCGTACGTGGTGGCGCGGATGCTCGGCCCCGACGCCGCGGAACTCTTCCTCGGCGGGCGACTGCACCAGCCGCTGGGCTACATCAATGCGCTGGCCACGGTGTTTCTCATGGGGCTCTGGCTCTGCATGCCTGCGGTGGAGCAGCGGCGTGGCTGGCTGGCCGGCCTGGGCATGGCAGGTGCGGTCAGCCTGGCCGGGCTCGTCATGCTCTCGTCCTCCCGCGGAGCCGCGCTCGCGGCCGTGGTCTCGGCCGTCGTGGTGCTGGTGGTCGTGCCCGGGCGGCTGCGCCGCGCCCTGGCGTTGGCGTTCCTGGCGGTCTGCGTCGCTGCTATCTCCGGACCGCTGCTCTCGATCTACGACGCCACCCTTGCAGCGGGCGGCGTGACGCCCACCGAGACGGTGCAGCGCGCGGCCATCCGCCTCCTGCTGGTTGCTGGCATTGCTGGCGTGGCCTGGGGCGTCGTCGCCGAACTGGAGTCCCGCCTCAGCACCTCTGCCGCGACCACGCTCCAGCGGGCGGGGCGCCTGGCCGTGGGGGTGCTCGCCGCAGCGGCGCTGCTTGCCGCCGTCGTCTCGAGCGATCGCATCGGGAACACGCTGGACCGCCAGTGGTCGGCGTTTACGAACGTGGACCCAGCTGGCGGTTCGAGCCCGACGAGGGTCACGGCCAGCGAACGGCTCGCGTCGGGGGCGGGCAACCGCTACGAGTACTGGCGGGTGGCATGGCAGGCTTTTGAGCGGGAGCCGATCCGCGGCATCGGTGCCGGCAATTTCGATCACGTCTGGTACGCCGAGCGACGAGTCGTCGAAGCCGTTCGCCAGCCGCACTCGATCCATCTTCAGGTGCTCTCCGAGCTCGGCGTCGCTGGCGGGATCGCACTGCTAGCGGCGCTCGCCGGCCTCCTCGCCGCAGCGGTGCAGTCCGCTCGGCTCGTGCGCCCCGCCACGGCGACGGGAGCCGTCGCCGTGGCGGCCGTGGGAGTTCCTGTGACCTGGCTCGCGCATACGTCGGTCGATTGGATGCACCTCATCCCGGGCACCTCGGCCGTCGCGCTCCTGATGGCCGCAGTGTTGCTGCGGCTTCCCGAACACGCCCGAGCCGCAGCGCCTGCGGCCGACGCAGATGGCGTTCACGACGCCAGCCCGCGCACGGAGCTCACGGTCGGCGCGCGGCGCGGCAGCCTGTTGGCAGCGATCTCGATCGCACTCGTCGTTGCCACGATCGGCGCCACGCTGACCCGTCAAGCCTTCGCCGACTACTACCGCGCCCGGGCGGTGGCGTCGATCGCCAGCGCCCCGGATGAGGCGATCACGCAGGCACAGCGGTCGCTGCGGCTCAACGCCAGCGCCCCTCGGACCTACTACGCCAAAGCGGCTGCGCTGGCCCGGCTCGACCGCGCCGACGAGGCCGAAGCTGCGTTGCGGGCGGCCCTCGCGCAGGATCCGCAGAACGCGGTGACGTGGACGCTCCTTGGAGACCTGGCCACTCGCCGCGGGCGCGAAGATGAGGCCCGCCAGGCGTATGCGCAGGCCAGCCGGCTCGATCCACTGGATCCGGCGCTTCGCACGCTCGCCGGCCAGCCGGGGCCGTAGCACCACCCACACTGGCCGACGCGTCACGACCGGCTCTCCCCGCTGGCCGCGGAGCTAGGGTTCGCAGAGCATGCCGCTTCGACCGCTTCGCCTTCTCGGCACCCTGCTGCTCATGGCCTCCCTGTGCGCGACGTCTGCCGCACCAGGCGCCATGGCCCAAGAAGACGGCGTCACCCTCGACCCGGGCGATCCCGCCGCCAAGGAGTACTCCTTGCCGCATGCCGAGGCACGCCGAGAGGCCAGCGGCGCGGCAGACGCGCGGGTCAGCCAGGGGAGCGCAGAGGCCGCCATCTTCGGCGAGGGCATCACGCCAGATGCTGAATCCCAGACCGGGACGAGCGCCGGCAACGGCGAGGCGACGCGCCGCGCCTCTGGCGACGACGAAGGCGATGCCGGTGCAGCGACCGCCTCGCGCCCGAGCGACCCGGGAGCTGACCAGTCCGCGCCGCAGCCAACCGAGGCTGGCGGACTTGGCTCGACGACCGCGCTCATCGGCGGCGGCATGGTGGCGCTGTTGGTCGCAGGGATCGGTGGCCTGGCGCTGCGCGCGGTGCGCGGCCCCACCGACGCATGACGACGGGGCGCTCTTCTGCCGATGCTGGCGGGTTTCAGCCTTCGATGGCCCTGATGTCACCTGTAGCGCGCCTGCTGGCTGGCACCGTCCTGCTGCTGCTGACCCTCGCGGCACCTGCATCCGCCGCCACGCCCAAGAAGGCGCTCTGGGGTCCAGCGCAGGTGGCGGGGGTCTCCCAGTTCCCGATCTATCAAGACCTCGGCGCCGACCTCTACCAGTACCAAGTCAACTGGCGCACCACAGCCCCGACACGCCCCGCAAGCCCAACGGACCCTGCTGACCCGGCATACCGATGGCCCGCCGACCTTGACTTGGCCGTGGCCGAGGGGCAGCGGACCGGCATCGGCGTGCTCGTGTTGGTGATGTGGACCCCGGAATGGGCGCAGGGACCGAATCTGGAGCAGCGCCACCCGCCCAGCGACGTCGACGACTACGCGAAGTTCGTCGAGGCGCTCGCGCGCC
>JAEMRF010000664.1 GCA_016463515.1 Solirubrobacteraceae bacterium | reverse complement strand
TCTGGGTCGGTCGCGGGGAACACCGCGCGCTGCGCGACGTAGACCCCGCCCGAACCGATCGCGGCGAGTGCAATCGCAACCAGCACCGGGGTGTTGGCCAAGTTCGCGTCGGGGCCGGCCACAGCGCCGACCACGAGCCACAGGCCCCAGACGAGCGCAGGGATGGCGATCAGGCGCGGGTTGCGGAAGAGCCCGCCGATGGCGATCGGCAGCGCCGTTGCGAGCCACCAGCCGCCGAAGAACGCGGCGCCTCCCCCGGCGAACAACAGCGCGATGCCGAGGAGCAGCACGGTCGCGGGGATCACGAGATGGAGCGGGACGCCGCGCCAGACGATCGGTCGACTGGTCGGTGCGGCAACGGATGGAGACTCGGTGCTCACGCTCGCAAGTCTGCCGGGTCAGGCGGTCGACGGTGGTCTGGGTCCGGGAGGGCGACCCCGGTCAGGCCGCCTCGCCGGATATGTTGCGGCGTGATGACGCCAGACCTCGACCGCTTCGCTGCCCTCGCCGTCCGCTTCGGAGCCAACGTGCAACCGGGGCAGGTCGTCTCGGTGTCCTGTGAGCCCGGCAAGGAGCAGGTCGTTCGCGCGATCGCTGCCGAGGCCTACCGAGCCGGCGCCAAGTTCGTCGACGTCAGCTGGTTCGACCCGCACCTCAAGCGCGCGCGTGTGCTGTATGCCGAAGAGGACACCCTCGACTACGTCCCGCCGTGGATCGGTCAGCGCATCCTGCAGCTCGGCGAGCTTCGGGCTGCGCGGATCGGTCTGACCGGCCCGGCCGCCCCGGGACTCCTGGGCGACCTGGACCCCGTCCGCATCGGCAAAGATCCGCTGCCGTTCGTGCCCGAGGCCGTCAAGGTCGTCAACGACCAGACCACCAACTGGACGGCGTTGCCGTGCCCGACCGAACCATGGGCGCAGTTGGTCTTCCCAGATATGTCGGCTTCGGAAGCGATGGCCAAGCTCTGGGAGCAGCTCTGGCATGTGTTGCGTCTCGACGAGCCGGATCCCGTCGCCGTCTGGAAGGAGCGCTTCTCGCACCTCTCCGCGGTCGCACGTCGGCTCACCGCCCTGCACCTCGACAGCCTGCACTTCAGCGGCCCCGGGACCGACCTCACCGTCGGACTGCTGCCGACCAGCACGTGGATTGCCGCGCAGATGCGCACGGTCGGCGGCATCGACCACGCGCCGAACCTCCCCTCGGAGGAGATCTTCACGGCTCCGGACCCGTCTCGCACGAGCGGCACGGCGCGGATGACGCGCCCGCTGGTCCTCGGCGGTTCGTCGATCACGGGGCTCACCGTGCGCTTCGAGCACGGGGTCGCCGTCGAGGTGCGCTCCGAGGAGCATGGCGACGTGCTCAAGGAGTACCTCAAGCGCGACGAAGGTGCCTCGCGCCTGGGTGAAGTCGCGCTCGTCGACGGTGCCGGCCGGATCGGCCCGCTGGGGACGGTCTTCTACGACACGCTCCTGGATGAGAACGCCGCCAGCCACGTGGCGTTCGGGTC
>JAEMRF010000663.1 GCA_016463515.1 Solirubrobacteraceae bacterium | reverse complement strand
CACGAGGGCGTCGGAGAGGCGCTGCATGCCGCCGCGCGGCCCCATGAAGACGGGTTTGGGCGCGGCGCCCGGCGCCGGCGCGGGCGGCGCCGTCTTGCGAAGTCCACGCAGGAGTGACTGGTCGGCCTTCGCGGCGGCGGCAATCTGCGGAGCTGTGGCGGCGAGACTCAGGTCGTCGCAGCGGCCTGCGTGCACGCCGCCCAGCAGCGGGTCGATCACACGGGTCAGCACCTGGCGGCCCAACCGCCGACGCACCAGACTGCCGATCGACTCGTCCTCCTCGCGCGCGCGGCCCGGCAGCACGAGATCCAGTCCGGCACGCACCAGTCCGATCGGGCCGATCAGTCCGGACCGCACGAACGGCATCGGTCCGCCGGGCAGGCCGGCCAGGATGCCCGAGGGCAACACCTTGAGCTTGCCGCCGATCAGCAGGCGCGCCGCGCCGGAGCCGGGCGCTACGAGCTCGTCCTCGATGCCCAGTTCGCGACAGAGCTGCGCTGCCCACGGGGTGCGCACGAGCAGCGAATCGGGGCCGAAGTCCACGGGACGCCCGGCGAACGTCTCGGTGCGCACCCAGCCGCCGACGCGGTCAGACGCCTCCAGCACCGTGACGCGGATGGTGCCCTCCTCCGCGGTGCTGAGCAGGCGATGGGCGGCCGCCAGACCTGAGATGCCGCCACCGATGACAGCAATGCGGGTGGCAGGATCGTGGGTCACGGTCGTCATCTCGCGGAGGTTGCAGGCTCGGCGAAGCTCGCGCATCGGGGCAGACTACGGAGACGCACCTCAGCGAAATACCACGCTCCGGAGCAATGCGGCCGGAACTCCGGACTCAAGCTTAGGGCCTCTAGGGAACCCTCAAGCGGAGCCGGCGACCTACGGGCGCGAGCAAACCGCGTTGCGACGTCTGGCGCTACGCGAGGGTCTGCTTGGCAGAGTGCTGGGCCACGAGGCGCACGACTTCGCCAGGCACACCCGGGTCGGTCTCCGGCAGGACGCCGTGGCCGAGATTGAAGACGTAGCCCTGATCCGGCGCGCTCTCGAGCACCCGCAGAACCTCGGACTCGACCACGTCCTGCGGGGCAAGCATCACGGCCGGATCCAGGTTGCCTTGGATCGCACAACGGCCCGGCACGACCTGACGTGCGTCTGCCAGGTCGATGCGCCAGTCGATGCCCACACAGTCGGCGCCGGTCTCGGCCAGCAAATCCAGCAGGTGGCCGGTGCCGACGCCGAAGATCGTGCGTGGCACGCCGAGTGACTCCAGCTCGGCGAAGAGGTCCTGCATGACCGGCAGCACGAACTGCTTGAACTGGCGGCGGCTGAGCGTGCCGATCCAGGAGTCGAACACCTGCACGGCCTGGGCACCCGCGGCGACCTGGGCGCGCAGCGACGCCACGGCGATCGCCGAGAGGCGGCGCAGGAGCGCGTCGAAGAGCGCCGGGTCCTTCAGCATCATCGCCTTGGTGAGCGACTGCTGCTTGCTCGGGCCGCCCTCCACGAGGTA
>JAEMRF010000662.1 GCA_016463515.1 Solirubrobacteraceae bacterium | reverse complement strand
GTCGGTTGGTCAATCGGCTGATGATCGCGTAACGTGATCTCGTCGGAAACACGACGCAGGAGAAGGCATCATGTACAACGAGAACGAACTCGAGACTTCCTTTTAGCGAGGACGATTTCGGCTCCTTTTGAGACGATGAGCAAGCGTCGCAAGGGGTTCCCCTCGGAGGCACGCGTCAAGCGCGGCCACCGAACCATCAAGGGTGGCGAGATTGAACTCGTCGAAAAGCTCGGCGACAACGACCCCTGTCCTTGTGGCAGCAGGCGCCGGTTTCAAGCGATGCTGCCGTAACGGCGGTGGCTACGACGGCACGGGTCGTCATCACTACGTGCGCGAGTAATGCGTCGGTGCGCCCCAGCTGGGGCGCACCACGTAGTGATGGCGCTTGCTTCATGGGCGTACAACTTGCCCCACGCTGAGCTGTCCCAGGCCGCGATCCGCCCCGTTCGGGGTTTGGGCGTTGAGCTGCCCGATACTGTCGCCGCGTGGACCTCGTAACTCGCATCGCAAACCGGCGCGGAGGATTCGTGCTCTTTGCCGTGACGCCGCCGCGGCAGTCCACGGCTGTCGATCAGCTCCCTGAGATCGCCCGCGTCACCCTGGACCGACTGCGTCATCTCGAGCTCGACGGCTTGGTGCTCTACGACATCGACGACGAGAGTGACCGCAACCCAAACGAGCGACCGTTCCCGTTCAGTCCGACGATTGATCCGGCGGAGTACCGGACTGATTTCCTCCAGGAATGGCGCGCCCCGGTCATCGTCTACCGCGCCGTCGGCAAGTACCGGCGCGACCAGCTCAGTACGTGGATCAGCAACCAGGACCCTAGCCAGACGTTGACCGTGATGGTCGGCGCCGCTTCCAGTGAAACCGTCGCTCCGGTGTCTCTTGTCGATGCCCAGGCGATGCGCTCGGCGCTGAACCCGGACCTGCTGTTGGGCGGCGTTGCCATTCCCGAGCGACACCGTCGTCGCGAGAACGAGCATGTGCGTCTGATCGCCAAGCAGGACGCCGGCTGCCGGTTCTTCGTGACCCAGGTCGTCTATGACCTCAACGCGGCCAAAGACCTGGTTTCCGACTATCGCTACGAGTGCGAGGCGCGCGGACTGGACCCGGTACCGATCGTCTTCACCTTCTCGGTGTGCGGCTCGATGAAGACGCTCGAGTTCCTGCGCTGGCTCGGCGTTGATGTCCCGAGATGGATCGAGAACGACCTTCGACACTCGGCAACCCCGCTCCAGGATTCTCTGGGCCAAGCGGCCACGACCGCGGTCGAACTCATCGACTTCTGCCGCAGGCTCGGCGTGCCGTGCGGCCTGAACATCGAGAGCGTCTCGATCCGTCGCGAAGAGATCGAAGCCTCGGTCAAGCTGGCCGCGCAACTCACCGCGTATGTGCGTTCCGGGGCTTCGAGCTGAGTCTCAGTTCGCTTGCCCTCGCGTTGGCGTCCTGAAGCCGTGTGAGCTTCGCCCTTCGACGATCGCGTCTCGTGGTCTCAGCCGCCGGAC
>JAEMRF010000661.1 GCA_016463515.1 Solirubrobacteraceae bacterium | reverse complement strand
CGCGCCGGTTGGGGCGGTTGTAGTACGGCGTGACGCTGAGGATGGCGTCGGCACCGAGCTCGGTGGCGCGCTCCGTCAGGTGGCACGCGTGGGCGGTGACGTTGCTGCCGGCCCCTGCGATGACCGTGGTGCCGGCGGGCTTGTTCTGCACGGCCAGCTCGATCACGCGGAGGTGTTCGTCGTCGTCGAGCGTGGAGGCCTCGCCGGTCGTGCCGCACGCGACGACGCCGTCGGAGCCTTGCTCGATCACGTGCTTGTGCAACTTGACGAACGCCTCTTCGTCGACCGGCGCATGCTTCAGGCCAGTCGTACCGGGCAGGTCAGCGAACGGCGTGACGATCGCGGTGAGGAGCGCTCCGAGGTCGGACATCCAGCCCAGTATCGCAGGCCCACCCCACGCCGGGTGGGCGGCCCGGAGAACCGGGCCGCCAGGCGTTAGTCGAGGACGTGCTCCAGACCGACCACCACGTCTTGGTCCATCGCTGCGACCTTGCGGACCGCGAGCAGCACGCCGGGCATGAAGCTCTTGCGGTCGGTGGTGTCGTGACGGATCGTGAGGGTCTGACCGAGCTCGCCGAAGATCACCTCTTGATTGGCGATGATCCCGGGCAGGCGCACCGAGTGCACGCCCTGCACGACCTTGCCGCTGGCTTCACGGATCATGTCGACCGTGCGCTTGGCGGTGCCCGAGGGCGCGTCGAGCTTGGCGTCGTGGTGTAGCTCGATGATCTCGACCTTGGGCATGTGCTTCGACGCCTCAGCCGCGAACTTCATCATCAGAACGGCACCGATCGCAAAGTTCGGACAGAACAGGACCTTGGCGCCGTTGGCCGGCTTGACCTTGGAGATATCGAACCCACTGGTTCCGACCACCGCGTGCACGCCCGCCGCCATGCACGCGTTGATGTTGTCGACGGCGACGTCGGGCCGGGTGAAGTCGACCACGACGTCGACCTCACTGAGCACGTCGGCCAGGTTGACCCCGAGCGCGGGGTCAACCCGGGCAACGAGCTCAAGGTCGTCTGCCCCTTCGACGGCCTCGCAGGTCGCGAGGCCCATCTTGCCGGCCGCGCCAGCGACGGCGACGCGGATGGCCACGGTTAGACGCCGCCGTTGCCGTCGAAGTCGTTGACGGCGTCGATCAGCTGCTCAGCGACCGAGCCGTTCCCGGAGACAGGGACGCTCTCGTAGGTCTTGGGATCGCTGCCCGTCTTGCCGATGGCAAAGGACGGAGTGCCGCTGACGGCGAGCGCCTTGGAGAGGTCGTCGATCTCCTTGAGTTTGGTGGCCTCTTCGGCGCTCGGCGTACGCGGAGCAGCGTCCTCTGCTGTGCCACCCGCGGCCACGACGAGCTTCTCGAGGTACGTGTCGGTGACGTAGCCGGTCTGCTCTTGGCCCTGGTTCCAGAAGAACAGGTTCAGGAAGGGCCAGGCCTTGTCCTTGGCAGACAACCGGACGGCGACGGTGCGGCCGGCCTCGGAGTCCTCACCCATGAAGCTGAGGGCGATCG
>JAEMRF010000660.1 GCA_016463515.1 Solirubrobacteraceae bacterium | reverse complement strand
CGGCCCAGCGGCGAGTGGACCTGGTCTGAGCTCGAGCGGGCCACGGCGCAGCTCCGCGCGGTCTTGGCCGAGCGTGGGGTGGGTGAAGGCGACCGCGTCGCGGCGTATCTGCCCAACATTCCCGAGACGATCGCGGCGTTCTTGGCGTGCGCGTCGCTGGGCGCAATCTGGTCCAGCGCCGCTCCGGAGTTCGGCGCCCAGGCCGTGATCGACCGCTTCAGCCAGCTGGAGCCCACCGTGCTGCTGGCCGTCGATGGCTACCGCTACGGCGGCAAGACGTTTGACCGCACCGCCGAGGTCGACGCGATCCATGCGGCCGTCGGCGGCGAGCTGCTGCGCTTCGGCTACCTGGATGGCACGGGCTGGTCGGATGAGCTTCCGCAGGACCCACCGCCGCTCACCTTCGCCGATACCGCGTTTGATGCGCCGCTGTGGATCCTCTTCAGCTCGGGCACCACCGGGCTGCCAAAGCCGATCGTGCAGGGCCATGGCGGGATCCTGCTGGAGCAGCTCAAGCACGGGCATCTGCACCTGGATGCTCGGCCGGGCGACCGCGTGTTCTGGTTCACGACGACCGGCTGGATGATGTGGAACTTCCTGGTCGGCGTGCTGCACACGGGCGCCGCGATCGTGCTCTTCGACGGCGACCCCGCCGGCGACGTGCTGTGGAACCTCGCCGAGCGCACCCAGACGACAATCTTCGGCACCAGCGCGGCCTACCTCACGACCGCGATGCGCTCCGGCATTCACCCCACGCAGGCCCGCGACCTCGCGATTCGCGCCGTTGGGTCGACGGGATCGCCGCTCCCGCCCGAAGCGTTTCGCTGGGTGATCGACGAGTTCGGCTCGGGCACCTGGCTGTTTTCCACGAGCGGCGGCACCGACGTGTGCACCGCGTTCGTGGGCGGCGTGCCGACGCTTCCGGTCTACGCCGGCGAGCTGCAGGCCCCGGCGCTTGGCGCGAAGGTCGAGTCGTGGAGTCCGGAGGGCGAGCCGCTGGTCGGCGAGGTGGGGGAGCTCGTGATCACGCTGCCACTGCCGTCGATGCCGCTGTACTTCTGGGGCGACGACGACGGCGCGCGCCTGACTGAGTCCTACTTCGCCACCTACCCCGGGATCTGGCGCCACGGCGACTGGATCGAGCTGACCGACCGCGGCTCGGCGATCATCTGGGGCCGCAGCGACGCGACGATCAACCGCGGTGGCGTGCGCATGGGCACCAGCGAGATCTACCGCGCGGTGCTGGCCGTGCCGGAGATCCAGGATGCGCTCGTCGTCGACGTGCCGCTGGATCCGGTCGCCAGCACGATGTGGCTGTTCGTGGTGACGGCCGGCGGCGACGTGGGCGAGGTCGACGACGATCTGCGCCAGCGCCTGGCCCGGCAGATCCGGGAGCAGTGCTCGCCGCGGCATGTGCCAAACCGCGTGACGGCCGTGCCCGAGATCCCGCGGACACTCTCCGGCAAGGTCGTCGAGGTGCCGGTGAAGCGCATCCTGATGGGCGCCGACCC
>JAEMRF010000659.1 GCA_016463515.1 Solirubrobacteraceae bacterium | reverse complement strand
ACTAGGGTTTTGCGCATGAGCAAGCGCCCGTTCTACACCGCCCTTGGCTACATCGTCTGGAAGACCAGCAAGTTCACGGTCAAGCACAAGGCCAAGAACGCCATCGGCACCCCTGAGCTGCTGGTCGGTGTGGTCGTCCTGGCCGGACTGGTCGCTGGCGGCGCAGCGGTCGCCGCCACGGGCGACGACGACGCCTAGACCGCCCTCACGCGGGCGCACGGCACGCCCGCGCCCTGCGCGGGCCGCGCGCGATACGGTTGCGCCGTGTCCGACCGCCCACCGGAGAACCCCGGCCCGCCCAGCGGCGACCCGGAACGCACCCTCACCGAGATCCTCGCCGCGCTCTCGCGCGTGGGGGAGGATGCGGCGCCTGGCGATGCCGGCGAACCCGATGGGCTCGGCGGCGCCGTCGACGAGCTGCGGTACGCGCTCGACCGCCTCTTCGACCTCGTTCGCACCGACCGCGCCGATCAGCGCGCGCGCATCGCTGAGCTCGAGGCGGCGCTCTCGGCGGCGCATGCGCGCATCCGCAAGCTCGAGGCCGGCGAGCCGGTCGACATCCCGGCGCCGCCGCCCAACGATTTCGGTCAGCTCCGCGAGGCGGCTGAGCGTTTGCGGCAGCGCACCGAAGAACTCTTTCGCGACGCGGGGCCGATCACGGCCGAGGCCGACGAGCCCGCCGACGAAGCAACGGCCGTCGAAGCCGCGAGCGCGCCGGATGGCCTCACGATGGAGGTCGCCGCATCGCTGGATCAGCCCGAGGACGAGGCACAGGCCCGCATCCGGGCCGCTCGTGACGCCGTCGAGGCGAGCATCGCCCATGATGGCGCCGTCGAGACCCCCGAACCCGAGTACTTCAGTAAGCCTGCGGTCCTGCGGATCTTCCCCGGCGCCACCGGCCCCGACGACGAGGTCTCGCTCGACATCGAAAGCGAGCTGGATGTCGACGAAACGGCCGACGAGGAAGAGCTGATCGAGGCCGTTGCCGTCGCCGCGCTCCCCGTTCCCGAGGAAGCCACCGACGAGCCACCGACAGCCGAAGACGAGCCGATCGCGCCGGACGCGAGCCTCGCGCCAACGCCCCGGCCGGAGCCGATCGAGATCGCCCCCCGGCCCGCGCGCAAGCGCCGCGCGAGTCTGCGCCGCCGCCGAATCGACGCCCGCAAACTCGCCGGCGTCGATCCAGCCACAGCGCTGCGGGCGATGGTCAGCGCGATCGACGACATCTGGACCGCCGGCGTCACGCTCGACCTCGTCATCGCCCTGACCGACGGCGGCGCCCTGAAGGTCGTTGGTGGCCACAACAAACCCCTCGCGGTCCTCGCCGTCAAACCGGGGACCTCAGCGCGTACGACCGTCACCGCAACGACGGCGCAGCTCGTGCCGCTGTTTGGTCGGCTCGAGCTCACCGATGAGCAGAGCCCGCCGCTGATCCACGGGCCGCGGCGCGACGCCGATCTGCTCGTCGGCTGGATCGACCGCGCGCAGCGGCTCGACCCCGAGCCGCTCTAG
>JAEMRF010000658.1 GCA_016463515.1 Solirubrobacteraceae bacterium | reverse complement strand
CACTGCGGCGTAGACTCGGGCCCCGTGACGAACGCTGGCTCGCTCCTGATCGCACAGATCGCCCCGCGACCGATCGACGACCAGCACGAGGCTGCCCGCCACGCGCGCCTGCTGGCCGACGGACTCGCCGAACGCGGCCACCGCGTGGTGATCGTTGCGCCGTCGCGCGACCGCGCCGCCATCCGCGCCGTGCGCACGGCGCTTGCGTCCGATCCGCAGTCGCTGCTGCCCGCCGCTGGTGAGCCGCCTAGGGTCCTGGCGATCGGTGAAGCCATGGCGCCGATGCGCGCCGGGCGGCGCGAGGGTGTTGTTCCCGTCGACGTCACGCGCGCGCTGGAGGAGCTCTTCGAGGCGATCGAGTTCGACCTCTGCCACCTGCACGACCCGCTGCCGCCATCGGTTCCCGCGAGCGCCCTCAAGGCCTCAGGTGCGCTGAACGTCGCCACGTTCCACGCCTCGCCGCAGCGTCAGCTCTCGGCGCCGATCACCAAGCGGATGCGCGAGCAGCGCTTCGGCCGCCTCGACGCGCGCCTGGCCACGTCGCTCGTCGTGGCGCATGAGGTCGAGTCGCTCTTGGGAGGCACCGTCACGCCGATCGCGCCAGGCGTGCGCCCATCGCCCGTCGCGGTCGCTGTCGACTCGCCCGCGCCGCCATCCAAGGTCGATCCCGAGCAGGGCCCCGCCCCACTGCGCATCGCCTACATCGAGCAAGAGGAGCGCGCCGCCATGCGGACCGTGCTGCGGGCGCTCAAAGAGCTGCCAGATGGCCTGCCGTGGGAGGCGCGCCTCATGAGCAGCCGCGGCCCCTCGGCATCCACGCCGCTCTCGGCCGACCTCGCCAAGCAGGTCACCTTCCTGCCCGGCGGCACCACCGCCGAGGAGCGCGAGCTCCTCGAATGGGCCGACGTGGCCGTGTTTGCCTCCGACGGTGCTGAGCCGGCGCCCGTCGGACTCGTGCGCGCGATCGCCGCCAGCGCGGTGCCGATCGCGACCCGCCTGGCCGCGCACCTGGAGGTCATCGGCCAAGACGACCGCGGCCTGCGGATCGACGTGCGCAGCCCGTCCTCGATCGCCGACGCCATCGCCAAGCTCGGTCTCGATCGCGCGCTGCTGGCCCGTTTGCGCGCTGCCGGCGGAACGGTCCGCGCCGAGCAACGCCCCGCGCGGGTGGTCGACGCCGTCGAAGACACCTATCGCGCGCTGCTGGCCCGCCGCCGGGACCCGGCGATCAAGCCCGAACTGCTCGCCAGGCTGCGCGACCGCCCGCTGATCGACATCGATCTGCACATGCACACCGACCACTCCCACGACTGCGCCACGCCGGTCGAGGTGCTGCTCGCGACCGCACGCGAGCGCGGCCTCGGCGCCATCGCGGTGACCGACCACAACGAGATCTCCGGCGCCCTCGAGGCGGTGGAGCTGGCCGAGAAATACGGCGTGAAGGTGATCGTCGGCGAGGAGGTCAAGACCGCCAATCAGGGCGAAGTCATCGGCCTCTTCATCAAGGAGAAGA
>JAEMRF010000657.1 GCA_016463515.1 Solirubrobacteraceae bacterium | reverse complement strand
CCTCGGCCATCGGCCAGGCGAAGTTCATGTCGGCGCCCAGGTGCTTGGAGGCCATCACGTCGTACGCGCCGCCGTAGGCCTTGCGGGTGATGACGGTGATCTTGGGGACCGTGGCCTCGGCGAAGGCGTAGAGCAGCTTGGCGCCGCGGCGGATGATGCCCTGCCACTCCTGCGTGGTCCCGGGCAGGAACCCGGGCACGTCGGTGAAGGTGATCAGCGGGATGTTGAACGCGTCGCACGTGCGCACGAAGCGGGCGGCCTTCTCGGACGCGTCGATGTCGAGCACGCCGGCCATGCTCATCGGCTGGTTGCCGACGATGCCGACCGAGTGGCCGTTCAGGCGCGCGAAGCCGATGATGATGTTCGGGGCGAAGTGCTCCTGCACTTCCATGAACTCTTCGTCGTCGACGCACACGCGCACGACTTCACGCATGTCGTAGGGCTTGTTGGGGTTGTCCGGGACGAGGTCGACGAGCTCGGGCGTCTCGCGCATCGGGTCGTCGGACGTGGGCACGTGCGGGGCGCGCTCCAGGTTGTTGGACGGCAGGAACGAGAAGAGGTAGCGCGTCTCTTCCAGCGCGTGGTCCTCGTCTTCCCACGCGAAGTGGGCCACGCCCGACTTCTGGTTGTGGGCCATCGCGCCGCCGAGCTCCTCGAACTCGACGACCTCGCCGGTCACGGTCTTGATGACCTCGGGGCCGGTGATGAACATGTGCGAGGTGTTCTTGACCATCCCGATGAAGTCGGTGATCGCCGGGGAGTACACGGCGCCGCCGGCGCACGGCCCCATGATCAGCGAGATCTGCGGGATCACGCCGGAGCTGCGCACGTTGCGCATGAACACGTCGCCGTAGCCCGCGAGGGAGACGACGCCCTCCTGGATGCGGGCGCCACCGGAATCGTTGATGCCGATGACGGGCGCGCCGATCTTGGCGGCCAGGTCCATGACCTTGCACATCTTCTCGGCCATGACCTCGCCGAGCGAGCCGCCGAAGTTCGTGAAGTCCTGGCTGAACACGCACACGCGACGGCCGTCGATCGTGCCGTGGCCGGTCACCACGCCGTCCGAGATCGGACGGTTCTTCTGCATGTCGAACTCGTAGGTGCGGTGGCGCACGAACATGTCGAGCTCCTGGAAGCTGCCCTCGTCGAGCAGCTTCTCGATCCGCTCGCGCGCCGTGTAGCGGCCCTGCGCGTGACGCTTCTCCAGCTTGGCCGGATCGACGGTACGAGCTTCCTTACGGAGCTCGTCGAGCTGGTCGAGCTTCTCTTGGAGCGTGGCGGGCGGAGTCTGACGAGCCATGAGGCGGTGAATCGTAGCTGGCGGAGCCTTGCGGCTGAAGGGCGGGGCACGCGACATGCGAGGCGGTGGCCCCGCAGTGCCTCGGCCCGCGTGCTTCTCGGAGGAGCGCAGGCCACGGGTGGGGGCGTGTCCGCGCCCCCACCCGTGCCTTCCCTGCGCTAGTGCAGCGAGGCTGCGTAGAGCACGACCTGGCTCGTGGCCGAGGTCGGGCC
>JAEMRF010000656.1 GCA_016463515.1 Solirubrobacteraceae bacterium | reverse complement strand
GGCACGCCGCTTCCGGCCGGAGCGCAGGGAACGCTCCCGACGGTGGCGCTGCGAACCGTTCCGCGCTGACGCGCCCTACGGCGCGTCGGTGGACCAGACGGGCTTCACCGTCAGCGTGCCGGTGTTGTTCACGGCTTGCCCGCCCACGTTCAGGGCACCAGAGACCGCGAGCACGCCGCCGGTCAGCGGCAGACGCTGCGCGTTGGGCAGGATCCCGGTGAACGCCGGCCCGGGCTGGTTGGTGACCGGTGCCTGGCCTGGGCATTGCAGCGTCGCGGTGGTGAACGCCACATAGAACTCGGCGCTGGTGCCCCAGTCGACGGTGAGCTGCCCGTTGATCACCGCGAGCAGCGCGACCCACGTGCCGGCCGCGGGCACCACGTTGATGTACGGGCACTTGTCGGACGTCTTGTTCTGGTAGGCGATCTGGCTCCAGGCCAGCTTGCCGTCGGCCCGCCAGGTCGCGTCCGGCTGGCCGCCGGTACCGCCGGTCTGCTTGGCCGTCATCACGGCATCCAGGCGGCCGGTGGCCGTATGCGACTGCACGTCGACCTTGCCGTTGACCGACAGGGTGAGCTCGTAGGCCGGAGGCGTGCGGCAGAGGCGCTCGGCGATGAGCTTGGCAAAGCGGCGGGTATCGGAGGAGAACCTGCTCTTGCGCAGCGTGCCTTCGAACGAGTCCAGGACCTTGCCCGTGCGCTTGTCGATGACGGCGAACGAGGCCGAGGCGCGTGAGCCGGAGCCCGAGAGCGAGCCGTTGACGGCGAGGTCGGCGACGATCAGGTTGCGCTGCACACGCGTGCCGCGGCTCACGACGCGCCCGGTACGGAACTTCAGGCTGCGCTCGACGTAGCGGCGCTCGCTGGCGTTGACGATGCCCACGGTCGGGCAGCTGGTGGCGTCGTGGAGTTCCGTCTGCAGAAAGGCGGGCAGCGCCTTGCCAACGCCCGCCCAGTCGCCGCGAGCGCCCTTGAGGGGCTCCACGGAGTACGCGGTGACGCCGGCGACTTCAGAGCCGTCCGTCGACACGTAGGCGCGCGTCGCAGTTGGTTGGCTGGCCGCCCGCGCTTTCGCAGCGCGTGCGATCGTCCCGCTGCTCTGCGCCCGGAAGGTGACGCCCGCACGCTTCTGGTTCTCGGCCACCGTCACCGGGATCGTGGCGTCGCCGCCGCGGCGGCCTGGGGCCACGATGGTCGCGCGCACACCGTAGGCGCCCGGCGGCACGACCAGCGTGTAGGTACCACGCCTGCTGACGGTCGCAACGTCGGCGATGGCGCCGGTCGCGGCGTTCATCGCGCGCACGACCACGACGCCCTTGGACGGGGCTGGGCGGCTGCCCGTGACTTTGCCGGTGATCTCGCCCGGGTTGACCGGGGCCTGCGCAGCGGCCGGCGCCGCACCGGTACCGAGTGCGCTGGCACTCGCGATGGCAGCGGCCAGCGCAGCGAGTCGAGTTCGGCCGAGCACGGGGGACATCCTGAAGACCCTAAACACTGCAGGTCGCCAAGAGTCGCGGTCG
>JAEMRF010000192.1 GCA_016463515.1 Solirubrobacteraceae bacterium | reverse complement strand
TGATCCGCGAGCGCTCGGCGGCGCGGCGGGGATCGGTGCGCGGCAGGCTCACCGCGAGTTGGCGGCTGGCCTCGAAGTCGTCGCGGCCGGTCGGCGTGCGCAGCCAGGTCTCCAGCAGCTGAGGATCGCCTGAGGCGAGCACGGCTGCCCGCAGCTGGTCGTCGACCCGGTCGCGGAGCTCCGCCACACGAGGGACCTCGGACTGCGGCAGGAGCGGGCCGGCGTACCCCGCGAGCGCCTCCGCGACTCGCTCTGCTCGCACCAGGCGCTCGGCGCGCATCACGTCGCAGGCGACCGCGGCGGTGAGCCGGTAGGGCCGCTCGCCAAGGAGCGGTCCGAGGATGGGCCGCAGCCGGTGCAGCTCTGAGCGCACCGACCCAGGCCGACCACGCTCGCCCCACACCTCGAGGGCGAGCTGCTCGGCGGTCATGCCTTCCTCCCGCATCAGCAGGAGCAGCAGCAACTCGGTGTGGCGCGGCGAGAGGACGTGCTCTTCGCCGGCGATTCGCAGCACTCCACGGTCGCGGCCGAGGACCGTGAGGGAGACGGCTGCCACCTGTTCGCCCGCTCGCTCGGCGGCGAGCGTCAGCTCCCGTTCGACGAGCCGGGCGGCCATCGTCACCACCGCGAGGCTGTGTGGATGGGCTGTTCCCAGCGCGCCGGTGAGGTCGAGCACACCGATGGTCTGCCCGGTCACGGGGTCGCGCACGGGCGCGGCCGAGCAGGTCCACGGGTGAACGGTCTCGGCGAAGTGTTCGGCCGAGAAGACCTGAATCGGATGGCGCTCGGCCAGCGCCGTACCCATCGCGTTGGTGCCGGCGGCACCTTCGGACCACACCGAGCCGCGCTCGAGATGCACTTCCCGCGCGGCGTCGAGCATCGCGGGGCGGCCGTCGATCCACAGCAGCGTGCCGTCGGCGTCGCAAATCAGGGCCACATGCTCTGTGTCGCCGACGTCGTCCAGCAGCCCACGCAGGATCGGAACGGCGATGGCGAGGGGGTGGCTGTCCCACCGCTGCGAGACCTCAGCCTCGCCCGCGCGCACAGGTGCAAGCCCGTGGTCGGGGTCGACACCTGCAGCGGCGCTGCGCTTCCAGGAGCGCTCGATCACCGGCCGCACGGTCGGTTCGCCCCGGCGCCGCTCGACCCGGGGTTCGCGGCCTGTGCCGAGGAGGCGGTCACGGGCCTCCGCGATCTCGCGCGCATGGCTACGCCGGTCTGCTCCGGCGACGATCGCGGCCCAGTGCTCCATCCAAGCAGTGTGACGCATGTCCCACGGTCAGTGCGCAGATCGTCCACCCCGCAACGACCCGCCTTGAGTGCTGGCGCGCACACGACTGCGACGTGGTTGCGACCCCCGCGGGTGCACGATCGGTAGCGACGCACCGTCAACCCCTCACATCGCGGAGCACGCCATGAGCACGCAGCTGCAAGTCAACGCCGACGCCAAGACCTTCGTCGAGCGCCACCACCGGATGCTGATCGGCGGGAGCTGGGTCGACTCACACTCCGGCAAAACGTTCGACACGTACAACCCGGCCACGGGCGAAGTCCTGGCGTCGATCCCTGCTGGTGACTCCGAAGACATCGACCGCGCCGTGAAGACCGCGCGCGCCGCCTTCGAAAATCCGACCTGGGCGAACATGCACCCTGCCACGCGCGGCAAGCTGCTCCACAAGCTCGGCGACCTGATCCTCGAGCACGCCGATGAGCTGGCCACGCTGGAGACGCTCGACAACGGCAAGCCGTTCGCGGTCGCGCGCGCCGCCGACATCCCGCTTGCAGCTGATCTCTTCCACTACATGGCGGGCTGGGCGACCAAGCTCAACGGCTCGACGATCTCGCTGTCGGTGCCGTACATGCCCGACTCCCAGTTCCACGCCTACACGCTGCGCGAACCGGTTGGCGTCGTCGGGCAGATCATCCCGTGGAACTTCCCGCTCTTGATGGCCGCCTGGAAGCTGGGCCCGGCCCTGACCACCGGCTGCACCGTGATCCTCAAGCCTGCCGAGCAGACGCCGCTCTCGGCGCTGCGCCTGGGCGAGCTGATTCTCGAGGCTGGCTTCCCGGAGGGTGTCGTCAACATCGTGACCGGCATCGGTGAGGAAGCCGGCGCGCCACTTGCCGCTCACCCGGACGTCGACAAGATCGCGTTCACCGGCTCGACCGAGGTCGGCAAGGCGATCGTGCGGGCGGCTGCCGACAACCTCAAGAAGGTCACGCTGGAGCTCGGCGGAAAGTCGCCGAACCTGCTGTTCGACGACGCCGACATGTCGCAGGCCATTCCCGGCGTGGCGCAGGCCGTGTTCTTCAACCAGGGTCAGGTCTGCTGCGCCGGCTCGCGCCTCTACGTGCAGAACGGCGTCTACGACGACGTGCTGCAGGGCATGAGCGATCACGCGAAGTCCGTCAAGGTCGGCAACGGCCTCGATCCCTCCACCGACATGGGTCCGCTCACGTCGCAGGAGCAGCTCGACCGCGTGACCAACTACCTGAACATCGGCGAGTCCGAGGGCGCGCGCACCGTCACCGGCGGGCACCGCATCGGGAGCCGCGGCTACTTCGTGGAGCCGACGATCCTCGCCGACACCAACCACTCGATGCGGGTGGTCAAGGAAGAGATCTTCGGCCCGGTGATCTCGGTCGCGCCCTTCAAGGATGTCGAGGAGCTGACCCGCAAGGCCAACGACTCGATCTACGGTCTCGCGGCCGGCGTGTGGACGAAGGACCTCTCCAAGGCACACCGCGCCGCCAAGTCCCTGCGCTCGGGCACCGTGTGGATCAACTGCTTCAACGTGTTCGATGCGGCGCTGCCGTTCGGCGGCTACAAGCAGTCCGGCTGGGGCCGCGAGATGGGCGCCGAGGCGCTGGAGAACTACCTGCAGGTCAAGGCGGTCACCACGCAGATCTAACCGGCTGAGCCAGCCCTGGCGCCCGACGGAACACGGGCGCCGGGGCACCCCGGCCGCAGCCGGGTCGGGCGCGGCGGGCCGAAGCCAGCGGGACTGCTGGCGGCCTAGAGCGCTGGGAAGCGCTGCGCCAGCGCGCGGATGATGCGGGTGCGGTCCATCGCCGAGAGCAGGCCGTCGGCCTGCAGTTGCGCGGCGAGATCCTGCGGAGACAGCAGCGCGACGTCGCCAAACGTCAGCGCCCCGCCGAGCTGACGCGGCGCTGCCGCCAGGCCCTTGGGCGTGACGATGCACAGCACGCCGCGCACGAGCGCGGCTGCTTCGACGTCGACCATGGCGGCGTTCACGACGGCCACCTGATGGGCGACGGTCGAAATCGCCTCGCTGCGGTTCAGTCCGGCGACTTCGAGCCGCGGCGCTTCGGCCGCCGACCGGGCAACTTCGACTTTGCCCTTGACCGCCAGCGGCGTCACGAGCCACACGCCTGAGGGCGCCACGAGCAGATGATCGATCACCCCGGCCCGCGAGCGCCGGCCCGTGAGCGCGAGCACGCGATCTGATGTCGCCGGACCGATCGCGGTCAACACGGCGGCGTCCAGGTCTCGGGCAGGCGTCCAGACGCCATCGCGGGGCAATGCCCGTGCGTCCTGCGAGCGCGCGAGGCCACGTGGCAGTTTGCGTGCGCGGGTGGTACGACGCGGCGCCTCGTCGCGCCCCTGGCGACCGGCGGCGCCAGGCCGCTGGCCTGTGCCCTTGCCCGGTCCGGATGCGTCGTACGTGCCCATGCCTGAAAGTACGGCCGCATTCGGCTGCAATGGGAGCGCGCACACGCCCAGCTGGACGAATCGGCCCCGAAACGGCACCGGGGCGAGCCGTGTGGCTCGCCCCGGTGCATGCGACTGAGAGCGTCGGGACCGCCGCGAGGCGACCCGTGGGTCGAGGCGATGGTCGCCTCTACTGGATGTTCTTGTAGACCTCGAACATCGGCAGGTACATGGAGATGACGACGAAACCGACGATGCCGCCGATGAGAATGATCATGATCGGCTCGATGATCGAGGTCAGCGACTTGACTGCGGCGTCGACCTGGTCCTCATAGAAGTCGGCGACCTTGCCGAGCATCTCTTCCATCTGACCGGTCTCCTCGCCGACCGCCACCATGTGGGTGACCATCGCCGGGAACACGGTGGACTGCTTGAGCGGGCCGGTGATCGTGCCACCGCCCTTGACCGACTGGATGACGTCCTCCATCGTCTCCTCGACGACCGCGTTGCCCGACGTCTTGCCGGTCACATCGAGGGCCAGGAGCAGCGGGACGCCGGCGCCGGTGAGCGCAGACAGCGTGCGGCTCCAACGAGCCAGCGCGATCTTCTGCACGATGTCGCCGACCTTCATCGGCAAGCGAAGGGTGAACCGCTCCCACGTCCGGCGACCACCGTCGGTGCCACGCCAGCGCTTGAAGAGGAAGAACGCACCGAACATGCCGCCGAAGACCAGGTACCACTGGCTCTTCAGCGCGTTCGACGCTGCGACCGTGTACTGCGTGAGCTTGGGGAGCTCGCCACCGAAGTCTTTGAAGATCGCAGCGAACTGGGGAACGATGAACAAGAGCATCGCCGACAGCACCGCCATCGCGAAGACGAACACGACGATCGGATACACCATCGCGCCCTTGACCTGGCGGCGCAGCGAGTCGGCAGCCTCCAGCTGATCGGCGACGCGAAGCAGCGAGGAATCCAGCACGCCGCCCGTCTCGCCGGCCCGCACCATCGACACATACAGCGGCGAGAAGATCTTCGGATGGCGACCGAGCGCGTCGGAGAACGGTGTACCGGCTTCGACCTCCTTGGAGATCGTCTGCAGCACCTCCTGGAGCTTCTTGTTCTGCGTCTGCGCCTCGATGATCATCAGGGCGCGCAGGATCGTCATGCCGGAGCCGATCATCGTCGCCAGCTGGCGCGTCATGATCGTCAGGTCGCCAGGCTTGACGCTCCCCATGCCCGGGATCGTCAGCTCTTTCGAGGTCTGCTTGTCCTTGACGTCAAGGACCACCAGGCCCTTCTGACGCAGCTGCTCGATGACCGCGTTGCGGCTGTCGGCATCAACGGTGCCGGTCGTCTGTGCCCCGAGGGCGTCGACGGCTTTCCAGGCGAATGTGCTCATGGTGGGAGTCCCTTCCCTACCGGCCGGTTAGACGCCGACCATCTGAGGAGCGCCGCTGCCCATCAGGCGCTTGAGTTCTTCGACGTCGTTGCAGCGCTCTTCGGCAAGGCTGCGCGAGATCACGCCGTGGCGCACGAGCGCGGCCAGCGCGGAGTCCATCGTCTGCATGCCGGTGGCGGCACCGGTCTGGATCGACGAGTAGATCTGGTGCGTCTTGCCCTCACGGATCAGGTTGCGGACCGCGGGGGTCGGCACGAGGATCTCGCACGCACAGACGCGGCCGGCGCCGTCGGCGGTCGGCAGCAGCTGCTGCGTGACGACGCCCTGCAGCGCCGTGGAGAGCTGGACGCGCACCTGCTGCTGCTGAGCAGCCGGGAACACGTCGACGATGCGGTCGATGGTCTGCGGAGCGCTCTGCGTGTGCAGGGTGGCGAAGACGAGGTGGCCGGTTTCGGCGGCAGTCAGGGCCGTGTGGATGGTCTCCTGGTCGCGCATCTCGCCGACGAGAATCACATCTGGGTCCTGGCGCAGTGCGGCGCGCAGGGCGAGGGAGAAGCTTGGGGCGTCGGCGCCGATCTCGCGCTGGTTCACGACGCAGCGCTTGTGGCGGTGCAGGAACTCGATCGGGTCCTCGACGGTCATGATGTGCTCGTCGCGCGTCATGTTGATCTCGTTGATCATCGCCGCGAGCGTCGTCGACTTGCCGGAGCCCGTCGGACCGGTCACGAGCACGAACCCGCGGGGCTTCTCGACGAAGTCCTTGAGGACCGGCGGCAGGCTGAGCTGCTCGAGCGTCGCGATGTCGCTGGGGATCACGCGGAACGCGGCGCCGAGGGCACCACGCTGGAAGTAGCAGTTCACGCGGAAGCGGCCGGTGCCGGACGAGCCGTAGGCAAAGTCCAGCTGCCAGTCGTTCTCAAGGCGCTGGCGCTGATCGTTGT
>JAEMRF010000191.1 GCA_016463515.1 Solirubrobacteraceae bacterium | reverse complement strand
CCAGCCCCCTACAGCAACCACCAACCCAGGCGGGCCGGTCGAAATGAAGGACGTCCAGCAGCCTTGATCTCGACCAGCCCCCTGCAACAACCACCAACCCGGGCGGGCCGGTCGAGATGGAGGACGTCTAGGGGCCTTGATCTCGACCAGCCCCCTGCGGCAACCACCAACCCGGGTTCGCAGTCAGCGCTTCGATGGCATTTCCGGAGCCGTTTCGCGGAGGGAGTAAGAGGCCAGCGCCGAGCGCGTGGCCCGCCGCCGCGGCGGCAAAGCCGACGACCAAGCTCACGCCGATGTTCGCCGCGGCGACGCGCAGCATGGCGGCATTTGCCGCGTTGACCGCGTCGAGCATCCACGTCGAAAACGTGGTGTAGGCGCCGACGAACGCCGTGAGCGCCAGCAGCGCGGCGTCCTCCCCAAGCGACGCCCCGACGAGCACGCCAGCCACGAACGCCCCGCTGACGTTCACCACGAAGATCCCCAGCGGAAACGCCGTCCGCGCCCCGGCGCTGCGCGGGCCGAAGCCCACCACGCGGGTGCGCACGGCCTCATCGACCAGCAGCCGCAGGACCGCGCCGCAGCCACCGAGCAGCGCCACGCCGAGCCAGAGCAGGACGCCGCTCACGATGCCGTCCGATCGCCCGCAAGCCGCCCACGGCAACCCAGCGCGCAAGGGCGCCTCTCGACACACGGCCGGCTCACGACCGCCTCGCCCCTTCCTCGCCCGCGGCAACGGCGCGCCCGGCGAGGACGGCCACGATGCCGCCAACCAGCGTGACCGCCAGGTAACCCGCGGCGACGCCCCAAGCGCCGTGGTCCACCAGCAGCACGAGTTCGACCTGCAGCGTCGCGAAGGTGGTCAGCCCGCCGCAGAACCCGGTCGCCAGGAACGGCTGCAGGCGCGGATCCAGGTCAGGCGCCCGCGGCAACCACACGCTGATCACGCCGATCGCAAAGGCACCCACCAGGTTGACCACAAGCGTCGCCACCGGCCAACCCCCAGCGTCGTGCGGCACCCACGTGAGGAGCGCCGCTCTGAGCAACGTGCCGAACGCGCCGCCGACGAATACCGCTGCGATGAGGTGCCCGCGAGCCGGCGCGACTGGCGCAGGCGAGGAAGAAGCGGCGATGGAGTCAGACATGCGGGCGCGCCCGACCGAGCGCTCCGACAGCGTACGCGGCCCCGCGGACCAGCCGTCTGACCGCGCGAACGTCGAATTACCGTCGCTATAGCAACACGATTTCGACGTTCACGCCCGCCCAGACCCGTCGACCGGACCGCCCGGTCGGACCGACCCAACCGCCCGGACCCGCTCCGCAAGCCCCCGACAACGACGGAGGGCCACCCGCGCGTTCGCGCAGGTGGCCCTCCGTGCCTTAGGGCGGTGGTGGCTCCGCCCCGGGGAAGTGCTCTGGCCGCTCAGCCTACGTCAGTGGATTGACCACTTGCGCGCCGAGCTGACGAGCTTGGCTAGGCGACGGGTGCGCCCAGGATCTCCATGGCGATCTCGGCCGTCTGCGTGGGAGTGCGACCGACGCGCACGCCCTTGGACTCCAGTGCCTCGGCCTTGGCCTTGGCGGTGCCCGCGGAGCCGGAGACGATGGCGCCAGCGTGGCCCATCTGCTTGCCCTCGGGGGCGGTGAAGCCCGCGATGTAGCCAACGACCGGCTTGGTCACGTGCGCGGCGATGTACTCGGCGGCCTCTTCCTCAGCGGAGCCACCGATCTCACCGGACATCACGATCAGCTCGGTCTGCGGGTCGTTCTCGAACAGCTCGATGATGTCGATGAACGAGGAGCCCGGGACCGGGTCGCCGCCGATGCCGACGATCGACGAGTTGCCAAAGCCCTTCTGGGCCAGCTCGTTGCCGATCTGGTAGGTCAGCGTGCCGGAGCGCGAGACCACGCCGACGTTGCCCGGCTTGAAGAACGACGCCGGGATGATGCCGACGTTCGCCTCGCCCGGAGACAGGATGCCCGGGCAGTTGGGGCCGACGACCCGGGTGCCCGGGAAGTCGCGCTTGATCGTGTTGTAGAGCTTGAGCTCGTCGTGCGCCGGGATGCCCTCGGTGATGATCACCACGAGCTCGACGCCAGCAGCAGCGGCTTCGAGGGCCGAGGCGGCCGCGAACGGCGGCGGCACGAAGATCATGGCCGTGTTGGCCTGCGTCTCGGCGACGGTGTCGGCCCAGTTGCCGAAGACCGGAATGCCTTCGACGTTCTCGCCGGCCTTCTTGGGGTTGATGCCGCCGACGACGTTGGTGCCGTACTTGCGGTTGTTGAGCGTGTGGAACGAGCCCTCACGGCCGGTGATACCGGCAACCGCGAGGCGCGTGTCGTTGCCTACGAGGATCGACATTTAGTTGCTTCCCTTCGCGAGGGCGACGACCTTCTCAGCGGCCTCGTCCATGGTCTTCGCTGCGAACACATTCGGGAGCGCAGCGTTCTCGAGAATCTCACGGCCGAGCACGTCGTTGGTGCCATCAAGGCGCACGACGAACGGGACCGACGGCTTCAGATCACTGAACGCCGCGATCAGGCCGTTGGCGACCTCGTCGCAGCGGGTGATGCCGCCGAAGATGTTGAACAGGACGGCCTCGACGGCGTCGTTGCTCAGGATGAGCTCGACGGCCTGCTTGACCTTCGCAGCGTCGGATCCGCCGCCAGCGTCGAGGAAGTTGGCCGGCTCGCCGCCGTGCTGGGCGACGACGTCGAGGGTGCTCATCACGAGCCCCGCGCCGTTGCCCAGGATGCCGATGTTGCCGTCGAGCTTGACGTAGACGACGTCCTGCTCAGCGGCCTTGACCTCGATCGGGTCGGCGTTGGCCTTGTCGCCCAGGTCAGCGTGGTCGGGGTGACGGAACGCGGCGTTGCCGTCGAGCGTGACCTTGGCGTCCAGCGCCTTGACCTGGCGGTCCGGGGTGATGATCAGCGGGTTGATCTCGGCGAGGCTTGCGTCCTCTTCGATCCACACCGTGTAGAGCGCCACGAGCGCGTCGGCGACGCCGTCGATCACGTCGTCAGCAGCCTTGCCGTCGGTCGCGATCTTGACGGCCTCGTCCTTCGTCAGGCCCACGAGCGGGTCGACGTGGTACTTGATGAGCTTCTCGGGAGTCTCTTCGGCGACGGTCTCGATCTCGATGCCGCCCTCGATCGAGAACATCACGAGCGGCTTCTTGGCGGAGCGGTCCAGGAGCACCGAGGCGTAGTACTCGGTGTCGATGTCGGACGCGTGCTCGATCCACACCGTGCGGGTGATGTGACCCTTGATGTCGAGGCCGAGGATGTTGGTCGCGTGCTCGCGAGCCTCTTCCTCGTTGGCGGCGAGCTTCACGCCGCCGGCCTTGCCACGGCCACCGATCAAGACCTGCGCCTTGACCACGACCGGGTAACCGATCTCGTTGGCTGCGGCGACGGCGTCGTCGACGGTGGTGACGGCTTTGCCATCGGACACGGCGAGGCCGTGCTTACCGAACAGCTGCTTGCCTTGGTACTCGAGAAGATCCATGAGGTCCCGGGCTCGGGGTTTCGCGGGCGCGCGGGACTCAGGGGCCGGGCGTGCCCAAAATCAGGGCTGCCAGCAGCGGTCCGGTGGGAGGCGAACCGCAGTGACGCCGGGGGATCCTAGTACCCGCTGCAACATGCGCGCGTTTACGACCTGGTCGTGTGCTCCGGCTCACTGAAGTCCGGTTCACTGGTGAGCGCCCGCCCACACCGGTGGAGGCGCCCCTGGGTGGGGTGACCAGCCGCGTCTAGCGGCTGCCCGCCCCACCCAGATCAGGTGCCGTCAGGCCTCGAGGTAGAAGGCCGCTGGAACGTTGGCGCAGGCGCCGGCGGGCTTGTCGACGAAGCGGAACGAGACCGACTTCGAAGGCAGGAACGTCGGGACGACGACATTGACGCCGAACCACTTCGTGCGCACCGGATACCAGGCCAGCACGTTGACCCGGCCGCTGCTCGGCAGTGCCGAGCGGTCGGCCACGATCATCGACCCCTTCGCGCCGTAGAAGCCCAGCGCATCTGCGGCGTCGACGGCGATCGCGCCGTCCCGCAAGAAGGTGACGCCATCATCCGAGTACCGCACGAGTCCCCCGGTGAACAGGGACGGAACGCCGAACTTGGTCTGCCAGAGACCCTGGAAGTACAGCTTGGTGCCACCGACGATCGTGTCGAAGCCAGAGGCTAGGAAAGAGATCGACGGCTGCGACGTGATGCAGGCCAAGCGCAGCTCGCCGGGGCCGGGCGACGGCTCCACGAGGATCGTGAAGCTGCCGTTCACGGCGTAGTTCGAGATCTTCGGTGCGGTGACCTTGGGCGTGCGGAAAGTCGCGGTGCCGGGCTCGGAGACGTTGCCCTCGGTGTCGATCGCGCGCACCGTGACGGTGTAGGGCGTGTCGGGGCGCAGCCCAGTGAACGGGGCCTGCAGGTCGGCGACCTGGACCGACGGGATCGCAGGCGAGCCCGCGGGCCCGACGAGGTCGACCTTGTAGCGGTCGATGCCGCTGTCGTCGGAGGATGCCGCCCAGTTCACCGTGGCGACCGTCGGGGTCACGCTCGAGAGGGTGATCGCCGTCGGTGCCGACGGAGGAGTTGCGTCGTCCGGGTTGGCGCTCGCGACGGTGAACGTCGCCGTTGGCGTGCCTTGGATCGAGCAGAACGCATTGAAGGTCGACGGATCGCCATCGGAGTCGTATCCCGTGGCAGGCACCGGGATCGGCGCGCCGGTGGCATCGGTTGCCTTCATATTCAGCTGTAGACCTTGCACCGTGCCGGTGTGGCCGCCCGGCCGCATGAACGAGAACATGCCGCCGGCGATGTCGCGCTCGATGGGGAGCTCTCCGCGCAGCAGGACGCCCACGGAATTCGACGCGAAGTTCGGCCCCTCGATCGCCGCAAAGAGGGTGCTGCCGCTGACGAGCTCGACCGTATCGGCCAGCTCGTTCACGGCCTGCGGGAACCTGAGGTTCCGGACCTGCAGCGCAGGAGCAGAGTCGCCAGCGACGAGGCCAGTCGGGAAGACCGCGTCAAAGGTGACCTGCTGGGCACCGACGATCGGGAACTGGCAGGTGGCGGTCGCGGAGGCCGTGGCCGAGGCGGAGTCGGTTGCCGACTGAGCAGGCGCGGCAACGGCGAGCGCCGTGCCCGTCGCCAGCGCGAGGCCAGCGAACGCCCGAAGCGGGCGCTGCGTACGAAGAGACATGGTTTCCCGAGGAGTTGGTGGACAGGTGCGACGCCAGCCAGCGCACGGACACTTGCGCTACGAAACGGCCAGCACCGCGGGGTGCCTGACGGTAACAGTTGCCGACGGCTGTGCCCAACTGGACCGACCAATGTGAGTGAAGCCTGACATCCACCGCATGTCGACTTTCCATCAAGTACGCACCGTTGCCGACCGAGCACAACGGGCATGCACCGGCGAGACACGCCGGTCGGCGCAGTCGATGTCCAAGGAACCACCCGCCGTATGTCCTCAACCGACCGTCCCAATCCCATCGACACCCTGCTCCGCGCCGGGCGACTGTTTGGCGCCCAGCTCCCGGTCCTGCTCCCGGTGCTGCTGCTGCTGCAAGCCGTCAAAGCAGGACTGCTGCTGGGGGCCATCGCCGCGGTAGGAGAAGACATCGGCTCGCTCATCGGCGGACTGACCGCCGCGATGCTGCTGGCGACCGTTGTCGGGATCAGCGCCCTGGTCGCGATCGACGACCACGATGGCCACCGTGCCACGAGCCCCGGCGAGCTCGTTCGCGCCGCCCTGCCGTTCGCGCTGGCCTTCGCACTCGGCGCCGTCGTCGCCGGGCTCCTGCTCGCGCCAGCCCTGCTCTTCGGTCTCGGGGTCGCGTTCCTCACTCCCTGGATGCAGTCGGCCCGCCGCGGTGAGTCACCCGGGCTCAGCGTCCGCGAGTCGGCCAAGCGCGCCGCCGCCCTCGGCCGCACGGCGGTGATCCCGACCGTCCTGCTCCTCGCGTCCTACAAGTTCGCCGTCCACCTGATTCCAGCGCTGGCCGACAGCCTGGTCG
>JAEMRF010000655.1 GCA_016463515.1 Solirubrobacteraceae bacterium | reverse complement strand
GTCACAGGTCGTTTACAGCTGGGCGTTCGGGCGTGACGTCTCCCCCGCGATTCGTCGATACTGGCGCCTTCGATGTCCAGGCTCGACGGTCCGCTTCGCACGGCGCTCAGGCGTCGGCCCCTCCGTCAGGCAACCCTCGGCTTCGCGGCGATCACCCTCGGTGAGTGGGTGCTCGGCACCGTGGTGGCGATTGAGCTCTTCGATCGCGGCGGAGCGCTCGCGGTCGGTGCGGTCGGCGCACGGTTTGTGCCTGCGGCGTTTGCCAGCGTCCTGCTGAGCACCCTTGCGGACCGCTGGCGAGCAAGCCACGTGCTTTCGGGCATTGGCGCGGCGAGGGCCGTCGTGACCGCGGCGGTCATGGTTGCGTTGTCTGCTGGTGCACCAGTGGCAGTCATCGTCGGGTTGGTGTGGCTTGATGCGGCGATCGGCGCGGGCTACCGACCGGCCCAGGCACGGCTGCTTCCCTCGGTGGCGCGCACGCCGCAAGAGCTGACTGCGGCGGTGACGCTCATCTCCACCGCCAAGTCCGGCGGTCAGATCCTTGGTGCGCTTGCTGGGAGCGGCCTCTTGCTGTTGGTGGGTGCCCCGGGCGCGGTGGCTGGGGCGTGTGCGCTGTTCGGGCTTGCCGCGGTTGCGTCGCGCGCGGTGCGCACGGGGCCGGTCTCGGTGTCGCTCACGGTGAGGCGTTCGGCGGGACGCCGCCTCATCGATGGCCTGGAGGCCGTGGCGTCGTCCACGGGTGCTTCGCGCGTGAGTGCTTGGTCGTGTGCGCGGTCGCTGCTTCGGGGCGTGTGGACCTCGTTGGGTGTCCTGGCGGCACTCACGCTCCTGCACCTGGGAGATGGTGGCTATGGGGTGTTGATGGCTGCGGCGGGCGTCGGGACGTTTCTCGGCGTCGCGATCTCCACTCAGCTCGTCGGCCGACGCCACCTTGCGGCGCCGTTTGCCGCGGCGCTCGGCGTCGCCGGAGCCGCGGTCGCTGGCGTCGGCTTGACAGCGTGGCCGCTTGCCGCGGTCGCGATGATGATCGGGTGGGGCGCTGGCATGGCGGTCGCGGATGTTGCCGCGCAGTCGCTGCTGGCACGCGTAGTGGCGCCGTCTGATTCGGCGCGGGTCGTCGGATCGATGGAGGGACTCAAGCTGCTGGCCGAAGGTCTCGGGGCGCTGGCCGCTCCGCTGGCCGCGGAGGTCGTCGGCCTGCGCGAAGCACTCAGCGGTGCCGGGCTCCTGCTGGTGCTGGCGCTCCTGGCTGACCTTCGCGGCTTCGCTGCGCTGGACCGCGTGGCACGCGGGCGCGTCGAGCTGCTCGAACTCGCCCACGGCGTCCCGTTGTTCGGCCATTTGCGTGTGGACGGCCTCGAGTCACTCGTGGCGCCGATGGTGCCCGTCTCGGTACGCGCCGGCGACGAACTCATCACGCAGGACGCACTTGGCTCGCAGTGGTACCTGGTGCGCAGCGGGCAGTTCGGGGTCGAGGTCGACGGTTTTCGGACGGGCACCGTCGGACGAGGCGGCGCGTTCGG
>JAEMRF010000654.1 GCA_016463515.1 Solirubrobacteraceae bacterium | reverse complement strand
AGCGCGCTTGCGTCGGTGCACTTGCGCGCGTCGTTGGTCTTGGCGAAGCAGGCGTCGACGCGGTCGGCGACGCTCACCAGCCGGGACTGCAGCGCCTCGGCACCAACGGATTCTGGCTCGCTTGCGCCGCAGCCACCGAGGGCCGCGGTGACGCATCCCAGTCCAGTGGCCAGGAGTGCAAGTGGGGAGGGTGGCACCGCAGACACGCCGCGGCAGCCTATCGCGGCACCACCATCGGCGGACCCGTCAGAACGGCCGCTCGTTCCGAATGCGGCCCGACAAACTTGGTGGCGCATTGCCGCTCGTTGTCCTACCTTGGGGGGATGCGCCCGCTCGCGACTCATCTGACCTACGCGAATGTGATGTCGACATTCGCGGCGTTCGTGGCCCTTGGGGGCGTCTCGTATGCCGCGGTGACGCTGCCGCGGGGCAGCGTCGGCAACACCCAGCTCAAGAAGAACGCGGTCACGAGCGCAAAGATCAAGAACGGCACGATCCAGGGCACCGACCTCGCGCCAGGACTGTTGACCTCCAGTGCTGGCCCTATTGGCCAGACTGGCCCGGCAGGGCCCGCAGGAGCCCCGGGCGTCGACGGCCAGCCTGGGGCGACGGGCCCGGTTGGTGGTCAAGGCGCCAAGGGCGAACCCGGCGCCCCCGGCATCCAAGGACTCCCCGGCACACCAGGTGCCACGGGCCCGGCTGGCCCGAGCACAGGGCCCGCAGGAGGCGTCCTCTCCGGCACCTACCCAAACCCGACGCTCGCGAACGGCGCCGTGCTGGAAGCCGCCATCGGTGGGAGCGCCATCACGAACGGCAAGATCGCGCCGAACGCCGTGACCACGTCCAAGGTGGCCGACAACACCATCACTTCGGCGAAGGTCAGCCCCAACGCGTTGACCGGTGACAACATCAACGAGTCGACCCTCGTCGGGGTGGTGGCCGGCGGACCTCGGACGGTCTTCTTCGATGACACGATCGGCACCAGTGCGTCGTTTTCGTTCCACGCCGACGGCACCCCGGTTGAGGGTCGACTCGAACTTCGGTGCCTCAACGGCACGACGCCCCAGCACAAGTTCTTCAGCGTGGCCTGGATCAATGCCTCGCTCTTGGATCAGGACGCGATCTTTACCTACACGCCCGATGTCGCCCCTGCCGAGTCCGCCGATTCGCCGGCCAGTGTGTACCGAAGTAAACATCTCACGGCCGCGAACTTCACGCATTCCGTGCAAAGCAGCGACACGGCGGGCAACCTCCTCGACAATCAGTCGCGCCGTTTCAGCCTCTCGGTGCTCGCCCCAACAGGCGAGCGGTTGACCGTCGAGGTGCACGCGGTCACGCGCGCCGGGGGCACGACGAACTGCGTGGCCAGCGTGACCACGCAGCTCGACCAGTAATGCGACCGCGGGGCGCTGCGCCCCGCTGGAGCTACGCCGTGGCAGCGACGCCTGAGGACTTCGCGATCAGGTCGACCATGTCGTTCATGATCTGCGTGATGTCGTAGTCCTTGGGCGTGTAGATGCGGGC
>JAEMRF010000653.1 GCA_016463515.1 Solirubrobacteraceae bacterium | reverse complement strand
GTTGGCTGTGGCAGACTCGTAGTTACACCAGTGAAACTACGCTGAGAAGAGTTTGCGCATGGCCAAGAAGAGCACGTCCTACGCGGGGAAGACCGTTCTGATCACCGGCTCTGCCCGGGGGATCGGGTGGGAGACGGCCAAGCGCCTGCACGCCGGCGGCGCGAAGATCGCCCTTGTGGGCCTGGAACCCGACCTGCTGGCCGAGCGCGTGCAGGGTCTTGGGGAGGACCGCGCTGCCTGGTTTGAAGCCGACGTGACCAACGTCGAGCAGCTCCAGGCCGCCGTCGACGGCACCGTCGCTCGGTTCGGCGGGATCGACGTGGCGATCGCCAACGCCGGCGTGCACTACATCGGTGCCCTGGAGTCTGCACCGCTGGAGCAGCTCGAGCGCGAGATCGAGATCAACCTGCTCGGCGTCGTGCGCACCGACAAGCTCGTGATTCCGCACCTGCTGGAGTCCGGCGGGTACCTGCTGAACATCGCCTCACTCGCAGCGGCCACGCATGCGCCGCTCATGGCCAGCTACGCAGCATCCAAGGCCGGCGTGGAGGCGTTCTCCAACGCGATCCGCCAGGAGCTCGGCCCCAAGGGCGTCACCGTTGGCTGCGCGTACTTCGGCTTCATCGACACCGACATGGTCCGCGACGCGCTCGGCCATGAGTCCTCCAAGGTGCTCGAGCCGCTCATGCCGTCGTTCGTGCGCGGCGCGGTGAGCGTCGACAAGGCCGTCGACGCGATCGAGGATGCCGTCCTCAAGCGCGGCCATCGCGCGTGGGCGCCGCGCTACGTGGGCGGCGCGATTGCCAGCCGTGGGGTGTTCCAGCCGCTGGCCGAGAAGCGAATGCTTGCGGCCAAGGGCCACATCCTCAAGGCGCTCAAGCTGGCCGAAGGCGTGCCGGTGAAGGACCGCGCCGTTGAAGCCACGCAGGCCGCCCACGCCAAGAAGACCGCAGCCAAGAAGCCAGCTCCGAAGAAGACGCCCGCGGCCGACAAGGCCGGCTCGGCCTCCTAGGCCGCACCCACGTCGTCATGCAAGGGGAGCCGGAGGCGCCGTTAGCCTCCGGCGCATGACGCCCGTCCGCGACCCCAACATCTACGACGTCGGGACCGAGACCCGCGGGATCCCGGGGTACGCCTCGATGCGCCAGCGCGTGGGCGACGCGTCGGGCAGTCGCCGCCTGGGCACAAGCGTGTGGGACCTGCCCGCCGGCGAAGGCGCGTATCCCTACCACTTCCACTACATGGAAGAGGAACAGCTCATCGTGCTGGAAGGCACGCCGCTGCTGCGCGATTCGGGCGGCTGGCGTCGCCTGGAGCGTGGCGCGGTGGTCACGTTCCTGCCGGGCCAGGACGGCGGCCATCAGCTCTACAACGACGGACCCGAGCACGTCCGGTTCCTGGCGATCAGCACGAGCGGCGAGCCCGACATCGTGAGCTATCCCGATCAAGGCAAGATCGGCGTCTTCGAGCGCCCACCTGGCGACGGCAAACTCTGGCAACTCTTCCCCGTCGGGGCCGAAGTGCC
>JAEMRF010000190.1:2811-6041 GCA_016463515.1 Solirubrobacteraceae bacterium | reverse complement strand
CACTCGTAATGAAGGGGTCGTGGGTTCAAATCCCACCGTCGGCTTCGCCGTACTCCTCCAGGAGTACAGCCGGTCTGCTTCCGCAGGCCGACGACACGCAAGGCGGCGCGCGCTACCGTCGGCAGCGATGCCGCGACTGCGCACGATCCTCTCTGCCGCAACGCTGCGCGATGCCGGCGTCGCGGTGGTGATCTTCGTGGCGCTGCTCGTGGATTCTGAGCTGTGCGAATTCGGCGCGGGCATCTCGCCGCTCGGCGTTGCCGCAGCCGGCCTCACGACCTTTCCACTGGCGTGGCGCACGGCCTACCCCAGGGTGGTCCTCAGCATCGTGGCCGTCGGCGTGTTTGCCTGCCTCTTCACGCTGAAGCCCGTCAACGTGGTGGCTCTGGCGCCGATGGTGGCGGCCTACACCGTGGCGCTGCACGGGCAACGCGCCGGATCGGTTGTGACCGGAGCCCTCGTGGTGGCCCTCGCCCTCGTCGGCGTGGTTTCTGTCTCCGGGCGCGTCCAAGACGTGATTCTCAACGGCTCTCTGATGGCGGTGGCGGTCGTCGCCGGCGACGCCGTCCGCTCGCGGCGTGCCTACCGGGCGGCGCTGCTGGAGCGCGAGACGCAGCAGCAGCTCGAACGCGAACTGGAGGCCGACCGGCGCGTCGCCGACGAACGCGTCCGCATCGCGCAGGAGGTGCACGACGTCGTCGCTCACGCCATGGTCGCGATCAACGTGCAGGCTGGGGTGGCCGCGCACCTGCTGGATCCCGAGGCCGTGCAGGCCAAGGAGGCACTCGTGGAGATCAAGCGGGTCTCCGGGACCGCACTCGGCGACCTGCGTTCAACCCTCGGCCTCCTGCGCGGCGACGCAGATCCCGCCGCACCAGTCCACCCCGTTGCCATGCTCGCGCAGCTTCCCGAGCTCGCCGCCCCGCTGCGGGCCTCCGGCGTTGACGTCCAGGTGCGGGTCGACCCGACCGCCGCCGATGTTCCGACGGCCGTCGGGACCGCCGCGTACCGCATCGTCCAAGAGGCGCTGACCAATGCGCTGCGTCACGCCGATGCCAGGCGGGTGACCGTCGCGGTCGAGGCGCGCGACGGGCGGCTCCTCGTCGACATTCACGACGATGGAGCGCCTCCGACTGGGCCCGAGGTGGTCGCGCGCGACGTGCCCGCGGGATCCGGGCACGGCCTGCGCGGCATGCGCGAGCGTGCCGCGGCGATCGGCGGGTCGGTGCTCGCCGGCCCCGACCAGACCGGCGGGTGGCGCGTGCGAGCCGGGCTTCCGCTGCGGTGAGCATCCGCGTCCTGATCGCAGACGACCAGGCGCTGGTGCGGGCAGGTTTCTCCGCGCTCGTAGACGCCGAACCCGGCCTGGAGGTCTGCGCGGTCGCCAACGACGGGGTGGAGGCTGTCGCGCGCGTCAAGGACCACCGTCCGGACATCGTTCTGATGGATGTGCGCATGCCGCAACTCGACGGTCTCCAAGCCACCGCGCAGATCACGTCGGATCCAGCGCTGGCCGGCACCAAAGTCGTCGTCCTCACCACGTTCGAGCTCGACGAGTACGTCTTCGGCGCCCTTCGCGCCGGTGCCTCGGGCTTTCTGCTCAAAGACCTCGAGCCAGCCGACCTGCTCCAAGCGATCCGCGTCGTCGCCAGCGGCGACGCACTGCTCGCACCGCGCGTGACGCGGCGACTGATCGAAGAATTCGCTCGAACCACGCCCACGCCGGCAACCGACGAAGCCCTCGCCGGCCTCGACGAGTTGACCGCACGAGAGCGCGAGGTCCTCGGCCTCGTTGCGACCGGCATGAGCAACGGGGAGATCGCCGAGCAGCTGGTCGTCTCGCCGCTGACGGCCAAGACGCACGTCTCGCGAGTCCTCATGAAGCTCGGCGCACGAGACCGCGCGCAGCTCGTGGTCCTCGCCTACGAGTCGGGCCTCGTCACCCCGCGGGGCTAGCTCCGAGGACTCCTGCGGAAGCAGGGAAGCCTGCAGCATGCTCCTCGAGGTGTAGGCGCAAGACACGCCCACCGGCCGACGACCGCAGCGGCCCGTCCAGTGAGGCTCCTAGGAGTCAATACCGACCCCTTCTCACGGAGAACACTCATGCCCTCCTGGCTCGCTGCACGGATCGCCTCGCGACCGCGCCGCACCCTCATCATCACGCTCCTGTTCGTCCTGCTCGCCGGATTCTTCGGTGGCCCCGTCGCCGGCCAGCTCGACGACAGCGGAGGCTTCACTCCACCGGACTCAGGCGCCGAGCAAACGATCGAGCGGATCGAAGCCGCCAGCGGACGCCAAGCGTCTCCCGGCATCCTGGCGCTCGTCGCCACACCACAGGGCGCGGACTCCGCCGCTGCCGAACAACGGCTTCAGACAGTCCAGTCCAAGCTCGCCGAGCTGCCAAGCATCGCCTCGACCAGCTCTCCAGTAGGGAGTCCCGGCGGACCGCCCGGTGAGCCAGCGCTCATCGCGCAGGACGGTCGCTCGGCGGTCGTCGCGGCGACCCTCAAAGCCGACGCCGACGAAGATCTCGTCGCCGAGGCCGTGACCGAGGCGTTCGCCGGGCAGTCCGACGTCCAGCTCGGTGGGCCGCTGATCGCGGACGTCCAGATCGGCGAGCGCGTTGGCGAGGACCTCGCACGCGCTGAGATGCTCGCGTTTCCGATCCTCGCGCTCCTGTCACTGCTGTTCTTCCGCGGCCGCGCCGCGTTGCTGCCGCTCGTCGTGGGCATCGCCACCGTCCTTGGCACCTTCCTGGCGCTCACGGGGATCAACGAGGCGTACGGCCTCTCGGTCTTTGCGCTGAACCTCGTGATCGGGCTCGGGCTCGGGCTGGCGATCGACTACACCCTGTTCCTCGTCACACGCTTTCGAGAAGAACTCACGCGCGACCCCGACGACGTGTCGACGGCCATCACCACCACGATCGCGACCGCCGGCCGAACCGTGGCCTTCTCCGCCGCCACCGTGGCAGCTGCGCTCATCACGCTGACGCTGTTCCCGCTGGACTTCCTCAAGTCGATGGGCATCGCCGGCGCCACGGTCGCCGTGGTGGCCGCCGTCATGTCGCTGGTGATCAGTACGGCGCTGCTGGCGCTCTGGGGACCCAAGCTCCTGATCAAGCAGCGGCGCAACCGTCCGGTCGAGCAGGGAGCCTGGTACCGCCTGTCGCACCTGGTGATGCGCCGCCCAGGGTTGATCGCGACCGCCACCGCAGCGGTGATGCTGCT
>JAEMRF010000190.1:0-2711 GCA_016463515.1 Solirubrobacteraceae bacterium | reverse complement strand
GGCACCCCGGAGGGGAAGCAGGCTCGGAGTGTCGTGGAGCGCATCCGTGAAGACGAAAGCGCCTATCCGGTCCTCGTCGGCGGCGCCGCCGCGCAGTTCACCGATCAACAAGAGGCCATCGCCGATCGACTTCCGCTCGCCTTCGGGCTCCTCGGCTTGCTCACGTTCGCGGTGCTGTGGCTGATGACCGGGTCCGTCGTCCTCCCGATCAAGGCGATCGCCATGAACGCGATCACCGTCGGTGCGTCGCTCGGGGTGCTCACGCTGATCTACCAAGACGGGCGCTTCGAGGACGTCCTGAACTACACCTCCAACGGCGGCATCGAGCCGACGGACTTCCTCGTGACCGCAGCCCTCGTGTTCGCCCTGTCCACCGACTACGGCGTCTTCCTGCTGGGCCGGATCAAGGAAGCGCGCGACGCCGGGGTGGAGGAGCGAGAGGCCGTGGCGCTCGGGCTGGAACGCACCGGCAAAGTCGTGACGGCGGCCGCGATCCTGCTGGCCGTGGCGATCGGCGCCTTCTCCACCAGCTCGATCTCGTTCATCCAGCAGATCGGCGTGGCCACCGCGACCGGCGTGCTGCTCGACGCTTTCGTGGTGCGCAGCTTCTTGGTGCCGTCGCTCATGGCGCTGCTGGGCAAGTGGAACTGGTGGTCGCCGATGTGGCTGCGCCGCATCCATGACCGCATCGGCCCGCTCGAAGGCCCGAGCATGCACACAGCGCCCAGTGCGCAAGCGCATGCTTCGGAAGTGGCCAACGGCTGAGGCCAGCTTGGTTGAGACGGCCACGAGGCCAGACCACGTGGCCCGCTGCCTTGCACCGCGCGCAAGGCAGCGGGCCACGTCCCGTGGTCAGCGGGTGCCACCCGCCACGAGCCGCTCGAAGCGCTCCACGTCGCGCCGCCAGAGCTCGCGCTGCACGCGCCATCGGCAGTAGCCGATCGACGAGCGCAGCAGCAGGAAGATCACCGTCGGCAAGATGATGAGCAGGCCCAGGAGGCCTTCGAGCGGCTGGCCGGCATTGAACGCGCGCTCTACTGCACCGCGCGCGTCGACGCCCAGGACCACCGTGGCGATGAACGTGACCCAGACGCCAGTCGCGATCTTGCCGAGCACCTCAAGGATGGTGTTGATCTTCACGAGGCCGTCCCACGAGACCCGCTGGACCGTGAGGCGCTCGGTCAGGGTCGCGCGCCTGGTTCGGTCGGGCGAGACCCGCGCCACGACCGTCGATTCCAGCCGCTTGTGGAGCGGCCGTCGATTCGGCGCCGGCTCCGAATCTGGCGTCACGCCGGCTTGGCCGCAGCGGGATCGCCCGGGAGCGCGTCTCCCGCAACGACGCCGCGCAGCGCCGCCATCCGCTCGCGCCGCGGACGCCCGAGTTCATGCGTGACGACCTTGAGGATCGCCGCGAACGGGACCGCGAGGATCGCGCCGACGACGCCCAGCAGTGCCCCGGATATCAGCACGGCGGTGATCGTCGTAAAGCCTGAGAGCGAGACGGCCCGCCGATACACGATCGGGTAGATGACGTAGTTCTCGACCTGCTGGTAGATGAGCTGGACGATCAGCATGATGATCGCCGCCTGTGTGCTGACCGTGAGCGCGATCATCACCAGGATCACTGCGGCGATCGTGGCGCCGACCTGCGGGATGAGGTCCAGCAGACCCGTCATGACCGCCAACACGATCGGGAACGGCATGTCGAGCGCCCAGGCCACGAGGCCGGTGAGCGTGCCCGCCAGCACGGAGATCGCGATGTTGCCGATGAGCGATGAGGAGACCGTGGTGATCGACTCCTCCAGCACCGGCTCCCAACGATCCTCGACCTCAGGGGTCGTAAACCCGAACAGCCACGTGGAGATCGTCGGCCGCTCCATCAGCAGGAACAACGCCAAGAACGCGAGCGTGACCAGCGAGAGGACCGAACCGAACACCCCCGCCGCCATCCCCAGCAGCGTGTTGGCGGCGTCCGGGAGTCCGGCCGCGAGGTCCGTGAGGGCGTTGCGGATCGCGGTGTCGGCGCCCGCCGTCGACAGGACTTCCTGGACCCCGGGCTTGGAACTGAACTCCTCCCAGAACGCCGGGAGTGACTCGACGAAATCGACGATCTGACTCCAGAGCGGGCCTGCAGTGGCCAAGACCAACACGATGACGGCGGCGAACACACCGAAGAACGCCGTGAGCGATGCGGCGCCACGTGACCAGCCACGCCGCACGAGCCCGGCGACCGGTGGGTCCAGGCCGAGCGCGAGGACCGTGGCCAGCAGGATGGAGACGAGCGTGCCGAGCGAGAGCAGGGCGAGCGCCACGAGTCCAGCGAAGAGTGCCAGCGCGAGCATCGTGCGGACCGGGATGATCAACGCCACCGGCGCAGGGCGAGGCTGCGGGACCGACGCGGCCGCGTCGGCCGCGGGCTCGGCGGCCGAGTCGAAGGGCTGGGCGGGCGGTTCGTCGGTCACGACACCGCATGATGCCCTGCGTGGAGGTCAGACCCGGTCAGGCGGCGCCGCTGGCGGACCGAACCGGCGATCAACCAAGAAGGCGACGAGTCCGACGGGGAGCGGCAGCCAGTAGGTCACCAAGCGGTAGGCGAACGTCGCGACGGCGGCATCTGCGGCGGATACACCTGCGAGGACCAGGGTCGCAGCAAGTCCAGCCTCCACGAACCCGATGCCGCCCGGCGTGATCGGGATCTGCGTGAGGAGCTG
>JAEMRF010000652.1 GCA_016463515.1 Solirubrobacteraceae bacterium | reverse complement strand
CTGGCGCTCGCTCTGGTCATACGCCCCGCCCGGGGGCCTACCCACCCCGCCCTAGGGCATTGCGGTGTTCTTGAACGTTGGGGCGCTGAGCTCCTCGTCGGCCTCGCCTGCGGCTCGGCCTTCGGTGGCAACGGCTGACTTCGGTTCACGCTGTGGGGTCGGGCGAGCTCGCTTCCTTCGTCCGCGGTCTGGAGGGTTTGGCGGTAGTTCCGTTCAGGGTCGCGCGGTGACCATCTGCATCGGGCGTCCGGTGGCGTCGAGCTGGCCTCCTAGCGTGGTGTGCTCTCCTCGCGAGACCGCAAGTGCTGTGTGGAGGCAGGCGTAGGCGTCGAGCAAGTCGTCCAGGGCGACCTGCGAGCGCGGCCACGGGGCGTTGTCCACGCAGGAGGGCGCGTCGGGGAAGACCGCTGCAAGGCACCGCCGGCGCTGCAGCTTGCCCGCTGCCGTCTTCTTCGGCGCAGCGACGGGCAGACCACCGTTCAGCGCCATGAAGCTCAGTTCGGGATGGCACTCCAGCAGCCACGCGTCTGCATCTGGGTGTTCGCTGAGCCAGGTGTCGACCTCCTTGATCTTCGGCGTGATGCCGTGGGCCTGCGCGCTGAGGCTTTTCACCTGGCGGCCCGCCGCCCGTTGCTGCGCCACCTGCGCTCGCAGCGCGCCGTAGTCGGTGGCGTAGGCGAGCATCCAACGGCTTGGGGCAGCGAAGACCGACGAGCCCCGACGGCCCAGGCGCCTGCGCGCCTCCCGATCGCACTCGCGTCCCTCGTCACCGTCGGTCAGGCCGATTGGCACGTCGATGGCGACGATCGCATCGCCATGACGAAACGCGGCCAGCTCCGCGACAGACGCAAAGAGCTGCAGTTCGGTGCGCAATCGCTGTGTGGCGTCTTCGCGAAACAGACACGCGGCCACCCACCCCGCCCTACAGCCGTCGACGCCGACCGCCACCAGCCGCTCGTTCACGGCGCAACCTCGCCTGGTGGCAGCGGGAAGCGGGCCTCGGCGAGATCGACCTTTCGGCCGTCTGGGCGCAGTGGAACGTCCTCTGCTCGCAAGAGCGCGAGCTGGCGCTCGCCTTGGGTGACGGAGCCGTCGGCCCGCACGACGCGGTGCCACGGGACCGACTCGCCGTGCTCGCGCAGCACGGCGCCGACGAGGCGCGGAGTCCGCGGGGCGATGTCGCCATAGGTGCGCACAAAGCCCTCTGGAATGGCACGGACCGCGGCGAGGATGCGGGCGGTGCGCTCGTCGTCGGCCATGCGCCCGATGGTAGTTCGAACATCCGCGCAAGATCGCATGCATGGGCGAACATATGTTCGCTATGGTCGACGAGTGACCGCCCAAGGGAGCCCCACCAGCGTGCTACGCCGCGCCATCCGCGGCGGCAGCCTCGGAGCCGTCGACCTCGCCCTCATCGACGTGCCACAGGTCGACCTGGAAGACGCGCTCGAGATCCTGGCGCTCATGGCCGAGCAGGGAGACCCGCGGTTTGCGAGCTGGGCGAGGCGGTGGGTCGACCGTGTGAGCGCCGAAG
>JAEMRF010000189.1:3794-6080 GCA_016463515.1 Solirubrobacteraceae bacterium | reverse complement strand
GCAAGGCGCAGCAGGACTGTGTCGACAGGCACACGAGACATGATCGAGGAGTATGGACACCGCTGCGCGCCGATGCGTCGCTCAACACGGGTTGACGTGAGTCGCCGCCGGTCGCCCCGCGATCGCCGGCGAGCCAACCCTCCTTGGGAGTAGGGCGTAGCCCGTAGCGACGCTGTAGTAGCGTCGCGCCCATGGACGGTGCCGCAACGCCCACTCCCAAGCGGCCAAAGGCAAGCGGCACCCGCCGCCGCGCGCCGCGCAGGCCCCCGCAGGAGCGCCGCGAAGAGGTGCTCGACGCAGCAATGGCACTGATCGTGCGAGACGGCTACCGCGCCGCCACGATGACGGCCGTTGCCCGTGAGCTGCACCTCACCAAGCCGGTCGTGTACGCCGTCTTCCCGAACTTCAAAGCGCTTGGCGACGCGCTGATCGAGCGCGAGCAGCTGCGCTGCCTGGCTCAGATCCGTGACGCTCTCACCACAGCCGTGCGGCCCGATCTGGCTCCCGCCGACGTGATGCCCGCGGCGCTCGGCGCCTTTCTGCGCAGCGTGACCGAGAACCCAGAGCCTTGGCGGCTCGTGCTGATGCCAGGCGGCGCGCTGCCGTCCGGGATCGCTCGCCGGGTGCGCGACGGCCGACGCTGGGCGGTCGAGGGCTGCATGCGTCTGTGTGAGCAAGCACTCGCAACGACCCGGGGGGACGGTTCGCAGGTCGACCTGGAGGCGCTCGCCGAAGGCATCATCGCGAGCGTCGAGCGGTACGCCCAATTGCTGCTGGCAGACCCCGAGAAATGGACGCCGGAGCGCCTGGAGACGTTTGCCAAGTCCGACCTGCTCTGGCGGCCGTCGATCTCGGCACTCGCCGTCGCTCCGGGTCGCACGGAAGACTGACGCCTGCGCCACTGGCCGACCTTGGCACCAGTTGCCGACACCGCCGGTGGCAAAACTACGCAGGCGTAGCTATCCTCCGGCGCCATGCCCGCTCTTCCTCGTCCCGTCGCCATTCTTGGCGGGAACCGCATCCCGTTCGCGCGCTCCAACAGCGCCTACGTCAACGAGTCCAACACCGACATGCTCAGCGCGGCCCTCGAAGGCCTCATCGAGCGCTTCGACCTCGAGGGCGAGCGCATCGGTGAGGTCGCTGCCGGCGCCGTGCTCAAGCACTCCCGCGACTGGAACCTGACCCGCGAGGTCGTCCTCGGTTCCAAGCTCGCTCCTGAGACGCCGGCCTACGACCTGCAGCAGGCCTGCGGAACCGGCCTTGAGGCCGCGATCCTCGTCGGCAACAAGATCGCGCTCGGTCAGATCGAGTCCGGCATCGCCGGCGGCGTCGACACCACGTCCGACGCGCCGATCGCCGTCAACGACAAGCTGCGCAAGGTCCTGCTGGAGTTCAACCGCCAGAAGGACAACAAGGGTCGCCTGAAGACGCTCGCCAAGATCGACCCCAAGAAGCTCTTCCCGGACGCACCGCGCAACAGCGAGCCGCGCACCGGCAAGTCGATGGGCGGCCACACGGCCGAGACCGCTGAGCGTTGGGGCATTAGCCGCGAGGCGCAAGACGAGCTGACGGTGCAGAGCCACCAGAAGGCCGGCGCTGCCTGGGACCGCGGCTTCTACGACGACCTCGTCACGCCCTACAAGGGCCTGGAGCGCGACCAGAACCTGCGCCCGGACTCCTCGATGGAGAAGCTCGCCAAGCTCAAGCCGGTCTTCGGTGGCCCCACGGGCACGATGACCGCTGCGAACTCGACGCCGCTCTCGGACGGCGCGTCGGTCACGCTGCTGGCCTCGGAGGAGTGGGCGAAGGAGCACGGCAAGGAGGTCCTCGCTTACCTGATCGACGGCGAGACCGCAGCCGTCAACTACGTCACCGGCGAAGAGGGGCTGCTGCTGGCTCCGGTCTACGCCGTGCCGCGCCTGCTGGCCCGCCACAACCTCTCGCTTCAGGACCTGGATCTCTACGAGATCCACGAGGCATTCGCTGCCCAGGCCCTGGCCACGATGGCCGCCTGGGAGGACGCGGACTTCTGCAAGCAGTACCTCGGCCTCGACAAGCCGCTGGGCTCGATCGACCGCGCCAAGCTCAACGTCAACGGCGGCTCGCTTGCTGCCGGCCACCCGTTCGCCGCAACCGGTGGCCGCCTGGTCGCCGGCCTCGCCAAGGAGCTGAAGGCTCGTGGCGGCGGCACCGGCCTCATCTCCGTCTGCGCGGCTGGCGGCCTCGGCATCGTCGCGCTCGTCTCCACCGACCCCAAGATCTGATCATGGCTGCAGTCAACGACCG
>JAEMRF010000189.1:0-3694 GCA_016463515.1 Solirubrobacteraceae bacterium | reverse complement strand
GGCGTCGAGACTCCCGCTGACTGGGACAAGCCGCTCGCCGGCAAGATCGCCCTCGTGACCGGCGCCGCACGCGGCATCGGCGCGGCGATCGCGCAGACGCTGCACGCCCAGGGCGCGCAGATCGTCGGCCTCGACATCGCCCCGCTGGCCGACGAGCTGGCCGCCACGCTGGCCCCGCTCGGCGGCGACGCGATCACGCTCGACGTGACCGGCGAAGACGCTCCGGTGGAGCTCTCCAAGCAGCTCAAGGCGCTGCATGGCCGCGTCGACATCGTCGTCAACAACGCCGGCATCACGCAGGACCGCACGCTGGCCCGCATGAAGCCCGAGCGCTGGGACGCGGTCATCGCCGTCAACCTCACGGCGCCGCAGCGCATCGTGGACCAGCTCCTCAAAGACAAGCTCCTGGGCAAGGGCTCGCGCGTGATCGGCCTGGCGTCGATCGCTGGCATCGCCGGCAACAACGGCCAGACCAACTACGGCGCCTCGAAGGCCGGCATGATCGGCCTGACCGAGGCCTACGCCGACGCCCTCACCAAGGCCGGCGGCACCATCAACGCCGTGGCTCCGGGCTTCATCGAGACGAAGATGACGGCGGCGATCCCGCTCGGCATCCGCGAGGCAGGCCGTCGCCTGAACTCGCTGTCGCAGGGTGGTCTTCCGGTCGACGTCGCCGAGACCATCGCCTGGTATGCCAGCCCGGGCAGCTCGGCCATCAACGGCCGCGTGATCCGCGTCTGCGGCCAGTCGCTGATCGGGGCCTAGCGCCATGGCGAGCAGCACGAAAGCACCGGGCATCCTGCCCTCCTACGGCAAGGCCGCCCTGGCGGCCCTGCCGGTCGCGGGCAAGCTGCCGTTCCTGCCCGGCGGCGGCGGTCCGCTGCCGTCGAAGGAGCTGACCCTCTCGGGGGTCTCGCTTCCGCCGCAGGTGATCAAGCAGCTGCGCACGCTCACGGAGGACCGCGGCGGCCCCGACATGCCGTTGCTGCTCCCCCACTTCCTGGCCTTCCCGCTGCATATGCAGGGGATGACCGATGGGGCGTTCCCGTACCCCGCGATGGGCACGGTGCACCTCGACAACCTCGTGGAGCGCCACAAGATCGTGTCGTCGGCTGAGCCGCTCGACATCGGCGTGCGCTTCCTGGGTCCGTTCCCCCACAAGAAGGGCGCGACCTACCAGATCGAGACGACCGCAGCTGCGGGCGGCGAGGTCATCTGGCGCGAGCTTTCGACGATGCTGCGTATCGGCGCCAAGGCCGGCAAGGACGCTGCCGAGCAGCCCGCGCTGGCCGTCTGCACCGCCGACGAAGCGCCGGAGTCCGCCACCGTGGCTGAGTGGTCGGCGGCCGCCGACCTCGGTCGCCAGTGGGCCGGCGCTTCGGGGGATCGCAACCCGATCCACCTCAACAACCTCACGGCCAAGGCGTTCGGGTTCCCGCGCGCCATCGCCCACGGCATGTGGACGGCCGCCCGGATCGCTTCTGAGCTCCAGGCTGACCTTCCCGAGGCCGTGTCGCTGGCCGTCTCCTTCCAGAAGCCGGTCCTCCTTCCCGCCAAGATCGCGCTGCGTTCCTGGCCCGAAGGTGACTCGACCGACCTGCTCGTCACCAGCGCTGCTGGCGACCGCATCCACGCCCGGGGCCGCGTCACGCCCCTCTAGAGAGCGACCCGGCTGCGGCCCCGAAAGGGCCGCAGCCCCGCCCTCGCGGTTGCCGGCCAGTTGGCCGACCCCGTCCCACACTCCGACACCCATCTCCGGAGAACCCCCGTGTCAGACCAGCTCAAGTCCACCCCGCTCGACAAGGCGACTGCGGTCGCCCTGCGGCTCGTCACCAAGGCCGGCGGCCTGCCCGTCCTGCAGGACGCGGCGATGCGCAAGCGCGTCGAGAAGGTGCTCTTCGTGAGCACCCGCCAAGGCCTTCGCACCGAGAGCGTCGCCCGCAAGACGTTCGCGAAGATCAACACCAACGGCTCCAAGCCGGCCCGGGCGAAGGTCGCCAAGCCGCGTGCGGTGTTCGACCTGAACCCCACCGAGGATCAGCAGATGATCCAGGAGGCCGCCGGCGAGCTGGCAGCCACCGTCCTGCGCCCGGCCGCCCAGCAGGCCGACACGGATCGCCAGATCCCCGAGAACGTCAAGGACGCGGCGGGCGAGCTCGGCCTCACGCTGCTCGGCGTGCCGGACGAGCTCGGCGGGATCGCCGAGGAGCGCTCGGCCGTCACCGGCGTCCTCGTGACCGAGGCGCTGGCCAAGGGCGACGTCGGCCTTGCGGCCGCGCTGCTGGCACCGTCGGCCGTTGCTTCGGCGATTGCGCTCTACGGCGACGCCGGCCAGCAGGCCACGTACCTGCCGGCATTCACCGAGGATGAGGAGACGGCCCACGCCGCGCTTGCCATCCAGGAGCCCCAGCCGCTCTTTGATCCGCTCGAGCCCAAGACCAAGGCGACGAAGGTCGGCAGCGACCTGAAGATCGACGGCGTCAAGGCCCTGGTGGCCAACCCCGAGGAGGCGGCGCTGTTCATCGTCAGCGCGCTCGTCGAAGGTGAGCCGCGCCTGGTGATCATCGAGGCCGGCACCGCTGGCCTCTCGATCGAGGACGACCCGGCCATGGGCATCCGCGCTGCCCGCACCGGCCGCCTGATCCTCGACGGCGTGACCGTCCCGGCTGCGAACCTGCTCGGCTCCACCGAGGACCACCTCGACGCCGTGCGTCGCGGTCGCCTGGCTTGGGCTGCTGCGGCCGTTGGCGGCGCGCAGGCCGCCCTGGATCAGCTGATCCCCTACGTGAAGGAGCGCCAGGCGTTTGGTGAGCCGATCGCCTACCGCCAGGCCGTCGCCTTCACCATCGCCGACATCTCGATCGAGCTCGAGGGCCTTCGCCTCGTCGTGCTGCGCGCCGCGGCTCGCCTCGACGCCGGCAAGGACGCCTCGCACCAGATCGCGCACGCGCGGCAGCTCGCGGCGACCTACGCCACGCAGATCGGCTCGCACGCCGTGCAGCTGCTGGGTGGCCACGGCTACGTCAAGGAGTACCCGAACGAGCGGTGGTACCGCGACCTGCGTGGCGTTGGCGTGCTCGAGGGCACGCTGCTCGTCTAGCCCCGGCTAGGCAGAACGAAGAGGAATAGATCCAGATGATCGATCTCGAGATCCCCAAGAAGTTCGTCCCGCTGGTCAAGCAGGCCGGATCCGTCGCCGATGAGGTGTTCCGCCCCATCGCGCGCAAGTACGACATCGCCGAGCACGCGCACCCCACCGAGCTCGACCTGCTGTCGGCCGTGGTCGACGGCCTGAACGCCTCCGGCACCGGCACGGGTGCTGGCGCGACCGGCGCATCGCAGACGACCAGCGAGCCCGCTGGCGTCGGCGCTGGCACGACTGAGAAGAAGGACGGCGGTGGCGTCAAGAACGGCACCAACATGAGCTCGGCGCTCTCCATCATGGAGACGTGCCGCGGTGACGTCGGCCTCACGCTCGCGCTGCCGCGCCAGGGCCTCGGCAACGCGGCGATCGCTGCGGTGGCCACGCCCGAGCAGAAGGCGCGCTACGAGGGCAAGTGGGCCGCGATGGCCATCACCGAGCCCGAGGCCGGCTCCGATGCTGCCGCGATCCGCACCACGGCGGTCAAGGACGGCGATCACTACGTCCTGAACGGCACCAAGATCTACGTGACGGCCGGCGAGCGCGCCGACC
>JAEMRF010000188.1:2013-6091 GCA_016463515.1 Solirubrobacteraceae bacterium | reverse complement strand
AACGAAGCGAGGCCGGGGACACCGTGTGGTGTTCCCGGCCTCGCCCGACCCGGTGCGCCTACCCCCCAAGGGTCAGCGCAGCGAAAGCTGGAGCCCGTCTCTGCGGCGGGCTGTGAGAGCTCGCCCTAGAGGAAGGGGTTCTCCATGTCGAAACGCCCGCCGCCGCGCATCGGAGCCGGCTCCGGCACAGGAGCCAGCCGCGGTGCTGGAGCGGCAGCAGCGGCGCCTGCGGGGACCTCCTGCGGCGCGCTTGCCGCCCCGGGGCCGAGGTAGCGGTAGCCGAAACCGCGCACGGTCTCGATCGGCACCTCGTCGGATGGGAGCACCGACTCGAGCTTGCGACGCAGATAGCCCACGTAGAGCTTGACCTGCTCGGGCGCGGCACGGTCATTGCCCCACACGAGTTCGAGCAGCCGGTCGCGGCCGATGACCTCGCCGGGATGGCGGACGAGCGTGTGCAGCAGCCGGAACTCCAGCGGCGTGAGGTGGACGGTCGTGCCCTTGACCGACACGGTCGCGGTGACCGGATCGATCGCCACCAGGCCGTCGTCGATCGCCTGGGGAGCTTCGGCGCCGGCATCGGTCGACCGGCGCAGGATCGCGTCGATGCGGGCCAGCAGCTCCTGACGACCAAACGGCTTGGTCACGTAGTCGTCGGCGCCGGACTTCAGTCCGCGCACCTTCTCCAGCTCGGTGCTGGCGGCGGTGAGCATGATCACCGGCACATCCGTGACGTCACGGATGCGCTGCAGCGTCTGCCAGCCGTCGATGTCGGGCATGGTGACGTCGAGCAAGACGAGATCGGGCACGTCGCTGAAGATGTGCCGCAGTGCGGCACGTCCGTCGACGGCCTCGGACACGTCGTACCCGGCGCGTTCGAGCAACAGCCTCACAAGGCTGCGGACGTCTGGCTCGTCGTCCACGACGAGAACTTGATGTTGGGTCATCGTGCTGTCCCTCCTGGAACAACTCCGCCGCGACGCATCAGATCTGTTGCGTCTTCGATGGTGAGTGGTCGTGCGAAATGAAATCCCTGGGCCAAACCACAGCCCAGGACGCGCAGCATTTGCGCCTGCTGCGCGGTTTCGACGCCCTCGGCGACAGCGTCGATGTTGAGTGCGTTCGCCATCTGGACGAGCGCCGAGACGAGCAGCGCGTCTTGGCGCCGCTCTCCGAGTTCAGAAACGAAAGAACGGTCGATCTTGAGTGCGTCGACCTCAAAGCGCCGCAGGTACGAGAGCGAGGAGTAGCCCGTACCGAAGTCGTCGAGCATGATCTTCACGCCCTGGTTGCGCAGGTCGGTGAGGATGTCGACGGCGTCTTCCTGCTCGATCAGCACCGACTCCGTCACCTCGAGTGCCAAGGAGGTGGCGGGCAGGCCCGAGTCCGCGAGCGCATCCACGACGGTCTGGCTGATCGACCGGTCGCCGAGCTGGCGCGCCGAGAGGTTGACCGAGAGCTGGAACGGGCGTGGCAGGTCGAACTCGCGCAGCCACCCGGCGGCTTGCGTACACGCCTCACGCAAGACCCACTCCCCCAGCCCGACGATCAGGCCTGACTCCTCCGCAATCGCGATGAAATCGCCAGGGCCGACGAGACCGCGTTCGGGATGTTGCCAGCGCACGAGCGCCTCGACACCCTCGATGAAGCCGGTGCGAAGGTCGACGATCGGCTGGTACCGCAGGCTGAGCTCGCCGCGGTCGACGGCGCCGCGCAGTTCGCGCTCGGTCCGCACGCGCTCGGTCACGCGGTCGCGCAGCGAGCGGTCGAACACCTCGATGCGGTTGCGGCCCAGCTCCTTGGCGCGGAACGTCGCCGCGTCGGCGTCGCTCAGCAGCTCCTGGGGCGTGGCCTCGGGCGTAGACAGCGTGAGCCCGATGCTGACGCTGAGCACGTGCTCCTCACCAGCAGCAGCGAACGGCTCGGCGAACGCATCGAGGATCGCTTCGGCCAGGAGCATCGGATCGGATTCGTCGTCGACCTCGCCACAGACGATCACGAACTCGTCGCCGGAGAACCGAGCGATGGTGTCGCCGGGGCGCACCACGGCCTGTAGGCGCGGCACCACGGCCGTCAGCAAGCGGTCCCCCACGTCGTGGCCGAGCGTGTCGTTGACGAACTTGAAGTGGTCGATGTCGAGCACCAGCACGCCGGTGAGCAAGCCGAGTTTGCGGTCGCGGTCCAGTGCCTGCTCGAGCCGGTCGACGAGGAGCGTGAGCGTCGGCAGACCGGTGAGGCGGTCGTGGAGATCGAGGCGACGGCGCTCGGCCTCCTCGTCCCAGCGCGAAAGGGCGTCGCCGTAGGTCCTGGCGACCTCGTGGACGAACTCGCGCTCGGCGGGATCCCAGTCTCCGACCTGCGGACGGTAGACGCCGATGGCGCCGACGATCTCGCCGCCCGAGAAGACCGGCACGCCAAGTCCTGCCTGGATGCCGGCCGCGTCGAGCGACGCGGAGCGGAACACATCGCTGGAGGACCAGTCGCTGACGGCCTGCGTCTCGCCGGCGCGAACGGCGTGACCGATCAGCGTGTTCTCCTTGACGATGTCGAGCGCTGGGAGCTGCCCGGGCGCCCAACCGATCGAGGCCCGCGTGCGGAAGGTCTCCTGGTCCTCACGCAAGTCCGCGATCAGCACATGCGTCGAGAACGTCGTGGAACCGACCGCCGTGAGGATCTCTGCCTCGACTTCGTCTGAGGACGCGCCCCTTGCAATGAGCGCGCGCAGCCGGGAGAGCATCCGCTGCTGGGTGTTGAGCCAGCGAATCCGGGCGTCCGGCGCTTCGGCGTCATGGGGGACGACGAGGCACGAGAAGCCGATGGTGTTGCCGGCGCTGTCGCGCACTGGCGAGGGATCGATGTCGACGGCGATCGGCTCGCCGTCCACGCGGGTGAACACCGTCGCAAAGCGCGGGAGCTCTTGGCCGCGCATCGTCTCTTCGATCAGCGCTGCCGTCTGGCCCTCGCGGTCAGGGAAGAGATCGATGAGCGGCGTGCCGACGACGCGCTCAGCCTTCCACCCCAGCAGCTCCTCGATGGCGGGATTCCACGTGGTGATCACGCCGCTGGCGTCGGTCGCGAGGATCGCGTTGCGCGACGACGTGACGACCGCCGCGATGCGGTCATGGCGGTCGAGCATCCCAGCAACGGCTGCACGGGCCCGGTGCTCCTCCCCGAGATCGGTGAGCTGCACGAGCAACAGCGGAGGCTGCCCGGGTTCCACGACCGCGCTGGTCGATGACCGAAACCACGCGGTCTGCCCATCGGGGCGCAAGTAGCTGAACTCCGGCGAACCCAGGATCGCCCGGTCACCTTCCAGGAGGGCCACGAGTGCGCGGTCAGCAGCAGCGCGATCGCGCGGTGTGGCGAACCTGGTCCAGTGGCTGCCGGAAAGATCTTCGGGGGTTGATCCCAGGAGCGCGGCGACGCGCAAGTTGGCGCGTACGATCAAGCCTGAGACGTCCAGCAGAACCATTGGGACCGGCGACAGATCAAACGACTCGCGCATCCCGCCACCAAACACGCGGGGTACCGCGACGGTGGAGGTCGGTGGATCAGGTTGGGTGGGCACGGGCTGCAGCGTTCCCCCTCATACCGGCGAAATGCACGGCGGGCCGCGCGTTTCCACGCGACGAGGGTTCTCTTTCATACTTTCGGCCCCACAGCCCAGAGGTTGAGCGTTTGGTATGAAAGCTGGCCGGGCTGCGCCCGGCGACTGGCCTGCTCAGCCGCCGGCCACGGCAGCGCTCGCCTCGCTGCAGAGCCAGACGACCTCGTCGACGTCGTCGACCACCTTCAGGAGGCCGAGGTCGTCTTCGTCGATCATGCCGCGGCCGAGCATCTGGCTCTTGGTCCAGTCCAACAGACCATCCCAGTAGCCGCTGTCCATCAGGATCACCGGGCGCTGACGGACTTTGCCGGTCTGGATCAGGCAGATGGTCTCGAAGAGCTCGTCGAGCGTGCCGTAGCCGCCCGGCACGACCACGAACGCGCACGCGTACCGCACGAAGCAGACCTTGCGCGCGAAGAAGTAGTTGAAGCCGACGTCGAGGTCGACGTAGGGGTTGGTGCCTTGCTCGAA
>JAEMRF010000188.1:0-1913 GCA_016463515.1 Solirubrobacteraceae bacterium | reverse complement strand
TCGACGCGCTGCTCGTCGGTGACGTGCGAGACGACCGCCGCTTCCTCGGCGGCGATGAGCTCTTCGTCGACGGTCTGCGGTTCGCGAGGCAGCGTGCCGGGCGGCTGCGGCACGACGCGTGCGTCGAACTCGCCCCAAGCCTGCTCGTACTCCTGCGGCGCCGACGGGTCGTCGTCAGACTCGAATGTGCGGTCGTCGGTCATCGCTGCACATCGTCGCAGCCCACCGCAAACGGGGTCACCGTATGGACGATTCAGAATCCCCGCGGCATGCCGACAGCACCCACCTCAAGGCTCGCCGGCAAGGCATGCGGCGAGGACGGCGAGGGCAACCTCGCTGCGCGGCAGCAGGCTCGAGGTGACGAGATGCTCGTGTGCAGCGTGTGAACCCTCGCCGAGCGGTCCCAGACCATCGATGGTGAGCGGCACCACCGCAGCGACGTGACTGGCGTCGCTGGCGCCGCCGCGCGCTGCAGGCATGACCGGGCGCCCCAGGAGCTCGGACGCAGCACTCAGGATCGGCGCCGCGGCGGCCGAAGCGTCCATGCCGGGCCAGCTGCGGCCGAGGCGCGCCTCCAAGGTCACCCCGTCGAGTTCAGCGGGCACGGCGGCCACCACCGCGTCGAATGCGGAGCTGTGATCGGCGCGCACGTCGCAGGTCAGAGCGCCGCTCCCCGGCACGATGTTGACGGCCTCACCACTGCGCAGGATCGACGGAACGACCGATAGGCGCTGCGGGCCGGAAGGGTCGTGGAGGTTCGCCAGCGTGATCGCCGCGGACGCCAGCGCCAGCAATGCGCTGCGGCCCTCATCGGGAGCGGCGCCGGCATGGGCAGCGCGGCCCTGCGCAGAGACCTCGACGCTGCCCGCGGCCTTGCGCCGCACGACGACCGCCTCCCGGCCCTGGGGGTCTCGTTCTCCGGCCTCGAAGCACAGGCACGCGTCGTAGCCCGCGAACCGCGACGCATGCAGCATCGGACCGTGGCGCCACTCCTCATCGCACACGAGCAAGAGGTCAAGTTGCGCATACGACGCCCGCCACGCATCGGCAGACAGTTCGGCCAGGATGCCCAGCGCGATCGCGTCGCCACCTTTCATGTCGATGGTGCCGGAGCCGTCGATCCGGTCGCCCACCTCGCGAGCCGGCCGGTGCTGGTCGGTCGGGATCACGGTGTCGAGGTGGCCGACCAGCACGATCCTGCGACGACCGGTCCCGCGAACGGTCAAGAGGAGATCGTCTTCCAGACCAGGGCTGGAGGACGGCAGACGCACCACGTCCGCGGTTGGCACGGCTGCGATGCAGGCGTCCACGGCGCGGGCGGCGCCGACCGGGTCGCCGAAGGGCGAGGAGATGTCGACGAGGACGGGCGTCAGGCGCAGCGCACGCTCGGCGACAGCCGGGCCAAGGTCGATGAGCGAGGCGGCGGAGGCGATACCGGCAAGCCTAAACCGTTCGCCACCGCCGCCCGACGGTGCCGACACCGACGTTCCCGGCCTCCGGCCGAGGCGCCGCGCGACCTTCAGGGTCGCGCGGCGCCTGCGAGCCGATCAGTGGCTCTTGGGCGGGAGCACGTCGGCTGCGGTGAGTTCGTCCTCTTCTTCCTCTGCCGCGCTCGTGGCGTGGCTGGCGTCCGAGGCGGAATCGTGGCCAGCGGCTGACGCCTCTCCGTGGGCGTCCTTGGCCGGTGCCGCGTGGTCGTCCTTGGCGGCACCATGCTCGCCGGCCGGAGCAGCGCCGTGCGAGTCTGCGGCGTCGGCCGCACCATGCTCGGCGGGCGCAGCGGCGTGATCGGCTGCCGCGGGAGCAGCGTGATCGCCCGCTGCGGCCTCCCCGTGATCGCCCGCTGCGGCCTCCCCGTGGTCGCCAGCGGCGGCCTCACCGTGATCGCCAGCGGCAGGGGCAGCGTGGTCATC
>JAEMRF010000651.1 GCA_016463515.1 Solirubrobacteraceae bacterium | reverse complement strand
GCCGAGCCCAGGAGCCCGGCGCGCCTCGCATTTCCCCACCCAGGGAAGCTTGGTCAGGCGCCGACACCGAAGTGCTGGGCGCCTGTCTGCCTAGGACACTAGTGGCGTGCGCCGAACCCCTCTGAGCGCGGCCGCGCCACGCGCCACCGAGTCGCAATGGGCAGTAGGGTCGGGGCCGCAGCGAAGCGCCTTCCCCCGCCCGCACCGCAACCTGCTCGCCTCCGCTGGGTTCTAGCGCCGAAGGCCGCCGCCCGGCAGCTTTGCACCACTCTCCTCGAGCGTCTCCCGCGTGTACCGCTACCCAATCGTGTTGCCGCGCTGCGGCGTCTCCGCGCTGCTGTGCGCGATCCTCGTCGTGTTGGCGAGCGCTGCAACGGCGTTCGGCGCAGCTGCGCGCAACGCGTCGCCGATCCCGTGGGACGGTGCTCCGGGGTATAGCTATCTGGCGCAGCCCACCGACCAGCTCGGCGTGCCGGGGAGCCAAGCCGGGGCCGGCCTGACGCCCGAGGGCGCGGTGTTCACGCCCTCGGTCGAGGTCACCCCGTGGCTGGTGGGGCCCAAGGCGGGCGTCAGCGCGCGCCGCGGGCTTCCCGATCCCAAGGTGCCGCTCATGGCGACCGGGACCGACCGTCAAGGGGCGTCCGCCGCCTGGTGGGCCACAACGATTGCCGGAGTGCCGTCGGCCGTCATCGCCCTCGAACCCGGACGCCGCCGCGAGGCGGGCGTGGCCCTGCGCTGGGGTGGAACCACCGAGCCTGGAGCCAAGCCCAACGCCTACCGCTACGCCCGGCCAGCAGTGCCGCAGCGGCCGGGGCTGTACTCCCAGCTCGGGGAGTCATTCGTGCCCGGGCGCTGTTGGTCGGTCCGTCGGATCGACGGTGGTCTCGAGGTTCGTCGTGGAGCGTCGGTGGTGGCGGTCGTCGTCGGCCGCGCCAAGAGGTCCGCGGCGCGCCTGGCTGGCATCCTGCCCAAACGCTGCGCCACCAAACCCAAGACGGTCGCCGTCGCCCTGCGGCTGCAGCTCGCTTCGCGGTTCTCTCGAGTCCACGTCGTAGTGCCGATGCTCCCGATCCCCGCGGGTGACCCGCGCGTCGAGGCGATCGCGGCATCAGACGTCCACGTGACTGGCTCGCAGCTCGCTACCACCTGGCGGGCACAGCGCCAGACCGGCGCCACGGTCGAGCTCCCCGAAGTCGCCGTGCAGCGCGCGTTCGATGCATCGGTGGCCACGATGCTCGTCCCGCGCTACCAACTGCCCGACGGCACCTGGGTGCAACCGGTCAACAAGCTGCAGTACCACGCGTACTGGCTCCGCGACGCCGCGATGATGACGAACGCGCTGGATCTCGTCGGGCTCCACAGCGTCGCCGCGGAGGACCTTGCCTTCGTGGCGTCCTGGCAGAACCCGGATGGTGAGTTCTCCTCCCGCATCGGCCAGAAGGATGGTCTCGGCCAGGCGCTGTGGTCGCTCGGGCAGCACGTGCGCCTCACCGGCGACCAAGCGTTCGCACAGTCGTGGGTGCCGGCGGTCGACCGCGCCGT
>JAEMRF010000650.1 GCA_016463515.1 Solirubrobacteraceae bacterium | reverse complement strand
GCCGCAGCGTCGTCGAGCTCGCACGCCACGAGCCTGACGGCGAGCGTCACGCGGCTGCGCTCCAGGAGCGACTCGATCAGCTGCAAACGTCGACCCAGCCCGTGCGCTACACCCACGTGCGCACCGACATGCCAGAGCGCCCGTTTCGTGCGTTTGACTGCACCCTCACGCCCGTTCGCGATGACGACACCGGCGAGCTTCAGATCGTCCTGTACGAGATCCATGACCGGACCGACAGCTACGAGGCCGAGCAGCGGCTGCGCAGGAGTGAGGAGCGGTTGCGGGCGCTCGCCGAAGCCGTTCCCCAGATGCTGTGGATCGCATCGGCGGCCGAAGGCATCGAATACGTGTCACCCCGCTGGACCGAATTCACAGGCGCGTCGGCGGAAGAGCTCTTGGGCCAGGGCTTCACCCGCTTCATCCACCCGGATGACCTCGACGCCGCAGGGCGGGTCCCCGAGCGGACCGACGGCTCCGGCCCACCCACCGTGTTCAGGCTCCGGCGCCACGATGGGGTCTACCGCTGGGTCGAGGCCAGGGCGCGCGCGATCATCGATCCCGGCACCGGAGCGCCGATCCGCTGGTTCGGTGGGACGCTCGACGTGACCGAGCAGCGCCAGGCCGCAGCCGACGCAGGCGCCCGGCAGCAGCAGCTTCGCGTGGCGCTCGACGTGACCGGACTGGGCTGCTTCGAACTGAATTTCCGCGAGCAGTGGATGGAGGCCGACGCGCGCATGTGCGAGATCCTCGGCCTTGACGCGGGCGAGCTCATGCACAAGGCCGGACTCGACGGCTTCTTCGACATGATCGAGGTGGAGTACCGGGAGCGGATCACCTCAGCCGTGGAGGCTGCAATGACGCCCGGAGGACCCACCTACGACGTGGTCTACCCGATGCTGCGGCCCGGTCCAGAAGGCCCGGAGCGGCGCTGGCTCGCGGTCCTCGGCCGCGTCGACTTCGACGACGAAGGCGCCGTCCGCATGGTGGGAGTCGTCGAGGACATCACGGAGAAGCGCGAGGAAGACGAAGCACGGGTTCGCCTTCAGAAGCTCGAGGCGATGGGCACCCTTGCGGGCGGGATCGCGCACGACTTCAACAACGTGATCGGCGCGATTCTCAGCTACGCGCGTGTGGCAGAGGCCGAGCTCGCCGCGGGCGAATCGCCGTCCGAGAGCATCAGTGAGATCGCGCGCGGTGCCCTGCGCGCGGGCGACCTGACGAAGCGTCTCCTCACCTTTGCCCGAGACGAGCCGGTGCGGCAGGTTGCCTTGGACCTCGGCGACGTCGTCGACGAAGCTGCCTCCCTCGTGCGCCCCACGCTTCCGCGCGGCACCGAACTCGCCGTCGCCGTCGCCGCCGGACTGCCGCCCGTCCTCGGCGACTCAACGCAGCTGCATCAGGTCATGGTGAACCTGATCACGAATGCCGGGCAGGCGCTCGCCGGCCGCGGCCACGGCCGAATCGACGTGTCCGTCGAACAGGTCGTCCTCGGGGAGCGGCGCACCGGCGTTGTCGCGGGACTCGATGCCGGCGAGTACCTGCGGC
>JAEMRF010000187.1 GCA_016463515.1 Solirubrobacteraceae bacterium | reverse complement strand
CCACCCGTGGGGAACGTACCGCTGGTGGCATGGCCGGGTGTCTGCACCGCCCAGACCGTCGGGGCAACGAGCAGCAGTGCTGCCGCGACCCCTACGGCGCTGAGCCGCATGCGACGGCTGGAGCTGAGCACGAGGCCGACGCCCGCGCCGATCGTGCCCGCCAGCAGCAGCGGCCGCAGCCAGCCAAGCTGGGTGGCGTCGGTCAGCACGACCCACTCGGTCACGGCGCCAGCCACGAGCGCGAGGCCGCCGACAACTCGGATCGCCGTTGACGGAGCGGTGTCGTCGGCCGTCGCTGCAGCGCTGGCAGGTTGCATCGCAGCGGAGCTACCGGCCTCGTCGTGCGTCGCCTGCGGGTCCGCTGGGTCCTTCCACAAGCCTCCGCGCGGCGCCGCTGGGAACTCGGCGCGCGCAACCGCAGCCAGTCCGCCCTGCGGGGCGGACTGGTCTGCGAGCGCCGCAGGCTCCTCGCCTGCACCCTGTTCGCCACTGGTCGCTGGCGTTCCCGCTTGCGACGTCGGCATGGCGACCATCGAGGACTCCGCTGGGCGAAGGCCGGCCATCGTGGCCAAGCCAGCGCCCATCAGCGCTGCGGTGAACGGCGCGAGCGCGGAGACGTAGTAGGGGTGAAAGATCCCCGAGGCAAAGCTGAACGCCACCGCGGTCGTGGCAAAGGCGCCGGCGGTCACGATCAAGAAGCCCGTCCTCGGATCGTGGCGCCGCAGGCGCGTGGCGACCAGCAGCACCGCGATGCTCCCGGCGGCAAGGCCGAGGAGCCAACCGCCTTGGCTGCCAAGCGACTCGTTCAGCAGCCGCAGGATGCCAGTGTCGCCACCGAACATGCTGCCGCCAGCACCGCCGGGTCCCCCGCCGGTGTTGCCGCCCGGGCCGCCGTCCTGACCGAGCACGCGGCCCAGCCCGTTGTAGCCGAAGATCAGCGACCAGATCGAGTTGTCGTCGGTGCCCGATACCCACGGCCTGCTCCCTGCCGGCGTGAGCCAGACCGCGACCGGCCAGGCGAGTCCAACCGCCGCGGCCGACGCACCGAAGGCCGTGAGCTGGCGGATCGAGCGCCCCCACCCGAGCGGCCGGACCCACAGCCAGGCCGCCACGATGGCAGGCACCGTCAAGAGCGCAGCGGCCATCTTCGCCTCGAAGCCGAGGCCGACTGCGACGCCTGCAAGGACGAGCCAGCGAGTGCGGTGGGGCGTCTCGAAGGCGCGAACCGTCGCCCAGAGCGCGAGGGTCGCGCAGAGCATGAGCAGGGCGTCTGGATTGTTGTGGCGAAAGACGGCCACCGCGGTCGGCGTCGTGGCGAGGGCGAGTCCGGCCACCAACCCTGCGGCGCGACCGAAACGACGCCGGACGAGGTCCCACACCAGCACGGTCGTGGCGACGCCCATCAGCGCCTGCGGCACGAGGAAGCTCCAGGTGCTGAAGCCGAACACCTTGGCCGACGCCGCCTGGACCCACAGCGCGAGCGGTGGTTTGTCGACCATCTGAAGGCCCGCTGGGTCGAAGCTTCCGAAGAAGAAGTTGCTCCAACTCTGGGTCATCGAGCTCACGGCGGCCGAGTAGTACTCGTTGGCGTTGCCGTTGATCCCGAGATTCACGAGATTGAGCAGCGACGCGACCAGCACGAGCAGGAGCAGGTCGGCGTGGCCCTTGGTGGCCAGGCGCCGCAGCCGGGAGCCAGGCCGGGCGCCGATTCCGACGGCGTGTTGCTCAGGTGGCCGAGACGGGCGCGGGAGCGTTGATGGTGCAGTTGACATGGCGGTGGGTTCGGTTCCTTTGGTGTGCAGAGAAGGAGGCAGGAAGGCGTCAGTGGCTGCGCAGCGCGGTCAGCACAAGCCGAAGGGCGCTCGCACGCTCGCCGGACCGCGGCGAACGCCCGGCGAACACCCAGTTGCGCAGGGCCAGGTAGCGCAGCGCCGTGGCCACCAGGCTCGTCACGATCAGCGCCACGAGCTCAACCGCGGTCGAGAGGTCCGGCGCGAACCGGTGCAGGGCTGCGAGCACGCCGCTGGTGAGCGCGAGCGTGAACAGAAAGACCACGGAGCCCTGGAGATGGTGGCGGCCGAGATCGCTCGCGCCGCGGACCTTGAACGTGAGGTGGCGGTTGGCCTGGGTGTTGCCCACGGCGGTGATCGCGAGCGCGATGGCGTTGGCGACGGCTGACCCGAGCGGTCCGCGGAAGGCCAGGAAGAGCAACGCGTAGGCGATCGTGGAGCAGGCGCCGATCGCCAGAAAGGTTGGGACGCGCGTGGCTGCCATGAGTCGCGCGATGCCCTTGAGGTCGTCGAGTGCGGTGTGCACCACGTCGACGCGCGAGTCGGGGTCGTCGATCCAGTCGACGGGCACCTCGTGGATCCGTAGGCCGCGACGCTGCGCGAGCACCAAGAGCTCGGTATCGAAGAACCACGCCTGATCGCGGACTTGCGGCAGCAGCTCTCGTGCGGCATCGGCGCGGATCGCTTTGAAGCCGCACTGCGCGTCGGAGAAGCGCGCCCCGAGCGAGAACCGCAGGAGGCGGTTGTAGGTCCGCGAGATGAGTTCGCGCTGCAGGCCGCGCTCGACCCGTGAGCCGCGAGCCAGGCGCGTGCCGATCGCCAGGTCGCTGTGGCCGGACAGCAGCGGGGCCACCAGCGGAAGCAGGGCGCGAAGATCCGTCGAGAGGTCGACGTCCATGTAGCAGAGAACCTCGGCTGGGCTGTCGGTCCACGCAGCGCGAAGGGCGCGCCCACGGCCCTTCTCAGGGAGGTCGAGCAGTTCGACGCCGGGGAGGTCCGCGGCGAGCGCCTGGGCGACGGCCGCCGTCCGGTCGGTCGACGCGTTGTTGGCGATCACGATTCTGGCGCGGAGCGGAACCTCGCTGCGCAGGTAGTCGTGGAGGCGGCGGATCGACGCCGCAAGCACGTGCGCCTCGTTGAACACCGGAACGACGATGTCGATCACCGGAGGGTGCTGGCCGCCGTCGTGCAGCCCAAGGGCGGAGAAGCCCAGGGCAGGCGAAGCGCCGCGGGGGCGCCGGGCGACGTCGCTGCGCGCTGCCTGCGCGGCGGTGGTGGTCACGGGCGTGCTGCTCATGCGTTGCAGCATCGAGACGGCACCCGAGAGTCACCCGAGACGGGCCTGGGCATCTCCTGAGAGGGCGGCGATGAGGAAGCACCATTTTCGCGGTACATTGGCGGTGTTGTCGGCTCACTCCACCTTCGATTCCGCTGCAAGTCTCAGGGCGGCGGCGAACGGCGACGCAGCCGCATGGCGCTGGATCGTCGATCGGTATTCCCGGCTGGTCTGGGCGACCGTTCGGGGCCACCGCTTGGCCGATGCCGACGCCGCCGACGTCGTGCAGACGACCTGGTTGCGTCTGGTGGAATCGCTTGGCCGCATCGACGACCCAGACCGTTTGGGTGCCTGGCTGGTGACGACCGCCCGCCGCGAGGCTCTCCGCGTGATCGCGAGCTCAGCGCGGACCGTCCCAACCGACGATCACGGCGAGCTTCCGGATCCGCAACGTCCTCTGGAGCATCGTCTATTGGTCCACGAACGCGACACGCTGCTGCGTGAGGCGCTCGCTCGTCTGCCCGAGTCACAGCAGCTGTTGCTGCGGCTCCTGGCCGCCGATCCCCCCGCGACGTATGAGGAAATCAGCATCGCGCTCGACATGCCGATCGGCAGCATCGGCCCGCTCCGCAGGCGATACTTGGATCGACTTCGGAATGAACTCGCTGCTTCGGGTATCACCGAGGCTCAATGACGCTCTGTTGAGATAACGATGTCCGGCACCAACGACCCCAACCAAGCTGACGCCGAGCTGCTCGGCGACCTCGCCAGCGTCCTCGCGCGAACCGACGCGGTGCCTGGGCACGTCGTCGACGCGGCGTACGCCGCGTTCGAGACACGTGATCTCGAGGCGCAGTTGGCTGTGCTGCTGCGGGATTCTGCCGCGGATGGCGCTCGAGAGCTCGCGGGAGTCCGTGGTGCATCGACCCGTCTGCTCACCTTCTCGGTCGGCGAGGAACGGTTCGTCGAGGTGGACATCGATCCCGATGGTGAACGCCGCACGCTCACGGGCTACGTCGTCCCGAGCGAACCGGGGGAACTCGTGGTCGAGCACGCCGGCGGGCAGACGACGGCCGGCATCGACGCGCACGGCCGCTTCTCTGCAGCGCTCGTGCCGTCGGGCCCCGTCCGCCTGCGCGTCACACTGCCGGGTGTTCGCCCGATCCTGACCGAGTGGATGCCGGTCTGACCGCGAGCCACGGTCGGCGCGAGCATCGCGCCACATTCAGGTGGGTGGCATTGTCGGGATAACCTCGCGATGATGCAGCGATGCTGCAGGGCTCCATCACCCCGCAGGCCGCCCCGCCTGATCGTTCCGCCCGCGACGCCGCGTCAGCGCTTGCCGACGAGGCCTGGGGGCTGGTCGGCGCAGATCCCCGCAAGGCGCAGCGGATCGCCGTCCGCGCGCTCAGCGCGGCCAACGCGGCACGCAATCCGCGTGCGGCGTCGGTCGCCCATCGTGCGCTCGGGATGACCGCCATCGAGCTGCGCGGGGCCGACGAGGCACTTGCGCACCTCCGCCGGGCCATTGCTGCGGGCCGGCGCGCGGAGAGCGCCCAATTGGTCGCCGAGGCCGAGATGACCCTCGCACTCGCACTCCAGCTCAGCGGGGATGCCAGCGCCGCGCTGCGTCACGCAGGGTCGGCCATGCGAGCCGCGCCGCAGAGCGCACGGCTGGGGCTCCAGCAGGCGCTGATTCTTGAGCGTTCCGGCCGCCTGAGTCAAGCGCTGGAGCGGTATGCGGTCGTGGAGCGTCTGGCGGTGGTCACCGGCGACCAGGACACCCTTGCGCGCGTCCTGGGCAACCGTGGAGTCCTCCAGATCTACCTCGGCGACTATCCGGCGGCAGCCGACGACATCCTGCGGGCGGAAGCGCTCTGCCAAGAGCTCGGACTCACCCTGATGGTCGCGGCGGCTCGGGCGAATCTGGGCTACCTGGCAGCGCGCCGTGGGAACGTGGTCGAGGCGCTGCGCTGGCTCGAGCGTGCCCGCCCAGAGCTAGAGGCCGCCGGCGACATGCGCCACGGCATCTTCCAGTTTGACCTGTGCGAAGTCCTCCTCGCGGCGGGGCTCTGGCGGGATGCTGTCTCGGCCGGCCGAGGCGCGATCGAACTCCTCACCCGCACCGGGATGCAGGCCGAGCTCGCGGAGGCTCGGCTGTTGACTGCGCAGGCGGCGCTGCGCGACGGTGATCCCGCGACCGCTGAGCACCTGGCGACCGCGGCCGGCCGTGCCTTCTCGCGTCAGCGCCGGGCGCCGTGGGCAGCTCTAGCCCGTGAGGTGGTGGTGCGCGCGCAGTGGGCCAGCGGACGGCGAGATGAGGCGATGCTGGCGTCGGCCCGCCGTGTGGCGGCATCGCTCGACGAAGCCGGGTGGGCTACCAACGGGAGTTCTGCGCGCATTCTGGCTGCGCGGCTTGCGCTTGAGCTCGGCCGCCCGCAGATCGCGCGTACGGAACTGGAGCGCGCGAGCGCGCACGACCAGGGCCCTGCGTGGATGCGCATTCAAGCCCTGCACGGGCGGGCACTGCTGTGCTCCGAGCACGGCGACGCGCAAGGCGCGGAGACGGCGCTGCATGCCGGGTGGACGGCCATCGAGGAGCACCGCTCCACACTCGGCGCCACCGAGCTGCGCATCGGAGCATCCGCCCACACCTCGGAGCTGGCCGAACTCGGCGTTCGCCTTGCTCTGCGGTCCGGTAGCCCGGAGGGAGTCCTGCGTTGGGCCGAACGAGGTCGGGCGGGCATGCTCGACCGTCCCGCGGCACACGCCCCAGCTGATGCTCGGCTGGCCACCAAACTCGACGAGCTTCGGGCCGTGGTGGCAACGCTCGAGTCCGCCGCGAAGGACGGCGAGGACACACGGGGGCTGGTGAGCCGTCAAGCACAGCTGGAGGACGAGGTGCGAAGCCAGGCGCGTCTGGCGGACGCCTCAGCCCGCGATGCGGGCGTCCTCGACGTTGATCCGGACGCGTTGCACGACGCGCTCGGCGAACGCGCGCTCGCCGAGCTCGTCGTCTGCGACGGAACGCTGTGGGCCGTCGTGGCTGCCGAG
>JAEMRF010000649.1 GCA_016463515.1 Solirubrobacteraceae bacterium | reverse complement strand
GACGGCCGGATCTCGTTGATGAATCGCCAAGCGGAGGTGCTCTTCGGGTACGGCCGCGATGAGCTGGTGGGGATGGCGGTCGAGCAACTCGTCCCGATGCGGTTTGAGCCGGGTCACGCCGCTCGCCGCGACGGCTACTTCGCTGACCCCAAGACCCGGCCGATGGGCGCTGGGGCCGCCCTCGCAGGTCGACGCAAGGACGGCAGCGAGTTTCCCGCGGAGATCAGCCTCTCGAGCCTGGAGACCGAGACGGGCACGATCGCCGTTGCCGCGGTGCGCGACATCAGCGAGCGGGCCGAGAGCGAGCGTGAGCGGGCGCTGCAGCAGGAGCTCCATCAAGCCCGGCGCCTGGAGAGTGTGGGCCAGCTTGCCGGCGGCATCGCGCACGACTTCAACAATCTGCTCGGCGTGATTCTCAACCTCACGGAGTTCGTGGTGGAGGCCGTCCCACCGGGCTCACAGGCCCACCAGGACCTCGAGGAGATCGGTCGCGCGGCGGAGCGCGCCGCCGACCTGACCCGTCAGCTGCTCATCTTCAGCCGCCGGGAGCTGGTGCAGCCCGAGATTCTCGACCTCAACGCCCTGACTCAGGATCTCGAGACGCTCCTGCGCCGCGCGCTCGGTGAGCGCGTCGAGCTCGAAGTCGTGCTCACCCCTGGCCTGTGGCGAGTGCGCGCGGATCGAGGGCAGGTCGAGCAGGTGCTGGTGAACTTGGCCGTCAACGGCCGCGACGCCATGCCTGGCGGCGGCCGGCTCGTGATCGAGACCAGCAATGTGGAGCTCGACGAAGACTTCACGGCCGGTCATCTCGGTCTAGAGCCGGGTCCCTACGTGCGGGTGACCGTGAGCGACGAAGGGGTCGGGATGGCGGCTGACGTCGTCGAGCGGGCGTTCGAGCCGTTCTTCACCACCAAGCAGAAGGGCCACGGGACCGGCCTTGGGCTGGCGACCGTCTACGGCATCGTCCAAGAGGCAGGTGGCCACGTGACGCTGTATTCCGAGCCCGGTGTCGGGACGTCGGTCAAGGTCCACCTCCCGGGCACCGAACTGCCGACGAGCGACGCTGCTGAGCCCGAGCGGACGGGAGCTCCGGCGGGGCGCGGTGAGACGGTGCTCGTCGTGGAGGACGAGCCCGAAGTGCGCCGGATCGCCGAGCGCATTCTCTCGCGCAGCGGCTACACCGTGCTCAGCGCGGCGGGCGGCGAGGAGGCGCTGGCCATTGCCGCCACCGAACAGATCGACCTGGTGCTGACCGACGTGATCATGCCGGGCATGGTGGGGCCGGACCTCGTGGAGCGGCTGCGAGTCAGCGATCCAGGGCTGCGCGTGATCTACATGTCTGGCTATAGCCACAAGGTGCTGGAGGGCGAGGAACTGGGCAGCTCGCCGCGTACGGCGTTCGTGGAGAAGCCGTTCCCCACCAACACGCTCCGGCAGGTCGTGCGCAATCTGCTCGACGTCGAGAGCTCGTCCGCCGACGCCTGAACTTGCCATCCGCGCCCCGGCGTGGGATAAGCCTTGTAGCGCTCGTCCGGATTTTGGTGCGTGCGTG
>JAEMRF010000648.1 GCA_016463515.1 Solirubrobacteraceae bacterium | reverse complement strand
ACCGGATGGCGGTCCGACGACGGGCGTGAACTGTGGAGTCGGCGCCTGCGGGGCCGTCGCCGTGAAGGTCTTGACGAGCACCCGACAGCCTTTGGCGATCGACGGGCACACCAGCAGCTTGTAGACGCCAGGGGCCACGGTAGCCGGGATAGTGATCGTCGGCGAGAGTTTGGCGGTCTTCCCGGGCCGCAGCGACGGGGTTTTCGCCCGTACGAGCACGACGTCACCCGCGCCGCGCCGGGCATCTTTGGACAGGACGATCGCGGTGGTCGAGGCCTTGGCCTTCTTCTTGCCGGTGTGTTTCACACTCACCGGTACGGTCACCGGCGCACCGATCACCGCCCCGGTCGGCGCAGCAGCGCCAGCCGCAGCTGGCGACGCCAGCGAGGCGAGAAGAACGGCAAACACGATGTGGCGCACAGGCCCTACTGTGCCCGGTCTGGCGCGAATACGCCAGCGGCCAAGGCTGTTCCCTTTCCACGGTGGCGTCCAGCGCACCTGACGCGAGCCGGATACGCGGGAACGACGAAGGGCGCCTCCACCCCCCGGTGTGGCGCCCTCAGCTCGTCGATGTGGATCCTTGGGCCGGGCCGGCGGTGAAGCCGGACCCCGAGCCGTGTCGATTGCCTCCTACGAGGCCGTGCGGGAGCCGTTGGCGGCGTCCAGCAGAATCCGGCAGGGCGACTGGTCGCCCGGGATCTGTGCGTTGAAGATGATGGAGAGGCTCAGCGCGCCTTCGCTCGCGACGCAGGCGTGAACCTCGCGGCCACCCGGGAAGCGACCCTCTCCGGACTGCCAGCTGACCTGGCCGTCGTCGGACTGACCAGCGGCGGTCGTCCAGCCGCTTTTGCTGCCGCCCACGCCACCCTGCAGCGACGGGGCCAGGCGCACCAGGTCGGTCGCGGAGAGCAGCAGGCCGCGGCTCGGGCCGCAAGCACCGGGGTCTCCGGCACCGATCAGCGCGCCGCCGATGGCGAGGTTGTTCGCGTTGTAGATGTGCGTGGCGGTCTTGGAAGCAGAGCCCTTGCAGGTGGTCGGCGCAACGCCGGCAGGCGTGAGGACCTTGGCGTTGAGCTTGGCCAGCGCGCGGCGGGCTTTGGCGCCCTTCTTGGACGCCGGAACCAGGCGCTGCACCGCCGGGAGCTGCACCTCGATGCGGCTGTCGACGGTGAACGGCGTGCCGTTCATGCTCTGAGTGCCGTCGAGCGGGCGGCGGGCGTAGCCACCGGCGCCACCGGCGACGAGCTGGCCGCCATCGCTGATGCGGAAGGCGTAGCCGACGGAGCCCTGCGCGGCGGCGTCGATCGCGGCGGACATGCTCTCCACGTTGACGGGCTGGCCGAGGGACGCGGTGGTGGCCTCCGGGCCGGCGCCCTGCACGCCTCCGTTGACCGAGTCGTAAACGCTGACCCCGCCACCGGCGGGTGCGGCGACGGCGGCGTTTGCAACGAGGCCAGAGCCGACGATGCCGGCGGCGGCGAGAGCGACGGAGGTAAGGCGGCGGGACTGCGTGGAGAACATGGTGTGGAGGGCTTCCGGTGAGGTGGGCTGCAGGT
>JAEMRF010000647.1 GCA_016463515.1 Solirubrobacteraceae bacterium | reverse complement strand
ACCCGGGACACCACGATTTTCAGTCGTGTGCTCTACCAACTGAGCTATCTCGCCGTGGCGGTTGCAAAGCGAAGCAACCGCGGCGGCACATGGTAGCGAGACGCGGCCCGCGGCGACGGCAGCAGTGGCCAAGTCGCCCGGCAACCGCCACCGGACCGCCGGTGCGCGGCGACTACGGCGTGATGGCGAAGCTCACGTCGCGCGTGATGACCTCGGCCTTGGCGGCACCGGGCGGGCGCACGCTGAGCCGCATCCGGAGCTTGGCCGTCCGCAGGCCGGCCAGCTGCCGCAGCGCCGTCGCGGAGAGCTTGGTCTCAAGACGCACGACCCCGCCCTCGTCGACGGAGATCGTGCGGCGCGCGAGGCTGACGGAGCGACCACTGCGCCGCAGCGAGAAGGTCGCACTGACCCTCGCCGCGGTCGGCGAGAAGATCCGGCCGGCGAGCAGCGTGCGCTTGCCGCGTGAGACCTGGCCGACCCGCTTGCCGATCGGCGCGATGAGCTGCACAGGCGTGGGGCTGCCCTTCAACGGGAACGTGCCGATCACCGGCTCCTTGGGCAGCACCCCGACGATGATCGTGGACGACGGACTCTGGTTGCCGGCGTCATCGACGACGACCAGGGTCGCTTTCACCGGACCCGCGGTGAAGCCCGGAGCAGTGAACGTGCTCGTCGACGTCACCACCGGAGCGCGCGTGCCGACCGTCCACCGGTACTCCACGATGCGGCCGCCCACGTCGGTCGAGGTGCTGCCCCCAAGTTTGATGCTGGCCCCATTGGCGACCGATGCGGGGCCGGTGATGACCGCGGTCGGCGGCCGGTCATCGATCACGACCACCGATGCGGTGGCGGCGGCGCTTTCGTTGCCTTGATCGTCGACCACGCGCAGCGTGACGTCGTGGCGGCCGATGGGCGGCACCGGTCGCGTGAGCGTGGGGGTCGGGGTTTCGAAGGTCTCGCCGCGAAGCGTCCAGCTGTAGCGCACCAGCGGCGTGCCCGAGGTCGAGCGGTCGGCGCGCAACACGAGCGACGGCGAGGCGAATGAGAGCGTCGCCGGCACGTCGAGCACGGCCACACCACGGGCGACCACTGAGATGACTTTGGTGTCGGCGGCGCTCACGTTGCCAGCGTTGTCGACCACCACGAGCGACACGATGTGGTTGCCGATCTTGAGCCCCGTGACCGAGAACGTCGGCTCGGTTCGGACGGTCACCGCGCCATCGACCGTGTAGCGGTACTCCACGATCTGCCCGCCCACGTCGGTCGACTCACTGGCGCCCAAGGCGGCCGCCGCGCCGTCGATGATGACCGGCGGCGCGCGCAGCACAGCGGTCGGGACCACGCCGTCGATCACCGAGACATCCTGCGAGACCGCCGGACTCGACTCACCGTTGTCGTCGACCACCACCAGCGAGATGGTGTGGCGCCCGACGGTGAGGTTGCCGATGTCCAGGAAGTTCGACACCGTGCCGATCGTGATCCCGCCGTCGATCTGCCAGCGGTAGCTCACGACGGCGCCGTCGGAGTCCGTCGAGCTGGCGGCGGAGAGGCGAACGGTCGTGCC
>JAEMRF010000186.1 GCA_016463515.1 Solirubrobacteraceae bacterium | reverse complement strand
GTGCCGGCCACGTGGATGGTCTGGCCGACGCGGACGGCCCGGCTGTAGCCGACGACGTCGCCCCAGGTGCCGGCAGCGGGAACGGTCTTGCGATCGGTGGACATGCGCGAGATCGTACGCGCCGCGGTGCCGCGAGCGGTCTCTGGTTTACGGGCCGCTGGAGACCGTGAAGGTCCAGGTGGACGTGTAGGTCCCGATGTAGGCGTTGGCGGGGACCGCGAGCTGGAACGACCCCAGGAGGTCGAACGCTCCAGCCCCGGTCGTGGGCGGCGTGCTGAAGATCTTCACGGCCGGGGGTGCCGCGGCCGCCGCCGGAATGGTCACGGGGTAGCCCGTGGTGTTGGCGGTACCGGCGCAGAAGCCGGCTTGCGGCGTGGCCGAGACCGACTGCAGCGTCGTGGCGTTCGCGGGCAAGGTCTGGCCGCCCACACGGGTAAACAGCGTGGAGGTCGCACTGACCGACCAGCCAGAGTCCGGACCGGACTGGTTGTCGACCGTGAGCGCGGCGGCCGCGGTCGACGTCAGCGGACCGGCGAGGTTGACGGCCGGGAAGGAGATCGTGCTGAAGCTCGTGAGTCCGAGCACGCCGCCGGCGCAGTCGGGCGTCATGAACATGTAGACCCCGCCGCTGATGCCGACGGCAAATCCGCGGTTCGCGGTGGGGAACGAGACGCCATAGAGCGTGCCGCCGCCCGTGTTCTTGGGTCTCCAGGTCACGCCGTCCGACGTGACCGTGGTTTCGCCGGCCACACCCACGGCCGTGCAGTGCGTGGCGTCGAAGCACGTCAAGCCGTACATGTCGGGGTCGGCGCCCGTGCCGTACTCGGTCCAGCTTGCGCCTGCGTCGATCGATTTGCGGATCGTGCCGTCGATGGCAGCGACGTAACACAGCGTTGCGCTGGGGCAGGAGATGGCATTGCCGTACACGTCGGGATCCGTGCTGGTGCCGACCGTGCTCCAGTTTGCTCCACCGTCGGTGGTCTTGCGGACCGAGCCCACCAGGGCCGCGGCGTAACAGGTGGTCGTGCTGGGGCAGGAGATGCCGCGCAGGTCCTCGTCGGCCGTCGTGCCGTAGGTGGTCCACGTGGTGCCGTCGGTCGTGCGGCGGATCTGGCCGGCGGTGCCCGCAGCGAAGCACAGCGTGGTCGTGGGGCAAGAGATCCCGTAGAGATCAGGGTCCGCGGTGGTTCCGAACGTGGACCAGGTGGCGCCGCCGTCGACCGTCTTGCGGATCTCGCCCACGACGCCAGAGGCGTAACACACGCTCACGGACGGGCAGGAGATGTCGTTGAGGTCGGGATCGCCGACGGCTCCAGTGACGGTCCAGTTCAGGCCGCCGTCGTTCGTGAACTGAAACCGTCCGTCGGTGTGGGCCACCACGCAGAACTGGGTGGTCGGGCAGTCCACCGCAGCCAGCGTGCCCGTGAGGGGGCCGGAGCGGTCGACCCAGCCACCGCCGCCGCCGTCGGCGGTGCGGATGATGCTCCCGCCCGGGCCCACGCCGACGCAGAGCACTGCTGAGGCGCAGTCCATCCCGTAGATCGAGCTGGCTTCGTTGCTGGTCTCGACCCTCCAGATCGAGCCATCCGACGTGCCCCGCACCCAGCCGCCGACGCCGCCCACGAAGCAATGGGTGCTGTCCCAGCAGGCCATCCCATATTGGTCGGGATCGCCGTTGGTGCCGACCGCCGTGAACCAGGTGGTGCCGTCGGTCGTCTTGCGCACCGGCCCGTAGAGGCCCGCGGCGTAACACAGCGTGGTGGTGGGGCATTCGATTGCGTAGAGGTCGTCGTCGGCGGTGGTCCCGAAGGTGGTCCACGTCGTGCCGTCGGTCGTCTTGCGAATCTCGCCGAGCAGGCCGGCGGCGTAGCACGTGGTGGTCGTGGGGCACGAGATGCCGTACAGGTCGGGCTCGGCCGTCGTGGACGACGTCGTCCACGACGTGCCGTCGGTGGTGCGCCGCACCTGGCCGAGGGTGCCGGCCGCGAAACACGTCGTGGTGGTCGGGCAGGAAATGCCGGTGAGGTCGGGGTCGGCGGTGGTGCCGAAGGTGCTCCAGCTCTGGCCACCGTCGGTCGACTTGCGGATCTCGCCGAGGACGCCGGCGGCGTAACACACCGTCGCGCTTGGGCAGTCGATGCCATAGAGGTCGGGGTCACCCGCGCCGCCTTGCGCCGTCCAGGTGGCGCCGCCATCGGTGGAGCGCTCGGTGCGGCCGTCGGTCGCCGTGGCCACGCACAGGGTGGTGGTGGGGCAGGCGACGTCGCGCAGCTGCACCCCGAGCGCGCCGGTCACGCTCTCCCAGTCGGCGCGAGCCGAGGTGGGAAGGAGCAGGACCAACAGCGTCAGCAGTGCTGCGGCGGTCGCTCCGGCCCTTCGCGCAGAGGTGCGTGCGCGGGTGGTCATGCGTCGGGCGATTCGTGGCTCGGCCTGCGGCGCAGCATCCAGGCTGCCAGCAGGGCGCCGCCGAGCAGCCCGGTGAAGCCCACGCCACCCAGGAGCGCCAGCGAGGTGGGCGCGCCTGGTTCGGGGGTACCTGGCGGGTCGGCCATCGGCGTCGTGCCCGACAGCGACGCAGCGAGCCGGGCGGTCACGTTGGCCTGCTGGCGCGCGCCGCAACCATCGATCGTCGCCTCGGCCCGGTATTCCCCTGCCGCCAGTGCGCCCTTGAACGGCAGTGGGTAGGCGATCTCGTCGCCGGGAAGGAGGGTGTCGAGGGGCTGCTCGGCAGTGATCGGCTGGCCGCCGGGCGGCGTGAGCACCACGCGTGCGCGCGGCTTGCAGAGGAGTTGGCCCTTGTTGCGCAGGTCGAGGACGACCGACGGCACCTGCGTTCCCGGGAGCGCCTGGATCTTCAGGTCGCCGAGATCCACCTGCGCCGGGCTTCCCGAGCCGACGGTGACCTGCACGCCGAGCACCACGCGCACGACCTGTCGCACCGACAGACGCGACCCCGAGACCGTCTGGCGGACATCCTGAAACGCCAGCCCCGCGAGGTGGTCGCCGGGTCGTGCGTCGCGGGGAACGCGTACCTCGAACGTGAACCGGGCCGAGGAGCGGGGCGGGATCGTGAGGTTGCGCTTGGAGGGACGCAGCCAGCGGCTGGTTTCCAAGTGGCGGTCATCGCGGTTGGCGTAGACCACGCCGGACGTCGTGCCCGTCAGTCCGTCGACGCCATCCACGAGGGCCTGGATCGGCGCATCGGAGGTGTTCGACACCACGGCGGCCTCGCGCAGGGTTTGCCCGGGCTTGGCGTTCAGCGTGAAGTACGAGGCCGCGACGTCTGCGCCGCCGCGCTTGATCGGACGCGCCCCGAACCCATCCGCGAATCCCTCGGCGTGTGCGGTGCTCGCCGCGGTGCAGGCGACGGCGAGCGCCGCGGCGAACCCTACGGCCCGCTGACGAGACTGAAGGTCCATGTGGCGGTGTAGGTGCCCGCCCGCGCCGAGGCTGGGATGGCCAGCTGCCAGTTGGGCGTCACCGTCTGGGCGCCGAGGCCGGTGTCGGCGGCGGCGTTGAAGAGGCGCGTCGCGGCAGGGGCAACGGCCGCTGCGGGCAGGGTGTAGGGGTACGTCACGCCGCTGACGGTGGCGGCGGTGCAGGTGACCCCGGGATCGCAGGCCACGGACGGCTGCGCGGCAAGGGTCGTGGCTGCGACCGGGAGGGTGTTCCCGCCGTTGGCGAAGACCGTGGAGGTGGCCGTGATGTTCCACCCGGCGCCGGTGCCGCGCGCGTCGTTGACGTCGAACGGCTGCGTCTGGGAGGTCGTCTTGTTGGTGCCGTCCAGCGCAACCGGCGGAAAGCTCACGTCGCCCGGCGTGGAGTTGATGAAGGAGAGGGTGCCGCCCGTGACGGCTGCATCAGCGGTCGCAGCGGATGCGGACGGGCTCAGCGTGAGCGCCGCAAACACACCGATCACGGTGGCCAGGAGTCCGGAGGTCGCACGGTGCAGAGACATTGGAGTTGGGCACGGAGGGGGGACACGTGCTCAGTCCAGTTGTCGACAACCTGCGCCGAAACCGAAAGGTACTGGCGGGTACCCGCCAGCTTCCCGGTTTTTGTATGGCCGTTCGTTGACGACCGTTCAGCTTTAGGGCTCGTGCGTGGCGGCCGGCTGCAACACCGCGAGGATCTCGCCGATCTGGTGGTCGCGCTCGAGTGGATGGCGCAATGGCTGGGCGGGATCGAGCTCGTACCGGTTGCGCCGCCCCTCGCGGTGGCGCTCGAGGTAGCCGTCCTCCTCCAGCTCGGCGACGATCCGCTGCGTGGCCCGCTCGGTAATCCCGACGGCTTGCGCGACCTCACGCATCCGCATGCCCGGATCGCGCGACAGGCAGAGCAGAACGTGGGCGTGGTTGGTGAGGAACGTCCAATCCGCCATCGGCCAAAGGATACGAGACGCGGCCACCGATTCTGGTGTTGCGGCTCGCGGCTCGCTTGTCGCGTCGTGAGAGTCGCGGCACACAAAACACGTTTTCGAATACACGTGTTTTGACACGCGACATGAATTACGCGTATTGTGCGCCGCATGTTGATCTCCCATTCCGCGCCACGGGGCGCTGCAGCCGGCCGCTTGGGCGCGTGGCTGAGCGGCTTCGGATTCCTCGCCAGCGCCGGTCTGGCCGTGCACGTTGCCCGCAGTGGACCCGTCGAGTTGACCGTTGCCCTGCCTGGTGGGGGCCTCCTGGCGGCCTGGCAACTCGACGCGGTCGCGCTCATCGGCCTGCTGCTCATGACCGGCCTTGCGACCGTCATCCAGGCCTTCGCGGTCAACTATCTGCGCGGCGATCGGCGGGCGCGGCGGTTCGCGCTCCTGGCTGGGGCGCTCACGCTGACCAGTGCCGCGATGGTCATGGCCGACACGCTGCTGACGCTCGCCGTCGCGTGGACGCTGAGCAGCGTGCTGCTCTGCGCGTTGCTCGGGCTCTACCGCGAGCGGCCCGAGGCGCGGGAGGGTGTGCGCCGCACCGCGACCGCCTTCGCGATCGGCGATGCGGCGCTCTGGGCCGCGGTGGCGATCGTCTCGCTGCAGTGGGGTCAGGTCACCTTCGCGGAGCTGGGGTCGCTCGTGGACGGCACCACGCTGGCGGCTGTCGCCGCTGCGCTGCTGGTCGTGACCGCCGCCCTGGCTCGGTCGGCGCAGCTGCCCTTCCAGTCCTGGCTCCCGGCCACGCTGGCCGCGCCCACGCCCGTCTCGGCGCTCCTGCACGCGGGCGCCGTGAACGCAGGCGGCTTGCTCCTGATCAAGGTGAGCCCCCTGGTCGGAGCGGTCCCGGCCGCGATGTGGTCGACCGCCCTCATCGGCGCCGCGACCCTGGTCTACGGCGCGGTGCTGATGCTGGTGCGGCCCGACGTGAAGGGCGCTCTGGCGCACTCGACCGTCGCGCAGATGGGATTCATGGTGATGACGTGCGGCCTGGGCGCCTACGCCGCCGCCCTCGTGCACCTCGTGGCGCACGGCATGTACAAGGCCAATCTCTTCCTTGGCTCCGGGAGCGCCATCGCGAAGGTGTCGGCGTCCGGGCCTACGCTGGCACCACAGGAGCCCGCCTCCACCGCCTCCCATCGGGTACGCACCGGTCTGGTGGCCGCCCTGATTCCAGGTGCCGCGCTGCTGGCCGCGCACGCCGCCCTCTACCCCTCCACTTCGGCCGGCGCGGCCGACTCGGCACCGTTGCTGCTCTTCGCATGGCTGACGGGCGCCTGGGTGGCATTCGGTTGGCTCGCTGGGTCGCTCTCGTGGCGACGGCTGGCCGTCAGCGTCGGCTTTGCAGCGCCGGCAGCGTTGGCCTACGTCGGCCTGCTGGCCAGCGCGAGCTCCCTCGTCGCGCCCTCCATTGAGGCCGCCGGCCCCCACCATGCCTCCTCGCTGCTGCTCCTCCCGCTGCTCCTGGTGCTCGGCGCCGCCGCGGTGCTGCGGTCCTCGCCAAGCGGCCTTGGTGCCGGCCTCGGTGCGGCGCTCTACGCCGCCGCGCTGCGGACCGGGCCGACCGTGCGCGCTCGCCAGGTGAGGCCGGCGCCGCGGCCGCGCGCCTGGCGGCCCCTCGCCTTCCCCGTCGCCGTTCAACGGCAGGAGAGCCACTGATGTCTGCTATCGCGCCCGCATCCACGGCAACCGAGCTCGACCGCGAGGGTCTGACGGGGGCAGTCGACGCCGCCGCGCGGCTCGTGCACCCCGTGTGGCCGATCAG
>JAEMRF010000185.1 GCA_016463515.1 Solirubrobacteraceae bacterium | reverse complement strand
GTGGCGATGAACTCGGGCACGAGCGCCGCCAAGGACGCGGGCAACATGGTCGACCTCGACAGCGACCCCACGAAGCTCATCGAGATCGTCGAGATCGGCAAGCAGCTGCTCATCACCCGCGGCTCGCTCACGACGTTCTCGGTCGCCAACGACGTGGCCAAGTACTTCGCGATCCTGCCGGCGATGTTCGCGGTGCTCTACCCGGGCCTCGGGAGCCTCAACATCATGGGCCTGGCCAGCGCGGAGTCGGCCATCCTCTCGGCCGTCATCTTCAACGCGCTCGTGATCATCGCCCTGATCCCGCTCGCGCTGCGCGGCGTCGCCTACCGGCCGTCGTCGGCCACCGCGCTGCTGCGCCGCAACCTCGCGATCTACGGCGCCGGCGGACTCGTCGCGCCATTCGTGGGCATCAAGCTCATCGACCTCATCGTCCAGTTCATTCCAGGGATCGCCTAGATGTCTGCCTCCTCAGCCACACGCCAGCTCCTTGCGGGCTTCCGCGTCCTGCTCATCCTCACGCTGCTCGTCGGCGTGGCCTACCCGCTGGCCATCACCGGCGTGGCGCAGGTCGTCTCTCCAGGCAACGCCAACGGCTCGCGCCTCGAGCACCGCGGCGCGGTGATCGGCTCGCAGCTGATCGCCCAGCCGTTCGAGGGCGAGGAGTGGTTCCAGCCGCGCCCCTCTGCAGCCGGGGAAGACGGCTACGACACGCTCTCCTCCAGCGCCAGCAACCTGGGGCCGAACAGCTCCGACCTCGTCGCGGCGGTCAAGGAGCGCCGCGATGGCTACGTCCAGGCCAACGGCGTCGCCCCGGCCGACGTGCCCGTCGACGCCGTGACGGCTGGCGGCAGCGGCCTGGATCCCCACATCAGCCCCGCCAATGCACGCCATCAGGTGGCCCGGGTGGCCGCCGCCCGCAGCCTGCCGCCGACGCAGGTCCAGCAGCTCGTCGATGACCACACGCAGGGCCGCACCCTGGGCTTCCTCGGCGACCCGCGCGTGAACGTGCTCGACCTCAACCTCGCGCTCGAGCGCCTGCGCCAGTGAGGCCCAGAGCGCTGAGACCCACCGGCGCGCCGCCGACCGAGTAGAACGGAGGGGCGATGGCGCGCGGAACCCTCAGGATCTATCTCGGCGCTGCGCCAGGGGTCGGCAAAACCGTCCGCATGCTCGAAGAGGGCCGGCGCCGCGCCTCGCGCGGCGCCGACGTCGTGATCGCGGTCGTGGAAACGCACGGCCGCGTGCACACCGCCGCGCAGATCGGCGACCTGGAGATCGTCCCGCGCAAGGTCATGAACCACCGCGGCGCGAGCTTTGAGGAGATGGATCTGCAGGCGGTGCTGGATCGCGCACCGCAGGTGGCGCTCGTCGACGAGTTCGCCCACACCAACGTGCCGGGCTCGACCAACGCCAAGCGCTGGCAGGACGTCGACGTGCTCCTGGATCACGGCATCAACGTGATCTCCACGCTCAACATCCAGCACCTGGAATCCCTCGGTGACGTGGTCGAGGAGATCACCGGCACGCGTCAGCGCGAGACCGTCCCGGATGAGATCGTGCGCCGCGCCGGGCAGGTCGAGCTCGTCGACATGGCGGCCGAGGCGCTGCGGCGACGGCTGGCCCACGGCAACGTCTACGCGGCCGACAAGGTCGACGCCGCCCTCGCCAACTACTTCCGCGAGGGCAACCTGCTCTCGCTGCGCGAGCTCGCGCTGCTGTGGACCGCCGGCCGCGTCGACGAGGCACTGCGCAAGTACCGCGAGCAGCACGCCATCGAGGGTGCGTGGGAGACCCACGAACGCGTCGTCGTGGCGATCGACGGGACGCCACACGCCGAGCTGCTCCTGCGCCGCGCCGCGCGGATCGCGGAGCGCAGCGGCGGCGAACTGATCGCCGTCCACGTGGCCCGCTCCGACGGCCTGGCCGGCGGCGGCTCGCCCGAAGCGTTGGCGCGGCAGTCGACCCTCGCCGAGCAGCTGGGCGGCAGCTACCGGCTCGTCGTCGGCGACGACGTGGCCGAAGCGCTCGTCGACTTCGCCCGGTCCGCCGAGGCCACGCAGCTGGTGCTCGGTCCGCGGACGCGCTCCAAGCTCGAGGGCCTGCTCGGCGGCGAGTCGGTGAGCGAGCGCGCCACGCGGCTCTCGGGCTCGATCGACGTGCACATCGTCGCCGACCCGGCCGCCGGGCCGCGCCGCCGGCTTCCAGGGTTTGGTCGGGGGCTCGGAACCGCCCGCGCAGTGATCGGGCTGGGGACCGGCGCGCTCTTGCTGCTGCTGATCACGGCCCTGTTTGATCGCGTCGTGGACCCGCCGGCGGTGCAGACGACCTACCTGCTCTACCTCGGCGCCGTGCTCGCGGCCGCGCTGATCGGGGGGCTCATCCCTGCGGCCCTGACCGCGCTGGCCGCGGCCTTGCTCGTGAACTGGTTCTTCACCCCGCCACTCAACACACTCACGATCTCCGACCCCGAAAACGTGGTCGCGCTGCTTGCGTTCCTGGTGTTCGGGGTGGTGCTCGGCTCGGCGGTCCAGGCTGGCGCGCGACGCGCCGAGCAAGCCGCGCGCTTTGCGGCCGAGGCCAACGTGCTCGGGCAACTCGCTGGCGGCGTGCTGCGCGGCCGAACCACGCCTGCGGCGCTGCTCAGCCAGCTGCGGGAGACCTTCGGCCTGGAGCGTGTGCAGCTCGAGCGGCGGGTTCCGTCACCAGATGGCGACGACCCGACCTGGACCCAGCTCAGCGTGGTCGGGTCGGGCACGAGCGCGACAGACGCGGACGCCCAGGTCACCACGCTGCCGGTCGACGACGACCGCCGCCTCACCATCGTCGGCCGGCGGCTCGCCGCCAGCGATCTGCGGGTGCTGCGTGCCTTCGCCACCCAGATCGGCGTGGCGCTCGACACCGCCGCGCTCGCAGAAGACGCTGCTGCCGCCCGCACCTTGGAGCAGGGCGACCGCGTGCGCACCGCGTTGCTCGCCTCGGTCGGCCACGACCTGCGCACGCCGCTGGCCGGGATCAAGGCGGCCGTCTCCAGCTTGCGCCAGACCGACGTGGACTTCTCGCCCAGCGACCAAGCCGAGCTGCTCGCCACGGTCGAGGAGTCGGCCGACCGCCTCGACGTGCTCGTGCGCGACCTGCTCGACATGTCTCGCCTGCAGACCGGCGCCGTGCGGCCGACCACGCGCGCCGTCTGGCTCGACGAGGTCGTCGGGCCGGTCCTCGGGGAGCAGTCCGGCCCTGACGTCACGATCGAGCGCGATATCGACGAAGCGTTGCCGCCCGTCGAGGCCGACCCCGTGTTGCTCGAGCGCGTGCTCGCCAATCTCGTGTCCAACGCCGTGCGCTACGCGGGCGCCCATGGACCGATCCGCGTGCGCGCCGACCGCCTGGGCGACACCGTGGAGGTGCGGGTGATCGACCATGGACCAGGCGTCGACGACGCCCAACGCGAGCGGATGTTCGCGCCGTTCCAGCGCCTGGGCGACCAGCAAGGCGCGACCGAAGGCATCGGGCTCGGACTCGCCGTGGCCCGTGGATTCGCGCAGGCGCTGGGGGCGACGCTCGAGGCCGACGCTACGCCCGGCGGCGGCCTCACGATGGTCCTCTCGCTGCCGATCGCCGACGAGGAGTCCTCGTCATGACGCGCATCCTGGTCGTCGACGACGAACGCCAGCTCCTGCGCGCGATGTCGATCAACTTGCGGGCCCGCGGCTACGACGTGGACCTGGCCGAGACCGGTCGACGCGCGCTGGAGGTGGCGGCGAAGTCCCACCCAGACGTCGTGATCCTGGATCTCGGCCTACCTGATCTCGACGGCACCGACGTGATCGCCGGGCTGCGCGGATGGACGCAGGTCCCGATCATCGTGCTCTCGGCACGGCACAGTGAGGAGGCCAAGGTCAGCGCCCTGGACGCCGGCGCCGACGACTACGTGACCAAGCCGTTCGGGATGGACGAGCTGCTGGCCCGCCTGCGCGCGACGCTGCGCCGCGCGCAAACCGGCGGCGCGCCCGAGGAGCCGGTCATCACGACCGAAGCCTTCACGATCGACCTGGCTTCCACGCGGGTGGTGCGCCATCGGTGGCCTCACCAGGCAGACGCTACAGCCGTCGCGAGAGCTGGGGCGGGCGCAAGTGCTGGAGCCGACGCCGACGAGGAAGTCCGGCTGACGCCGACCGAGTGGCAGCTGCTGGAGGTCCTGGTGCGCGCAGGCGGCAAGCTCGTCACGGGTCCTCAGCTGCTCCATGAGGTGTGGGGGCCGCAATACGGAACCGAGCTCAACTACCTGCGCCAGTACGTGGCCCAGCTGCGGCGCAAGCTGGAGCCCGAGCCCTCGGCGCCGCGCTACCTGCTGACCGAGCCGGGCATCGGGTACCGGTTCGTGACCGGCCCACCAACGGCGTGAGCGCCCCGCCCACCCTCAGCAGGGTGGACGGAGCGCTCACGGGTTCAGACGCGTTGCGTACCCAGCGCCGACAGCGCTGGGTACGCGTGGCGAATCAGGTCACCGCGGCATCGACGAGGATCGAGTCCGGGAACGGCGCGTCGCAGGTCGCGGCGCTCGCCGTCCCACCGTCGAACGTCAGGTTGGCGGCGGCCGTCCCGAGTTTCAGGATGACGGCGCTGGCCGTCGCGGTTGGGGCGAACGGACCCGCGGTGAGCGTGCCCGTGGCCGGGAGCGGCACGATGAGCTTCTGGTCGCGCACGAGCGTGGTCGGCGGGATCGGAATGCCGCCGGCCGGGATCACGTTCGTCACCGCCGGGGTGGCACCTTCGGACACCAGCTCCAGCTTGGTGACCGTGCCGCCAAGCTCGGTCTTGCCCTCATCGAGCCACTGGTTGACCGTCTCCTTCGGGACGGTCAGCGCACCGGAAGCCTTGAGGACCGGCAGCGTGCGGCCGCGCTTGACGGCCAGCGGGATCGTGCCCTGAACGGCGACCCCGACGTTGTAGGTGTTGCCCGTGTAGGAGCAGGTGAACGGCGCGTTGACGATGCCGATGAGCGCGTTGTAGGGCGCCTTGGCGAAGTTCAGCGGGTTGTTCTGGATGTTGATGGGCGTCGAGTTCGGCGGACCACCGACGGCGATCGCCAGCAGCGATGCACCGCCACCGGCGCTGGCCGCGGCCTTGCAGTACGCCCGCACCTTGATGGCCAGGCCGAGCGCCCGCGAACGCACCGTCACGGTGGCCCGAGCGCCCTCGAACTTGAGCGCGGTGCGGCCATCCTGCGGAGCCGTGTACGGACCGACGTTGAAGGTGCCGGTCTTCGGCAACCCAACGACGATCGGCTTGCCGGGCACCAGCGGGATGTCCTTGACTGTGAGGTCGGTGAGCGTCGAGAGGTTGATGCTGGACGGCGTGGAACGGGTCGCTCCGATGTAGAGCTGGTCGACCACGGCGTCGGCACGATCGACGGTGACCAGTCCGCCGAGCGTGCTGAGCCAGGCGGGGAGCGTGAGGGCGCCGGCGCCCTGGCTGAGGTAGAACGGCTGGCCCGGCGCAAGCTGCACGGGGGCGATGCCTTGGATGTCGACGGTGCCGGGGAGCTGCAGCACCTGGAGGTTGCCCAGGGCGGGCACCTTGATGTCGCAGGTGATCGGCAGGGTGAAGCGGCCGGTGTCGGCGCCGATGTCTGGCACGTCGGCCGGGGCGATCGCCGAGGCTGAGATCGGGGCAGCGAGCGCGAGAGCCGTGGCGACTCCAGCGACGAGCGACCCCGCCCGCCCACGGCGGAAGGGACGATGGAACATGAATTCTCCGACAGGAGTGGGACGACGCACGCCGGCCGGGCCAGCGTGCCCCCGAGACCACCTCGGGGAAATCAGTATTACCACAGGAAATCGCTGAAAGCCGGGCGATTCCTGGGAAGTTGACGGCCCGTTAACCCGCAGGCAAACGGCGTGAGTTTCACCTGATCCTGGAGCAAGAAAAGGTTGAGAACGACGGGTACCGCGCCGCCGTTCCCCGCAGCTTCCTAGCTCTGCTTGTCGGCCATGATCGTGCTGACGATCGCCTCGTAGACCGCCGCACCTGGGCCGCCCTCGGCCACCACCACGTTGTCGTGCTCGACGCGCGCCGCGGTCACCGCCGGGTCCTGCTCCGCAGCCCCGCCGACGAGCCAGAAGGTGCCCGTCGCGGCGGCCATGCCGACGTCTTCGGCGGAGTCGCCGACGCTGATCGTCTCCTCGATCTCGTAGCC
>JAEMRF010000646.1 GCA_016463515.1 Solirubrobacteraceae bacterium | reverse complement strand
CCAGTCACTTTCGTGATCTCGGTCCATTCGCCCGACCTGCTGGTCACGTAGCCGGAGGTGGCGTCGATTGCGGCCCAATCGAGGCCCGGCGTCTCGCCGGGCGGCAGCGTGAACGCCGCCCGAGTGACGTTGCCGGGGCGGCCGCCGATGCGGTGGTCGTAGACGACGACGTCGCCAATCGACTTCGAATCCGCGAAGTAGAGATGGTCGCCCTCGACGGCGACGCCTACGCCGTCAACGCCCTCGTTGAATCCGCAGGCGCTCTGCAGATGGAACTTCTCCCGGCCGCGCAGGTCCAGGAGGCGCCGCCGCTCTCCGCAACGGCCCTGCAGTTCGGCGACGGAGTCGAACCCCATGGTGATCTCGCGGGTGATGCCGCGCCCCAGCGTCCGAGTGCTCCCGCCCTGGTAGAGCAGTAGTCGACCGCTGCGCTTCGCTGTCCCGCGGCGCAGCTGCTGGTCGGTGATCTTGGGATCGTCGAGTACAAGGCCCGCGGCCGCCCCCGGCACCTCGGCGCCGTCGATCTCAGCCCGCCCAGGCGTCGAGAGGCCTTCGATCTTCTTCTCCCGATGGTCCAGCGAGCTCCAGGCGTAGAGGTCGCAGGTGCCTGCTGTCTTGCCCGAGCAGCGCGGGTACGTGACGACGGCGATGCCGTGGTCGTCGGGCACCACGTGGATCTCTGCCCATGCGGGGATCCGCCCAGCGCCCTTTGCACGCTGCGGCAGCTGGCCGTCCTTCGACACTCGCAGCTCCAGCCCGTCGGCGCCGCCAACTGCGACGGCAAGGAAGCCGTCGTGGTGTGCGATCGCCACGCGCCCTCTGTAGCGCGCGAACGGCGCATAGGTGATGCCCTTCTGGGCCTTTGGTCGGGCGCCGGCGGCGGGTGCTCCCGTGCCGGCGAAGCCGCCGCCAGTGGCTGAGTCGGCTGACTGCGCCCCGGTGCCCTCTGCCCCGCCGCCTTTGTCGCCACAAGCCGCGAAAGCGCAACACGGCACGAGGAGCAGCAGGGCGACGACGAGTGGCGGACGCATCGCGGCGCACCGTAGCGACCGCAGTCCACCACGTGCTGCACTCACTCACGAACTTGCGCCGTGGAATGCAGTCACCCCTCGCCGCGGCTTCGCTTGGAAGGCGGGGCGACCGTGCTCGCTCGGTACGGTGTGCTTTCTGTGAGTCGGGCATACCTGAAATTCCCCGATCGGCGTCGGCAATTGCTCGCCGCTGCCGCAGAAGTGGCCGGGGCCGAAGGGCTCGACCAGCTCACGATGGCGGGGCTGGCCAAGGCCGCGGGCGTCAGCCGTCAGCTCGTCTACGAGCATTTCCCCGATCGTGCGGCGCTTGTGCGAGATCTGCTGGTCGATCGCTTCAGTGCGCTCGATGACACCGTGGCGAGCAGCGCACGAGCAACCGGTGCAGCCGGACCGAGCCTGCGGGTGGCGTGCGAACTCATGCTGGCGCTGCCGGCCTCCGATCGGCATCTTTTGCGCTCGCTCTTGCTGCGGGCTGCAACGCCCGAGCACGAGCTTGCACAGCTTGCGACCGTGTTGCGTGAGCGGGTGATCGACCGCTGGTCGACCGC
>JAEMRF010000645.1 GCA_016463515.1 Solirubrobacteraceae bacterium | reverse complement strand
TTCGCATGACGACGACCATTCCGCCTCTCGCCGCCAGCCATATCCCCGGCCCGACCCCGATCGCTGAGCCCCTGGTCTCGGTGTTGATCCCGGTCTACAACGAGGAGGTCACGCTCGAGCAGGTCGTTCGGCGCGTCGCCGAGCTCGACGTGGCCAAAGAGATCCTGATCGTCGACGACGGTTCGAAGGACAAGAGCATCGAGATCGCCGAGCGTCTGGCCAGCGAGTTCGCCGAGGGCCGCACGATCGTCAAGTCCCTCCCGCAGCCCCAGAACATGGGCAAGGGCGCCGCGGTGCGCGCCGGCATCAACGCCAGCGAAGGCGACATCGTCCTGATTCAGGACGCCGACCTGGAGTACGACCCGGCCGACCTGCCAGCGCTGCTGGAGCCGCTCATCACCGGTCACGCCGATGTCGTCTACGGGTCGCGGTTCGCGGGTGGCCAGCCGCAGCGCGCCCACCTGTTCCTGCATTACGTGGGCAACAAGTTCCTCACGCTGATCACGCGGGCGCTGTTCAACACGACGCTGAGCGACATGGAAGTCGGCTACAAGGCCTTCCGCGGCGAGCTGATCCGCAGCCTCAAGCTGAGCGCCAATGATTTCCGCATCGAGCCCGAGATGACCGCTCGCGTGCTGCGTCGCCACGAGATCCGCCTCTACGAGGTGCCGATCAGCTACTTCGGGCGCTCGTTCGACGAGGGCAAGAAGATCACCTGGCGCGACGGCATCAAGGCGCTTCGCGCGCTCATTCGCTTTCGCTTCGACTCGCTCGTCTAGCGCGAGCGTCCACCGGGAGCGGAGGCCGCGCCGGCTTACGCCAGCGCCTGCGCCTCGACCTGTGCGGCGTGGATCTCCGCCAGTACGGCGTCCATCGAGCGGCTGAGCGACCACGCCGGGTAGTCCGCCTGGAAGGCGGAAAGGTCGGAGACCCACCAGCGGTGGTCGCCGATCCTGGCCTCATCCGAGAACGACACGTTCATCGGTCGGCCGGTGAGGCGCTCGCACGCGAGGATCGCCTCGCGCATCGAGATGTTGCTCTCGCGCCCGCCACCAAGGTTGTAGACCGCTGCCACGCGCGGCGACGCGTGGAAGGCCAGGAACGCCTCCACCACGTCGTGGCAGTGGATGTTGTCGCGGACCTGTTTGCCGTCGTAGCCGAAGACCGTGTAGGGCTCGCCGCTGACCGCGCACTTCATGAGGTAGCTCAAGAAGCCATGCAGCTGGGCTCCGGCGTGCTGGGGGCCGGTGAGGCAGCCGCCGCGGAAGCACACCGTCGGGATGCCGAAATAGCGCCCGTATTCCTGCACCATCAGGTCGGCGGCGACCTTCGACACACCGAACAGCGAATGGGTGGTGGCGTCGATCGGCATCGCCGTCGTCACGCCCCCAAACCACTCGTGATCCTCCGGAAGGTCGAGCCGCAGCTCGTGCTCCACGAGCGGCAGCACGTTCGGGCGGTCGCCGTAGACCTTGTTGGTCGACGTGAACACGAACGTCGCGTCTGGGCGGTGATCGCGCACGGCCTGCAGCAGGTTGAGCGTGCCGTTGGCGTTGACGGTGAAGTCGGTGTGGGGGTCGCG
>JAEMRF010000644.1 GCA_016463515.1 Solirubrobacteraceae bacterium | reverse complement strand
GACTGGACCGAGCGCGTGCGCCACGTGTTCTGCCTCGCCACCCCGCACCTCGGCGCCGACCTGGAGAAGGGGGTGCACCTGCTCGACTGGGCCCTGGCGCAGCTCCCGGAGACGCGTGGCCTGAGCGGCCTGCTGCGACGGCGCAGCGTGGGCGTGAAGGACCTGCGGTTCGGCGCCGTGACCGACGCCGACTGGGACGGGCACGACCCCGACGAGTTCCTCAAGGACCGCTGCCAAGAAGCCCCGTTCCTCAAGAGCGCCCGCTACTACTGGATCGGTGCGCAGCTCACGCCCGGCCACCTTGGCCGCACCTTCGGCGACCTCCTCGTGCGCGAGCCAAGCGCGTCGGGGCGTGGGCGGGCGCGGCAGATCGCGTTCGAGGTCGACCACGGCGTGCACCTGCACGGCCTCAACCACTTCGATCTGTTGACCCACGCCGAGGTCTACGCGCAGCTCCGCTACTGGATCGAGCGGGCCGGCTTCGCGGCGACGGCGGCGACCGCAGCCCACTTGGGCTGAGCGTCGCCCCGGCCGAAACTGGGGTTAGTGCGAGCTGGAGCTCTGTGCGGCGTCCGGCGCCAGACCGAAGGCCTGCAGCACGACGACCACACCGATCACGGGGGCGGTCGGAATGAGGCGGGCGGTTGCGCGAACGCGCTCCATACGTGTCATCAACATCAGGGCTCTCTCCTGTTGAGCAGCGCCAGGGACGAGACGCTGTCTTCATGGAGTCGACGCGGGCGACGAGAACTTGAGCGCACGCGCGCCATGCTCGTCCCCCGGTCATCCCGTCGGTATTTGAAGGGCATGAACACTGCGGGGCAACCTCAGAAGTTCACATCGATGTCCGATACTTGGAGTGAGGCAACTGCACCATGTTCTCCTTCCATCCCAGCACCACTCCGCTCCCCCAGAACGCCGCCGTCCACGTGCGCCTGCGTTGGCACAAAGGCCTGCTCGGCCTGCCCTTGCTGACGCCCGCCGTGACCGTCGACAATCGTCGCCCGCGCTCCTGAGGCTGCCAGCCCGCGCCGCCGACAGGCCCGCCGCAAGCGGCGTGTTGAACCGCTGATCGCGACGACACGCTCGCGACCGCTTGCACTGCGCGTCATGATGGCGCCGTGCCATCCGTATCGCACGATCGCGCCATCCTCACCGTGCTCGAGCAGGTGCTCGGAACGCAAGACGTCGACGACTTCGCCCGGGCACTCCTCACGGGCATCCATCAGGTCGTGCCGTCGGATTGGGTCTCGATCAACGGAATCGGCCCCGACCCCGCCGACATCTGGGCGATCACCAACCCAGCTACGCCCGAGGAACTCTTCCCGGCGTTCCAGCGGCTCGCGCACCAGAACCCGCTCATCGCTCGGCTGACTCGCACGCAGGACGGACGGGCCTACCGGTTCTCCGACGAGATCAGCCTCGACGAGCTGCATGCGCTGGAGATCTACCGCGAGGTCTACGCGCACATGGAGATCAACTACCAAGTGGCCTTCACGCTGCCGGCGTCGCGCGACCACTTCGTCGGCGTGGCACTCAGCCGCAAGCACGAGGACTTCAGCAGCGAGGAGTGCGAGCTGCT
>JAEMRF010000184.1:5157-6265 GCA_016463515.1 Solirubrobacteraceae bacterium | reverse complement strand
TGGCGCGGCTCGTTGCCGGTCACGCTGGCGCCGTTGTGGAGGAGCTCAGCGCGGTGGAGGTCGGGCGCGCCCAGGTGCGCGAAGTGCTGGCGCGAGCGCAGAACCGCCGCCAGCGCGGTGCGCGCACCGTGCTCTTCCTCGACGAGATCCACCGCTTCAACAAGGCCCAGCAGGACACGCTGCTGCCGTCGGTCGAGGACGGCACGATCACGTTGATCGGGGCGACGACCGAGAACCCGTACTTCGAGGTCAACAGCGCGCTGCTCTCGCGCATGCGGGTGTATGAACTGCAGTCCCTGTCCGAAGACGACCTGCGGGTGCTGCTGCGCCGCGCCGTCGAGGGTCCGCTGAGTCCGGTGGAGGCGACCGATGAGGCGCTCGACTTTCTCGCGGTGCGCTCAGCTGGCGACGCCCGCACCGCGCTCGGCGCGCTGGAGTCGGCCGCGCGAGCCGCGATCGCACTGCGCAGCGGTGAAGGTGCCGATGCGGCCGACCTCTCAGCGCCGCAGGTCGATCTGGAGGGCGCCGAGGAGGCGCTGCAGCGCAGGGCCGTGCGTTACGACAAGGACCGCGACCAGCACTACGACACGATCTCGGCGTTCATCAAGTCGATTCGGGCGTCGGATCCCGATGCGGCGCTCTACTACCTGGCGGTGATGCTCGAAGGTGGCGAGGACCCCAGGTACCTCGTGCGTCGCCTGCTCGTGCACGCCAGAGAGGACGTGGGCAACGCCGACCCCGGCGCCCTGCAGGTCTGCGCCGCGGCAGCTGCCGCCGTTGACCACATCGGCATGCCGGAGTGCCAGTACGCGCTCGCCCAGGCCACGATCCGCCTCGCGCTGGCGCCCAAGAGCAAGGCGTCCTACCGCGCGATCAACGCCGCCCGCGACTACGTGCGCCGCTTTGGTGCTCAGTCGCCGCCGGCGGCGCTGCGCGGCGCGTCGTACCCGGGCGCCGCGAAGCTCGGGCGCGGCGTGGGCTACGACGACCCGCACGGCCACCCCGGCGCAATGTCTCCCACGTCGGTGATGCCGGACGGGCTTGAGTCGCTGCGGTTCTATGACCCAGGCGACGCCGAAGCACGCTTTGACGCGCGCCTGCGCGAGAT
>JAEMRF010000184.1:0-5057 GCA_016463515.1 Solirubrobacteraceae bacterium | reverse complement strand
GATTGGCTGCTGGGCAATGGGATTCCCCTTGACCTCGCAGCCGATGCCGGAGAGCTCTCGATCCTCGGGCTGGATGAGGGCGAGTCCTATCGAGGCGGTGGTGACCGGCTGCTGCGCGGAGGTGCAGCCCAACTTCTGGATGGCGTAGCGCCAGGGCTGAATGTCCGGCTGGAGGCCGCGGTGACGAGGGTGGAGCGAACCAGCCAAGGCGTGACCGTGACGCTCGCAGGTGGCGAGCGCCTCGTCGCCGACGGCTGCGTGCTCACCGCGCCGCTTGGGGTGCTCAAGGACGACGGGATCGCGTTCAGCCCACCGCTTCCGTCGGGGATGCGTCGCGCCGTGGACCGCCTCGGCGTCGGGCTCCTGAACAAGCTGGTGCTCCGGTACCCGGAGGCCAGCTGGGAGCCCGGCACGCAGCTCGGCGTGATCGGGTCCAGCATCGGCCGCACGATCGGAGTGTTCGACCTTCAGGCGGTGACCGGTGAGCCGATCGTGGCCGCCTTCACCGGTGCGGGGTATGCCCGCGCCCTTGAGCGGCGCTCCGACGCCGACGTGGTGGCGGCCGTGACGGGTCAGTTGGCGCGTGGGTTCGGCGACGCGGCTCGCAAACCCGAAGGCGTGCAGGTCACGCGCTGGGCGGCCGACCCGTGGGCCCGCGGCTCGTACTCGTTTCTGCCTCCGGGTGCGAGCTCCCGTGACCGTGAGGCTCTGGCCCGTCCCGCCGGACGGCTGGTGCTGGCGGGTGAACACACCAGCGTGGACCGGCCAGCCACCATGGATGGTGCCCTGCTGGCCGGCCGCCGCGGAGCGCAGTCGCTGCTGGGGGTGCTCGCGCCGTAGGCCGTGATGCTTGAATGAAGCGATGCCCGCCGACGGTCTCCGTGCGCTGCTGCAGCGCCAGCCCCACGCCAAGGCGGTCCTCGCCGGGGTGGCCGACGGCCGCCACGAGCTCTCCCACGCGTATCTGATCACCGGGCCGGGAAGCAGCGGCAAACGCGCGCTGGCCGAGGCGATCGCAGCTGCAGCGCTGGCGGCACCCTCCGCGGATGGTCCGATCGCTCCCGAGGCCGTCGACGAGGATCTGCTCACGCGCGTGCGCCGCCGCGTGCACCCTGACCTCACCTGGGTCGTGCCGACGAGCGGCGCCGGCATCCTGGTGGAGGACATCGAGGAGCAAGTGCTTGCCGCGGCTGGGTCCACGCCGCTGGTGTCCTCGCGGCGCGTGTTCGTGATCGAACAGGTCGACCGCATGAACGACGCTGCAGCCAACCGTCTGCTCAAGACCATCGAAGAGCCGCCGCCGTACGTGCACATCCTGATGCTCAGTTCGCGCCCGGGTGAGGTCATGGACACGATCGCCAGCCGGTGCCAGCGCGTGCGCATGGAGGGGCTGCCGGTGGCCGAGGTCGAGGCGCTCCTGGTGGCCGACGGCGTTGACCCCGAGCTCGCGCGCAGCGCCGCTGGCCTCGCGGGCGCCGATGGCGACATGGCTCGGATGCTGGCTGACCCTGAGGTCGGTCAGCCGCTCCGTGTGGCTGCTGAAGCCTTCGCCGCTGGCGCGCTACGCGGCAACGTCACCGCGCCCTGGCAGGGCCTGCTGGACCGAGCCAGCGCGGCGGGGGAGCGCGCGGCGGAGGCCGTCGGCGAGTCGGCGGCACCGGCGCTCGAGCACCTCGAAGGCCGAGACAAGACCAGCTTCTTGCGGGTCGTCGACGAGCGCACCAAACGTGCGTCTCGCCAGGCGCGGATGGCTGAACTCGACGCTGCACTGGCACTCACCGCGACCTGGCTGAGGGATCTCTGGGTGCTGTCGCTCGGCGCCAGCGAGGTCGTGCGCGGGGTCGACCGCGTGCCCGCGATGCGGCAGGAGCTCGCGGCGCTCGCCCCGACCGACGATGAGCGCCGCGCGCTCGCACCGAGGCTCGGTGAGGTCGTCGATCTCGTTGAGCGCTCCCGCGCCGCTCTGCGGGTCAACGCCACCGAGGCGTTGCTCCTCGACGCCCTGGCGATCCAGATCGGCGCGATCGCGCACGGGCGACCGGTCGCCGTCTGATGGCGCCCGAGGCGCAGGTCGCGCCGCGCCCGCGAAAGATGAGCGTGAAGTCGGCGCTGAGCTGGCTCGTCATGATCGCGGCGGCCGTCGCGCTCGCGTTTGCCGCCAACCACCACGCCCACGAAATCGCAGAGACGCTGCGAGCGGTCTCGGTCTGGCCGGTGCTTGGGGCTGCTGCGCTGCATACGGTCACCCTGGCGCTGCGCTCGGAGGCCTGGCGGATCGGCCTGAAGGCCGTCGGAGGACAGGTGCCAACGCCGACCATTCACCGCGCCAACGCCATCGCGTTCCTCGTCGGCACGATCCAGGGGGAGCTCAGTCTTCCGGCGCGCGTGGCGGCGCTGCGCAAAGCTGAGCCTGAGCGCGCACCGACCGCTGCCCAGACGGCCCTCGTCGACGCGCCACTGGCACTGGTGGAACTCGCGTGCCTCTTTGCGTTTACCGCGCTATGGGAGCCGTGGCTGATCGTGGGCACGATCGTGATCGCCATCGGGCTGCCCTTCGTCGCCCGGCGTGCCGCGTCCAGCCGGTCGGGGTCGCCGTGGCTGGGTCTGATCGTGGCGACCGATCCGGTGGCGCTGCGGCGCCTCGTCGTGGTGATGGTCCTGGTGGTCGGCTTCAGCGCGCTGCGCATCTGGCTGATCCTGCTGGCGTTCGACCTCCCGGTCGACATCACGAGCGTGGCCAAGGTCGTGGCAGCCGTGACCCTGATCGGTGTGCTGCCGCTCGGCCTCGGGACAGGCCCGGCCGCCACGATCGCGTCGCTCTCGACCGGTGAAGCGGCCCTGACGACCGAAGGCATCGCGCTCACCGCAGGTCTCGCGATCAGCGCCACCAGCGTGCTTGGGGTCGTGATCTACGCCCTCGCGATGGCAGGGTGGACCGCGCGCGACGCGGTGCGCAGCCGCCGGAGCGCCTCCGCGCCAGGCGACGGCTGAGTCACTGCGCCGGTCGCGACGGCGACGCCGCCAGATACCGACCGTCTGTTGACCTTCGGAAAATCTGTTTCACGCCGCCGGTTGGCGCGTTTAGGGTGCACGTCATGCCAACCTTCAGACTCAACGGCTCGCGCCTGCTTGAGGTCGACATCGCGGGTGAGAGCTTCAAAGCGCTCAACGGTTCGATGGTCGCCTACACGGGCCAGGTCCAGTTCAAACGCCAAGGAATGACGGGCGGTGGCGGCGGCATCATGGGCGCCGTCAAACGCAAGGTCAGCGGCGAGTCCGTGACCCTCATGGACTGCACCGGAAGCGGCACGGTCTACATCGCCAACGAGGCGCAGGAGATCAACCTCGTCGAGCTCGCCGGCGAGACGCTTTGGGTCGAGGCCAGCAACCTCGTGGCGCTGTCGTCGTCCGTCAAGACCGACGTGAAGTTCAACGGCCTGCGCGGCATGAGCACCGGGCAGGGTCTGGCCACGACGGTCGCGACCGGCAACGGCACGCTGGCGATCACCACCGACGGTCCCGCGATCATCCTGGAGGTCGCGCCTGGCCAGCCGCTGTGCGTGGACCCGCAGGCCTACGTGTGCCACAAGGGGCAGCTTCAGCAGGACTTCATCACCGACGTGAACTGGCGCACGGCGATCGGCCAGAACTCCGGTGAGTCGTTCCAGCTCCGCTTCCAAGGGCAGGGCATCGTCTACATTCAGCCGGCCGAGCGCCAGGGAGGGGTTGATCTCTAATGGCTCAGCTCGAACAACTCAACGGCAAGATGATCGGCGCACAGATCACCCCCGGCGAGCAGGTCTTTGCTCGCAAGGGCGCGATGCTCAGCTACACCGGCGACGTGCAGTTCGTCCCGTCGACCACCGGCGGCGCTGGCATGGGCGGCTTCGTCGGCCGCATGGTCGCCGGCGAGAGCGTGCCGCTGATGGTGGCCCAGGGCAACGGCAACGTGCTCTTCGGCCACGGTGGCTTTCAGACCAAGATCGTGCAGCTCGACGGGGTCAACAACCTCACGGTCGAGGCCGACAAGCTGCTCCTCTATGACGGCTCGCTGCAGGCCGGCACGCAGTTCCTCGCGCAGAACGGTGGCATGCGCGCCGTGGTACAGGGCCAGATGACGGGGCAGGGTCTGTTCACGACGGTCCTCTCGGGCGTCGGGAACGCCGTGCTGCTCTCGCATGGGCCGATCTTCGAGATCCCGATCGGCGGCGGCGAGGTCGCCGTTGACCCGCAGGCCTACGTCGCCCACAAGGGCAATGTCGATGTGAAGCTCGACGCGAGCGTCTCGTGGCGCGATGCCGTGGGCAAGGGCTCCGGCGAGGCGTTCCAGCTCAAGATGACCGGCTCGGGCACGGTCTACGTCCAGGCGTCCGAGAGGAAGATCTCATGATCACCACGCTGAATCCACAGACGCTGCCGGTCAACGACAACGTCAACCCCTACGCCTTCTGCGTCGACCTGAACGGCCAGTACTTCGTGCAGAAGGGCAAGATGATCGCCTACTACGGGCAGATCAAGTTCGAGTCGCTGTCGATGGGCGGGCTCTCCCAGCTCGTGGCCGGGCACTTCAGCTCGCCGCTCTACCACCAGGACTGGGTCGTGGCCACCGGCCAGGGCAAGCTGATCCTGGGCGACCGCGGGTTCGACATCAACTCGTTCGATCTCGACGACGGCAACCTCACCGTGCGGGCCTCGAGCCTGCTCGGGTTCGAGGCGACGCTGCAGCTCAAGCAGTCGATCGTCCCCGGGTTCCTCACGCTGATCGGCAGCGGCAAGTTCCTGGCATCGTCCAACGGGCCGGTGCACTTCGTCGAGCCGCCGGTGCGCGTGGACCCGCAGGCGCTCGTCGGCTGGGCGGACTGCCCGTCGCCGTGCCACCACTACGACCACCAGTACATGGCGTCGGTCATGGGCATGGTCGGCAACATGTTCGGCCGCGGCGGCTCCGGTGAGGAGCACCAGTTCGACTTCACCGGCTCGGGCACCGTGCTGATGCAGTCCTCCGAGTCGACCGACGACACCGGCGTGCTGCGCGAGATGCAGTCCCAGGTCTACGG
>JAEMRF010000183.1:4891-6268 GCA_016463515.1 Solirubrobacteraceae bacterium | reverse complement strand
CCCGTCGTGCTGGTGCTCGTCGTGGTGCTGCTGGTGCTCGTGGTGTCAGCCATCGTGTCCCTGCGGGTCGAAACGTATGAGGAGGGGGGCGCGATTCGAACCTACTGGCATCGAGAATGCAGATCCGCGCAGCGGTGCCCCCTATGCCCGTCAAACTCGCGGGTCGGGGGACATCGGTTGGTGCGATCGATCACGCTCCCGGACACATCGCCGAGGTCACGCCTGTGCAGGGGGTCTTTCCGCGCCACTGGTGGTCCCAGTGAGCAGTACTCACCGTGATGGTGGGGCTACGTGCGCGACGGCCGCCCGCAGCGTTTCGAGCGTCTCCGAGGTGCGCGCCGCAACGAGTGCGGTGCGCGGTTCGCAGTCGAGCGGCACGTCGCTCAATGGCTCGCCGGGCAGCCACTCCAGGAGGCCGCCCGACTCGCGGACGAGGAGCTGGCCAGCAGCAGCGTCGACGGGTCGGCATGGGCCCAGGGTGAGCATGGCATCGACGGCCCCCGCGGCCAGTTGGCACAGGCTGAGCGCGATCGCTCCAAGCGCCCTGATCCGGCGGACCTCGTCGGTGAGCACCGCCATCGCTGGCGCCATCAGGATCGGGTCGGCGGCCTCGATCGCAAGGAGTTCCAAACGGCCGTCTGGCAAGCGGCGCTCGGGCTGCGGGCCGAGCGCGCGGCCATCTTGGAATGCACCGCCGCCGGCCGTTGCCCACCAACTCTGCTTCGTGGAGAGGTCGTACACGAGCCCGACCTCCACGTCGGCGACCGATGGACCGCTGGCGACGGCGATCGATACCGCGTGGTGCCCGGCTGGCCCGCGGCCGGCGTTGAGCGACCCGTCGATCGGGTCGACGAGCAGGCGCGGCGTAGGCGCGCCAAGGTCCACCTCGCCACGCTCTTCCGACACCACCGTGCACGGCAAGCCCGCGGCCGCGTGCCGCGTGAGCACGTCGATGATCGCCTGCTCGGCCGCCGCGTCGATCGAGAGCGTCGCATCGCCGCCGACGCCGGTGTCGCCCGTGTACCCGCGCCGTTCGTCGGGCGCAAAACGCTCGATGGCCTGCTCGGCGGCGGCTGCCGCCTCACGAGCGACTTCTAGCCAGCGGGCTCGGTCGAGCGTCATGCGCGGCAGGTTAGCGACGGGGTTGGCGCACTGAACTCGTGCAGTTCTTCAAGAGGGGTCTGAAGAAGTGCACCAGGAGGATGGGGCCTCCGCGGGCTATGCGGTCGGCTAGCGGCGGCTGAGCTGTTTGGCGGCGGCGGGACTTCGGGCGCTTCGCGATCTGAGGGCGGGCTACACCCAGGGCGGTGTGCGTTTGCGGCGACGGCTGACCCAGCCCCGCCGATGGCGTTGACCAAACGCGGCGATCCCGCGGCG
>JAEMRF010000183.1:1702-4791 GCA_016463515.1 Solirubrobacteraceae bacterium | reverse complement strand
CCGCACATTGCGGCCCAACCGTGTTGGCGCGGGCCGGTCGACCGTAGACTGCGCCATATGGAGCGAGGGGAGTCCGCGGCCTCGCGGGCCGCGTCGCACGCAGGCGGCGAAGCGCGACCGCAGTCGCATGCCCGACGCGACGCGCAGACTCGTTCCACCACGCTGGTGCTCGGCGGCCCCGGTACCGGCAAGACGGCGCGGGTGATCGCGGCCGCAGAGGAAGCACGCGCACTCGGGCAGGAGGCGATCGTGGTCGCCGTGAGCGCGAGCGCGGCCGCGACCCTCAAGGCCCGAGCCGGTGGAGATGCCAAGGCCGCGCCCGGCCCGCCCCGGGTGCTCACCCCGCCCGGGCTCGCCCTCCTCGTGCTCCGCGAGACGGCGCCTGCGGGCGCCCGCCCGCCCAGGCTCATCGGGCGCTCAGAACGGCTCGCGATGTTGCATGAGTTCGTCGCCGGGCGAGACTTGGCCGCCGGCGCGCCGACACCCGCCGACCTGCTGGAACGCATCGACCGCCTCGCCTCCCACGGCATCGACGGAGAACGCGTTGAGACGTGGGCAGCGGCGCTCGCCGATGGCCCGTTCGCCGCACGCCAGCGCGAGTTCGGTGCGCTCGTCTCGCGCCATGAGCGACTGCTCGCCGACCGCGGCTTCATGGCCGCCCCGTCGGCGGTGCTCGCGGCGCGGCGCGCACTCTCTGGTGCGCGGTTCCCGGTCCGCCTCGGCCTGCTGGCCATCGACGACGCCCAAGGTCTTGCACCCGCCGAACTCGACCTGATCCTCGACCTCGCGCGCGCCGCCGGCGCGCCGCTGCTGGCCACCGCCGACGATGACCAGTCCGGCCGCGGCGGCGACGCGGCCTCGGCCCCGATTCGCACGCTGCTCGCGCGCATCCCGGACGCCGCCGTCGTGCATCTCGAGCAGTCTCAGCGCCTGCGCGAAGGGGTGGCACGCGCTGCCGAACTGGTCGTCGCGCCAGCCGCCGGCAGACTGGCTCGGCCCGCGCTCGGCGCGGCCGAGGGCGGGTCCGTCGGACTGCACCGCCACGAGGGTGGGCACGAACAGGCCAGCGCGGTCGCCGCCCAGATCGCTGCCTCGGTGGCCGGTGGCACGCGCCCAGAGCGCGTCGCGGTGGTGTGCGTCGACCCGGCGCGGGACGCCCGCGCGATGGCGCTCGCGCTCGAGGCCCGCGGCGTCGCCAGCGACGCGGTCGACCTGGACTCTGACGCAGACCGTCCGGAAGTGCGCGACCTGCTGGCGTGGGTGCGGCTGCTGCTGGATCCCAGCGATGCCGGCGCGGTCGTGCGCGCACTCAGCCGCCCACCGGTGGCGCTCCCTGGCCCGGACCTCGCGCGCATCGTGCGGGTGGCGCGGCGCCGGCGTGTGTCCATCGTGGAGGCCGTCCGCGGCGCGCTCGAAGGCCCGGGCATGGAGCCGCGCTCCCGCGAACGCGCCCAAGAGTTCCTCGGCCACGCCGACCGGTTCGCCGCGCGTATCGACTCCGATGAGGCGCTCGTCCTGCTCCGCGACCTGATCGCGGCGCTCGGTCTGCACCGCCGCCAGCTCGCGGGCGCCGGACCAGACGCCCGCGCCGCCGTACGAGCGATGCGGCGCGTGGAGGCTGCCGCCTCCGGTCACGTCGCGCGCGCCGCAGACGCCACCCCGCGAGAGGTCTTCGCGGGACTCGCCGCCCTCTTGGACGCCGGCGCGCTGCCGGAAACCGCCGAGCGCGAACACCCTGGCGACGCCCCCGGAGCGGTGCGGATCGTGGGCGTACGGCTCGACGAGCTACGCGCCCTCGACGTCGACGAGCTGCACCTGGTCGGCCTGGACCGCGCCGCCGTTGAGGCCCTCGACCACGAGCCGCTGGAGCCGCTGCTCGGCGAGGAGCGCCAAGAGGGGTTGGGCCGCGCGAGGCGCCTGATCTACATGGCGATGACGCGCTCGCGCTCGCGCGTTGAGATCAGCATCGTGGGCGACGACCCCTCGCCGCTGTTCACCGAGCTCGCTGACGGCCTGCACCAAGAGGTGTCGCAGGCGCAGACACCGGTGGCCGAGGAGCAGCAGCTGCTGGAAGCCGCTGGCGCGCTGCGCGACCGTCTCTCCCAAGACATCGCTCGGGCAGCAGCCGGCATCGCCGACCTGCGCCTGGACGGCGACGTGGAGCTGACGCACTCCGTCGTGCGCGTGCTGGAGCTCGTGAAGGTCGCCGCGCTCCTGGGCCGCGATGCGGGCTCCGCGCCGATGGCCGACGCGATCGAAGCGATCAACCATCAGCTCGGCGCGATCGTCTCGCCGATGCAGCGCGAGCTCCTGCAGACCAGCGACCTGGACGAGCGCCTGATCGCCGGCGATCGCGTCGTCGCCGACTCCGCCGTCGAGCCGTCGATCGCAGCATTCCTGCCGCGGCGCGGCGAGGGCATCGGGCTCTCCGCGACCGACATCGCGACCTACATGATGTGCCCGCTGCAGTACAAGTTCGGCCGCGTGCTGAAGGTGCCGCGCCCACAGACCGTGCAGCAGCGATTCGGCATTGCCGTGCACCAGGCCGTCGAGCGATTCCACGCAGCCGGCGGCGGCCCACTGCCCAAGCTCCTGGGCCTGCTCGACCAAGCCTGGCGCACCGGCGGGCTGGGCACCGACGAGGAATCGCTGCAGTTCCGCGCCCGCGCCGACAAGGCCCTGCGCGACTACCACGCCCGCCTTGCCATCGGACCGGGTGAGCCCGTCTGGGTCGAGCGCCCGTTCGACTTCCGCATCGGCCGCCACGCCCTGCGCGGCCGCGTGGACCGCGTCGACCGCCTCCCCGACGGCGGCTACGAACTCATCGACATCAAGACCGGCCCGCCGCGCGAAGCCGCCGACCTGCAGCGCGACGTGCAGCTCGCCCTCTACGACCTCGCCGCCCGCGACGCCTGGAAGCTCGAACCGACCCTGCGCTCGTATTACTACGTGCTCGACGACCACAAGGTCCAGCTGGAATCCGGCGTGGACGCGGCGTGGGTCACCGAGACCGTCGAACAGGTCGGCGCCGGCATCGAAACCGAACAGTTCGAACCCACGCCCAGCCCCAAGGCCTGCGGCTGGTGCGA
>JAEMRF010000183.1:0-1602 GCA_016463515.1 Solirubrobacteraceae bacterium | reverse complement strand
ATTTGGGCCATCGGGCCCCGGCCGTTCGGCTGGACTTTGCTTCGTAGCGGGCTTGAACGGACCGCTTGCGGGTTTGCCGCTGAGGTAACCAGTTGGAGGTGCCGATGGTGTGGCTATGTCGATGGTCCCATCGAGAGTCGTCGCCGTCGTTGGCGGACTTGCTCTGATCCTCTACCTCGCGTTGCCGCCTGCGGTGGCAGCGCTTGCGTACCCCGTCTTCGGGATCGTGCTGGTGGCGGCCGTCCTGTACGGCGTCGCCAGCGGGCACCTTTCGACCGGCCGCGGCGCGTGGCTCGTGTTCGCTCTCGCCAACGCCCTGTGGGTCATCGGCGACCTATGGACGGGCGCGCTTGAAGTCCGCGCGTCCGACGGCGTGGCTCCATTCCCCTCAGTCGCCGACGGCGTCTACCTCGCTGGCTTTCCCGTCCTGGCGATCGCGACGATCTGGGCAGCACGCCTGCGCGGCCTGCGTCGCGACCCCGTCGCAGCCCTTGACGGATTCATGGTCGCTGCGGCCGCCGCCGTCCCGATCTGGGTGCTCTGGGTTGCGCCGGCGCTCAAAGCCAGCGATCCGCAGGGTCTCGAGCTCGTCGTGACCCTCACCTACCCCGCGATGGACCTCCTGCTCATCGGGTGCGGGACGCGATTCGTGCTCGGCGGCGGACGCTGGAATCAGGTGACCGTGCTCATGGTCGGCGGACTGGCCATCAACATCGTGACCGACATCGCCTACAACGGCGCGGTGCTCGCGGGCACCTACGCGATGCCCGACCCGATCGATCTGGGCTTCCTGCTGGCCTACGTGGTGTGGGCCGTGGGCGCGCTGCATCCCGACGCGCGCACCTTCGCCGAGGGTGGGCATCGGATGGACGGCGTCTCCTACCGCGCCCGGACCTGGGCACTCGTGGCGATCGTCGTCTGCCCACTCTCGGTGCTCGCCGTCGCATACGTGCAGGGAGACCCGGTCGACGGTGGACTCGTCGCTGGCGCGTTTGCTGCGATCTGCGCCGCGATGGTGCTGCGCCTGCGCCTCATTGCGCGCACCGGCTCATCGGCCTGGCATGGCCCGGCACTGCTCTCGGTCGCTGCGCTGGTGGTCGTCGTGGCGTCGGTCGGACTCACCAGCCTGCAGCAGCAATCCATCGAGGCCAATACCAACGCCCAAGGGCTCACCGAGGCGGTCCTCGTCGCTGAGCGTCTGGATGCGATCGCCATGCGAGCGGCGTCTGTGGAGCCCCAACTCGGGCTCGCCGCCCGCGGGCTCTGGCGAACGCAGGTCGCCGAGCTTCGGCTGCGTCTCGCGGCGCTCGGGCCAGCACTCGACAGCTCCGATCAGCGCACGCTCGAGCTCCTGCTCAGCCGCTACGAGCAAGCGCTCGCGCGTCAGCTGCAACTCGCCGACGACGGCTTTCCAGAGCTCGCAGAGCGCGTCAGCTCCGGTGAGGTCGCGACTGCGCACGACACGTTCATCCGTGAAGCCCGCGCGAGCGTCGACGCCTACCGCATCCGTGCCGAGCAAGCAGCGCGCACCACGCGCCTCACCACGGTCCTCGCGCTCACGCTGTCGGTGCTGTTGCTGACCCTGTTGCTCGTGCGGTTCGG
>JAEMRF010000643.1 GCA_016463515.1 Solirubrobacteraceae bacterium | reverse complement strand
ACCGGCGACGGCGGCCGCTACGCCGGCCTGCGCACGCTGAGCAAATAGCTCGGCTGGCGCACGAGGCACCAGGGTGACTAGCGGCCGCGAGCTCGTCGAACCGCCGGGCTACGCCGTGGTCACGTTCGTGTCGACGGCAATGATCGTCGCGGGGATCGGCCTCGCGTGGACGGGTCTCCTGCTGGCCGCCGCGGGGATCGTCCTCTCGGTGATCGAATTCAAAGAGCTGCGTCGCCACAACGCCTGGCTGCTGCCGCCGAACGCGGAGGACTCACCGCTGCTGGCCAAGGAGCCGCGCCGGATCGGCTGGGTCAGCCTCGGAACGACCCTCGCCGGTGCCGCAGCGGCGCTCGGGGCCTACGCCGTGAGCGGCAATCCGCTCGCAGTGCTGCCGCCGGCCGTGCTGGCCGGGACCACGTCGGTCGTGCTCAACGGCCAACTGCGCCGCGCGCTGCTCGCCGGGCCGAAACCGCCGACGGAGTAGCGCGGCTGGGCCGTCTGGCGGCGGTTGGGTTGGTTGCCGGCGTCCGGGCCGGCTGGCGGCGGCTGAGTTGGTTGGCGGCGGTGGATTGGCGGGCGCTTCTGGGTTTTCGGGCGTTCTGCACCGAGGGCGGTGCGGGTCTCGGTGTTTGTGCTGGTTGGCGGCGGTGGGACTTCGTCTCCTGGGCTGGCGCAACCGTTGACGGTTGCATCTCCGGCAGTTCGTTGCCCGAGCCCAACTCGACCCCCGAAACCTCCCTCTCAGGGAGGGTTTTCGGGGTCGAGTTCCCAGGTCCGACGCAGCCCGGGATCAGGTGTTGACCAAATGCCACGAGTTCAGCAGCGATCCGTCAACGGCTGCACCCGCCAAGTCGCCCAGACACCGCCATCGCGCCGACGACTCCGGGTTAGCCACCACGGTTTGGAGGCCAACCCGGAGTCGATAGACCGCGCTGCACCCGCGCCTGCCGCCGGCCTGTCTACAGCGTCTTGCTGAGCACGACCATCTCCAGGTCGTCGCGCTTGGGGAGCCCGAAGCGCTCGTCGCCGTAGGGGAAGGCCCGCAGCTCGCCGGTTTGGGCGTAGCCGCGGCGCTCGTACCAGGCGACGAGCTCCTCGCGCTGGCGGATGACGGTCATCTCGAGCTGCGCGGCGCCGAGCTCGTCGTGGGCCACACGCTCGGCCTCAGCCAGCACGCGCTTGCCGAGACCAGCGGATTGCCGCGTGGGGTCGACGGCGAACATCCCGAAGTAGGCGGTCCCGGCGGGGCTGTGGCCTGGTGCGCAGCCGTGGTCTGGGGCGCTCGCTGCAGCGCGTGCGGGCGCGTTGAGCTCGCAGCAGGCGACGAGGGCGCCACCAAGCTCAGCCAGCAAGAGGTGCGCGCCAGGCCGGACCAGTGCCTCCGCGACCATCTCGGCGTCGGTCCGCTGGCCTCCGATCAGGTGGGCTTCGGTCGTCCACCCCGCCAGGCTCGCCTCGCCGCGGTAGGCCGACTCCACCAGCGCGACGATCGACGATGCGTCAGCGGCGGACGCGAAGCGGAACGCCAGGCCGCTCACGCCTTGATCAGGAGCTGCTCGATCGAAAGGGCACGCAGCCGGGTCGT
>JAEMRF010000642.1 GCA_016463515.1 Solirubrobacteraceae bacterium | reverse complement strand
GCCAGCTCGACCACCGGCGTGTTGCCGACGAGGTCGATCACAGAGGACACGGCAGACGGCGGCACCCCATGGACCTTATCCGGAACCGCGGACCAACCCGCCAAACCTTGCCTGGTTCGGGGTGTTTGGCCCCGGCTAGCGATGTGTGCGCGCTGCGCTAGATCCAGTACATCGGCGCGCCCGCTGCGTCTTCCTCGCGCACGACCTCTTCGAGGGTGCGGCGGGCGAGGGCGCCGCGCAGGGCGTCGCGGGGGCCGTTGAAGATGGCGTCGGTGTCGGCGCCCAGGGGGCCGTCGACGGCTTCGACGACGTCGAGCAGGCTGATCTGGCCGATCGAGCGAGTCAGCAGGTAGCCCCCGCCGACGCCGCGCTGGCTGCGCAGCAGGCCGCCGCGCTTGAGCTGCACGAAGAGCTGCTCGAGCTGGGTGAGCGAGAGGTCGGCGCGGCGCGCGACCTCGGCGATGGCGACCGCCTCACGCTCGCCGCCAGCGCGCGCGAGGCCCACAAGGGCGCGGACGGCCACGGCGGACTTGTCGGACACGAGCAGCACGGGCGATGGAGCCTACCCGGCAGCGGGGACGGGCCGACCCAAACGGGCCAGGCACGCCGGTCGCAACGTCGCTAGACGGTGGACGACAGGCAGGTGACGCCGAGCGTCGCGCTCTTGACGACCAGCTGCTCGAAGAGCCGCTGCGTCTTTGCACCGAGCTCAGCGGACTTCTTGGGATCCGCGTAGGAAACGACCTGCAGGCGGGCGTTGTCGGCCAGGGCGTTGATCGTGTTCAGCCACGAGCGGTAGTCGGCGCGCATGCTCTGCGGTGGGTTCAGCGCAGACAGGGCACCCATGAAGTCGTTCAGGGCGAGCGTGTAGCCCTGGGCCGCCTCCAGGATCTTCATCGGATCCTTGGACTTGGCCGCCTCTTCGGCGTCCTTGGACACCGCGATGATGCGCTTCTGCCCACCGGCGCACACGCCAGAGAGGCGCGCCCGGAAGTCCTGCGCCGCCGGATCAGCGGACCCGATCGGAATCTCGGAGTCCTCGACGTTGCCGCCCGGGGAGCCCTCGCGCATCAGGCGCTCGGTCTCCTCCTGCTGGGTGCGCTCGAGCTCGGCGAGCTCTTCGCGGCGCTCCAGCGCGCGCTGGGCGGCCGCGGCGTCGGCGTCGGCGTTTTCCTGCTGCTCCTTGGCAGCAGCGCCCGTAGCCGAGTCCGGGAACGTCTCGGCTCCGGCGTTGCCTTCGTCGATCTTGGCGGCGATGCTCGCTTGATCGTCGCCGCCGCAGGCCGCAAGGCCGCCGGTCATGGCAAGCGCAGCGATTGCGCTCAGAAAGATGGCGCGCTGTTTACGCATGGGACGGACCGGCATCTGCTCCAACGGTAACCAACCTGACCCTCCAACAGACCCAGGCCTCTTGACGCTGCGCACAGTAGGCGCAGGGCAAGGCCTCGAAGCCGGCTCGCGCCGGCTCCACAGCAGCCACGTCGGGAGGGCAGCGGCGGCTTAGAGCCAGCCGCGCTCGGTGGCGATGAGGACCGCCTGAGCGCGGTCGACGGCGCCGAGCTTGCCGTAGATGTTGTGCAGGTGCG
>JAEMRF010000641.1 GCA_016463515.1 Solirubrobacteraceae bacterium | reverse complement strand
GCCCAGCTCGGTAACAACCCGGCGGCCTGCACCTCATCCAGGGTGGGCGCGGCGGCATCGCGCTCGGACAGGATCAGTGGGCGGTCCGCCGGCCAGTCGATACCCAGCGAGGTGGCCAGGATGGTGTGCTCACGCTGGGGCGCGTAGCCCGACGAGCACAGGTACATCACCGTCGAATCATCCTCCAGTGCAAGGAAAGCGTGGCCGAGCCCCTCGGAGAGGTAGACCGACTTGCGTTCGCGGTCATCGAGCAGGACGGCATCCCACTGCCCGAAGGTGGGGGAGCCGACCCGCAGGTCGACCACCACGTCGTACACCGCGCCGCGCACACATGTCACGTACTTGGCCTGACTCGGCGGCAGCTCGGAGAAATGCACACCGCGCAGCACGCCGGCCGCCGATACCGAGCAGTTGGCCTGGGCCATGTCGAAGTGATGCCCGGTCATCGCGGCGAACGCAGGATCGGTGAACCACTCGAAGAACAGGCCGCGCCCGTCGGCGTGCAGCGCCGGCGTGATCTCCCAGGCGCCCGGAACCCTCAGTTCCCGGGCGGTCACTGGCCGCGCTCCGCGTACCGGGCTTCGACATCGGCTTTCACAGGGCCCCACCAGGATTCATTGTTGCGGTACCAGTCGACGGTGGCGGCCAGTCCGGCCTCGAAATCGGTGTGCTCCGGGCGCCAGTCGAGCTCGTCGCGCAGCGCCGAGGCGTCGATGGCGTAGCGCAGGTCATGGCCGGCGCGGTCGGTGACCCGGTCGAAATCGTCGGGATCACGGTCGAGCAGCCGCAGCAGCGTGCGCAGTACCGACAGATTGTCGCGTTCCCCGTCGGCGCCGATCAGGTACGTGCGGCCGATCTCGCCGTCGCGCAGGATCCGCCACACCGCCGCGTTGTGGTCGTCGACGTGGATCCAGTCGCGCACATTGGCCCCGGCGCCGTACAGCTTGGCCCTGCGCCCGGTCAGCAGGTTCGTGATCTGGCGCGGGATGAACTTCTCCACGTGCTGGTAGGGGCCGTAGTTGTTGGAGCAGTTCGAGATCGTGGCGCGCACACCGTACGAGCGCACCCAGGCGCGCACCAGCAGATCTGCCGACGCCTTCGTCGACGAATACGGGCTCGACGGGTTGTAGGGCGTGGACTCGGTGAACCGTGCCGGGTCGCCGAGCTCGAGATCGCCGTACACCTCGTCGGTCGACACATGGTGTAGCCGCACCCCGTGCCGGCGCACCGCCTCCAGCACCGTGAAGGTGCCGATGACATTGGAACGCAGGAACGGGGCCGGGTCGGCCAGACCGTTGTCGACGTGGGTCTCCGCGGCGAAATGCACGACGGCGTCCGTCTGGGCGACCAGCCCGGTGACCAACTCGGCGTCGGTGATGTCGCCTTCGATCAGCCGGATCCGGTCGGCCGCCGGTGCCAGCGACTCCCGGCTGCCGGCGTAGGTGAGCGCGTCGAGCACCGTCACCTCGGCGTCCGGGTTCTCGCGCAGCGTCAGGTGCACGAAGTTGGCGCCGATGAACCCGGCGCCACCGGTGACCAGCAGGCGCATGGGTGAAACCCTATCGGGCTACTTCTTGAGTCCCAGCGG
>JAEMRF010000182.1 GCA_016463515.1 Solirubrobacteraceae bacterium | reverse complement strand
CGTGCCCAAGCCGACGTAGCTCGAGAAAAAGCGAATCGTCGCGCGCGTGCTCGTACGCGAGCTCGTCGAGCCTACGACGCGTGTCTGCGTCGGCAAGTCGCCCAAGCACAGCGTCATACGCGCGCAACGCCCGCACGCCTTCGTCCGGCGCGTCCCACGAAAGAAATGCGTGCGCGATGCGGTCGGTTGCTGGTGCGCTGAACTGGTCGAAGAGGTAGCCGCCCATCTCGTCCGCCGGCAGATTCCGGCAGGCGAGCACTGGAAGCAGCCCGCCCATGAACAGCACTTTGCGGGCGGTGCGCAGCTTCACGTTGCGCACGGCCCACTTGTGATCGTCCTGCTCGCGACGTTTGCCTTCGAAGTCGACGGCGATCGTGCGCCAATAGCGGATGAGGTCGTTGAGCAGGAAGCGCGGCGGGCGGTAGTCGCGGGTGCGGCCCGCAAGGTACGTCGTGATGATGCGCCGCAGCGCGGTCGCGTGGTGCTCGGCGCCCGTCGCAGGGACCGACTCCAGCGCGAGCAGCATGCGCCGCGTGAGGTTCTGGTTGGAGTCCTCATCCAGGCCGATCTTCTGCGCGAGATCGGCGACGTGCACGGCCGTGCCGAAGGTGCCTTGGCTGCCGGGGTCGGCGCCGTGGCGGCCCATGATCTCGCTCAGGTCGTGCAGATGCGCAGCCACCGGTGTGCCGGCGAAGGTCGGGTCGAGCGCCATCTGCGCCATCGGGATCGGCTCGCTGCTGCCGATCGGCGCACGCGCGGATTTGGCGTCGACCAGGAGCCAGTCCAGGTCGCTCACGCCGGTCACTTCGGCGCGGCCCCACGAGCCGAGCAGCACGACGCTCGTCTCCTCGGGCAGGTAGATCTGCGAGAGGTCACGGGCGAGCTCTCCCATCTTCGCCTCGGTGCGCTGACGCGCTGCCAGCAGGGCCGGGAAGCTCGTGGTGCAGCGGGTCGCGAGGTGTTCGAGCGAGCCGAGCGGCGCAGTCACCGGGCGGACCTCCATGGCGAGAGCCTTTCAGACCACGCTGCGGAGCGCTCGCCATACTCTGAACGCGTGAAGCCGGTCCCGCCCGTCCGCCACCTCGTGCGTGCCCGAGATCTGGCGGACCGTCGTTACTTCGAGCCGCTGGCGGTCGCCGACTTGGCACGGGCCGCGGGGCTCTCGGAGGCGCACTTCAGCCGCGAGTTCAAACGGGCGTTCGGTGAGACGCCGCACCAGTACCTGCTCACGCGCCGCCTGGAACGTGCGGCCACGTTGCTGCGCACCACCGATCGCAGCGTCGCCGAGATCTGCCTGCAGGTGGGGTTGACCAGCGTCGGCTCGTTCACCACCAGCTTCGGGCGGGCGTTCGGGCAGTCGCCCACCGCGTACCGCGCCGCGTTTCCCCCGGCCGCGCATCTGGCCCGAGTGCCGGCGTGCATGGTGCGCGCCTACGGGCGACCGGCCGCACGCGCGGCCACTCAGCAGGTTTGAAGAAGACAGTTCGTCTGAGGCGCCGTAGGTTGGCGTGCGGCCGCCTCGACGGCGCCGAACGACTTCGATGGAAAGACACGCCATGCTCAAGCTCGCCACCGCCCAGGTCTGGGTCCACGACCAGGAGGCTGCCCTCGCCTGGTACACGGAGATCCTCGGATTTGAGGTGCGGGTTGACGTGACCGTCGCTGAGATGGGCAACTTCCGCTGGCTGACGGTCGGCCCGGTCGACCAGCCAGACGTCGCGATCGTGCTCATGGCCATTCCGGGCGAGCCGGTGTTCGATGCCGAGACCGTCGCGCAGATCAAGGGCTTGATGGCCAAGGGCGCCACCGGCGGCCTCTTCTTCGAGACCGACGACTGCCAGGCACGCTACGAAGAGCTTTCGGCCCGCGGTGTCGAGTTCACCCAGGAGCCAACGGCCTACCCCTACGGCATCGACGCCGGCTTCCGCGATCCGTCGGGCAACAGCTTCCGGATTACCCAGCTCGCCGAGGGCTGGGGCAGCTAGCGGGTCGCTGCGAGCCCCAAACACGACCGGCGGGGAACGCCAGCGGGGCCGTCTGGAGCGCCCAGGGTGCCAGAGCGCCGCGAGGCGATCTAGGCGATCGGCGCCTCGAGGATCCACGGCACGTCGCGGCAGCGCTCCAGCAGCGGCCGGATCCGTTCCTCGTCTTCGGCGTTCAGGGCCACGTGGTGGTGGGCGCCGTCGAGCGCCGACACGTGCAGGTGGCGCAGCCGTTCACCGAAGCGGTCCAGGATGGCGTGGCCCTCGTGGAGCGTCGGATCGATCGCGTAGGCGTGGGCCACGTCGAAGCAGAGCCCGGCCTCGGGCAGGGCGTCGAAGTGGCGCTGGAGCGAATCCGCGGTCTGGCCGTCGTCCTTGCGTGGATCCATGTTTTCGATGGCCAGCGTGGCGCCGAGCCTGCGCCAGGTCGCGTGGTCCTGGATCACGTCGGGGTGGAGCACGATCGCGTCGACCCGCGGCGCGACCGTGAGCAGCAGATCAACCAGCTCCACTTCCGGGAGCTGTCGATGCTTGCTCGGCGCGTGGACGGAGAGGAAGTCGAACGGCAGCGACGGGCGCTGCACGAGCCACGCGATCAGCGGCGCAAGCTCGGGCTCCGAGAGCGCGGCCAGTTCGCAGGCGCCGGTGCCGTGGCGCCGCGCGCGGCCAGCGAGCACGGGCCACTCGGGCGCCTTGCCCGCCGCGCGCTCGGCGGCAGCGATCCAACCGGTCGAGGCCCCGACCGGGTAGTGCGCTTGCACGGGGCGCTCGGAGATCGACGGAACACTCATCGGGCGTGTGAACCTACCGGGACCCGGCGATGGCATGCAGGGTTTCATGCGCCGACTCCGAAGGCGCAGCCGGAATCAGCGGGAAGTTCCCGCCTCGGGCAACCCTGCGGGTGAGGCCGACGGTCGGTCGACGCACCGGACACCGGTTGAGTCAGCCGCGGTGCTGCGCTACGGTCAGTCCGCGATGTTCGCCGCCTCCCACTCCGCCCAGTCGACCCAGGATCAGCTCCGGCAGCTGTTTGGTCGACCCGTGCAGCGAGTGCGCGACGAACGCTACGCCTGGCCCACCTAAGCCTCGCCTCGCCTTCCTCGCGTCCTCGCGGCGCCACCCCGCTCAGCAGCGCCTTAGCCGCATTGAGCGCCTGATCCTCTGCCCCGAGCAGACCGGTCATCTCCGCACTTGCCCGACACCGGTCCTCTCGGGACCGGCCTGGGGCGTCCACGCCGCCCGGCGACCCGTCTGTGGTCGGCCCGGCGGCTCATCCACCAACCACCACGAACCCATGACGAATGAGACCAAGACCAAGAACCTGACCATCCTCGGCGACCACGAGCCGCGGACCATCGAGCAGCTCGCCCGCTGCGCGGGCGCGCAGGAGGGCGCGCTCGGCGTGCTCTGCGCCGACGGGCACGTGGGCTACAGCCAGCCGATCGGCGGCGTCGTGGCCTACCGCGACCACATCTCGCCCTCGGGCGTTGGCTACGACATCGGCTGCGGCAACACCGCCGTCCGGCTCGACCTGCGCGCAGACGACCTGCGGGCCGACCTGCCGCGGGTCATGGACGAGATCGTAGGAACGATCTCGTTCGGCGTCGGGCGGAGCGCGGGCACGAAGGCCGACCACCCGGTGGTCGACGCGATCGCGCAGGCCGAGTTCGCCCCGCAGCGGGCGCTCGTCCAGCAGGCCGCGGCGCAGCTGGGCACCGTCGGCGCCGGCAACCACTACGTCGACCTCTTCGAGGACGAGACCGGCGCCGCCTGGATCGGCGTGCACTTCGGCTCGCGCGGATTCGGCCACAAGACGGCCAGCGGGTTCCTCTCGCTGATCGACGGGGGCGCGTTCGACGAGCGGGGGCGGGACGGCGAGATGGACTCGCCGCCCAAGCTGCTGCACGCCGGCTCGGAGCTGGGCAGCGCCTACATCGCGGCGATGACGCTCGCCGGTGACTACGCGCGGGCGGGCCGCCAGCTCGTGGTCGAGCAGGTCCGCCGGATCCTGGGCGCGCAGATCGTCGACACCGTCGAGAACCACCACAACTACGCATGGCGTGAGTCGCACGGCGGCCACGACTACTGGGTGGTGCGCAAGGGCGCCACGCCGGCCTTCCCGGGCCAGCGCGGATTCGTCGGCGCCACCATGGGCGAGGACGCGGTGATCCTGGAGGGCGTCGGCGGCGAGGCGTCGGCAGCGGCGCTGCACTCGACCGTCCACGGCGCCGGGCGTGTGATGTCGCGGACCAAGGCCGCGGGCAAGGTCCGGTGGGTGCCGTCCTGCACGATGCGCGATTGCGGGTTCTGGATGACGCCACAGGAGGCTGCGGAGGCGCGGCAGGCAGGGGGCACACCCGTCTGCCCGAACCACCCGGAGCGTCCGCTCAAGAAGGGACCGCAGAAGGTCACCGCCGGCGCGATCGACTACCCGTCGGTCAAGGCCGAGCTCGCCGCACGCGGCATCGAGCTGCGCGGAGGCGCGGCCGACGAAGCGCCCGCCGCCTACAAGCGCCTGGATGAGGTCCTGACCCACCACGAGGGCACGGTGCGGGTGCTGCACCGACTGACGCCGATCGGCGTCGCGATGGCCGGGCCCGACATCGCTGATCCCTACAAGGACTAGCGAAAGCTCCATGCACCGGCCGGAGCGCTGCCGCATCGGCAGCGCTCCGGCCGGTAGCGTGATGGCATGACGCCGACCCGCGTGTTGCTCGAGCTCGATCTGGCCCAGGGCCTGCTGGATTCACCGCCGGCTGATCCGATCGCCGCGGTTCGCGCTCGCAACATCCCGGTCCTGTCGAGCGTGATCGCGCGGCTGCGAGAGGCGGCGGCCTCAGACGCCGTCGTCGGGCTGATCGCCCACGTTGGCCCCGACGTGCTCACCTCCGCGCAGGTCGAGGAGCTCGGCGCCGCCGTTGAGGCACTGGAGGCCGCAGGCAAGCGCACCGTCTGCTGGACGGAGGCGTTCGGCGAGACCGGCAACGGCACGCTGTCGTACTACCTCGGCGCGCACTTCCAAGAGGTCTGGCTGCAGCCGTCCGGCAGTGTGGCGCTGGTCGGCGCGGCCGCCGGAGCCACGTTCCTGCGCGGCGCCCTGGATCGCCTCGGCGTCGAGCCCCAGATCCACGCGCGCCACGAGTTCAAGAACGCCCCGGATTCGCTGATGCGCGAGTCGATGACGAGCAGCCAGCGCGAGGCACTGCAGCGGCTGACGGACTCGTTGACCGAACAGGTCGTCAAGACCGTCGCGCGTCGGCGTGGGCTCGGTGAGGACGTCGTCCGCGGAGCCATCGCCGACGCTCCGATCTCGCCCCAGGCGGCGCTTGAGCTCGGGCTCGTCGACGCGGTCGGCTACCGCGACGAGGCATACGCCGCGACGGCCAAGGCACTTGGCGTCGACCTCGCCGTCGACGACCAGGGCGAGGGAGCAAGCGGCGACGAGGTCACCAAGCGGTTCGTCCACAAGTGGACGCCGCCGAAGCGCGAGCAGGCTCGCAAGACCGCCAAGACCAAGGTCCGCCAGCTGCGTTCACGCGGCAAGGGCAGCGTGGTCGCGGTGATCCCCGTCGACGGCGGCATCATGCTCGGCCGCAGCGGCGGCAGCCCGATCAGCGGGCCCAGCACCGGCTCGGACTCGACCTGCGCCGCGCTGCGGCTGGCCGCCGACGACGAGAAGGTCGCCGCGGTCGTGCTGCGGGTGGTGAGTCCCGGCGGGTCCTACATCGCGTCGGACGCCATCCACCGCGAGGTCATCCGCGCCCGCGAGTCCGGCACGCCGGTCGTGGCGTCGATGGGCACGGTTGCCGCCTCGGGCGGCTACTTCGTCTCGATGGCGGCCGACGAGATCCTCGCGCTCCCCGGCACGATCACCGGCTCGATCGGCGTGTTTGCCGGCAAGGTCGTCACCGGCCAGGCGCTGCAGCGCATCGGCGTGGTCCAAGAGTCGGTGCAGACCGGCGAGCAGTCGACGATGTGGTCGGCGAGCCGCCCGTTCACCGAGGACCAGGTCCGTCGCCTGGATGGCTGGCTCGACGAGGTCTACGCCGACTTCACCCAAAAGGCCGCCGATGGCCGCGGCATGCCGGTCGAGCAGCTCGAGCCCCTCGCGCGCGGCCGCGTGTGGACCGGCGCCGACGCCTTGGAGCGCGGTCTGGTCGACCGCCTCGGTGGCCTCGACGAGGCAATCACCGTGGCGGCGGAGAAGGCCGGGCGCGCCCGCGCCGACGTCACGCCCCGCCGCTTCCCGCACGCGAGCCCGCTCGCTCGCTTGCGCTCGCCGCAGCACAGCGATTCACCGAACGC
>JAEMRF010000640.1 GCA_016463515.1 Solirubrobacteraceae bacterium | reverse complement strand
ATCGATGCGGCCATCATCGACGCCTGGTGTTCGATCGAGCCGCCGCTGTCCTCAGCGACCGACGAGAGCGACCTGGAAACGATGCATCTGGTCTCGCTGGTCGAGCGTCCGCGAAACACGCCCGGTCCCAGTAGGCGTGCCAGCTAATCCCCCTGAAGGACACGGCACCACGCTGGTGCGGCAGGCGACCGGCGGCGCGCCGGGGTCCGAGCGAAGCCGGCCCCGGCGCTCATGCGGCGTTAGCGGTCTGCCGGTGCTGCGCCCGTGAGCGTGAGCTGCGCGGGCGTGCCGGGGGTGCGGAACGCGCCGGTCTGGCGGAGGGTGCGCGCGTCGAACATGACCACCCGTCCGCGTGCTGGATCAGAAACTGCCACGCGTCCGCCGGTGACGGCCAGCTTGGGCGAGGGTGCGCCAGTTGGGGCGCTGAACGGCTCGACGGCCTGCACAGATCTGATGGATTTCCCGTTGCGCGCGGCGAGTCGCTGAAGCCGGCCGTCGCGGCTCAGTACGAGGGCTGCTGCTGCCGTGGAATCGGCTTTCACCGCGTGGACCACGCCGGAAATCGGCGTGAGGTGCTGGCTGCCAGTCGTGCGGTCGAGCAGGAGGACGCCGAGCGTGCCGTACGCGCCGATCAGGTGTCGCCCGCTTGGCGTGCGGTTCCACGTTCCAACGCGGCCCGTGAGCGCGGAGGGGTAGCTGACCTTGCGTGCGCGAAGGGGCGAACCTTCCACCAGCAGCGTGCCATCTGCGCATCCAAACGCCGCCCAATCGATGCCGCTTGCTTCGCCGTGGAGCCCAGGGCAGCCAGGGAAACGAGCGAGGACCCGGCCCGAGGCGTCAAGGTGGACGATCGTGTCTGGGCGTCCACCGGCTGACGAGGCTGTACTCAGCAGCGTGGTCTCGCCGAGGGGAACGGCAACGCCATGGTGGGCGTGCGGCGCCCGCACGGTCGACGTGGGGGTGGTCTTGCCGGCGGCAAGTGCAGCCAACGAATACCGGTCGGCTGCTCCGGTGCCGTCGCCGAAGACCACTACGTGATCGCCGTCCGCCACCACATGGGATGGCCGGTCCGACGTAAGTCCTGGTCCGACGAGCGACGGCGTGGTCACAAAGCTATGAGCATGGTCGTCGTGGGGCTCTGACCACGAGCCAGCGTCGATGAGTTGCGCAGTGTTCTTGGTGCCGACGACGGCGGCGACGTGGCGCTGGTCTCCTAGTGGCACAAGGCTCGACGCAGGACCGGGCAGGTTGACCTCCAAGAGCGTGGTGCCCGTGGCGGCGTGGTGGACGGTCAGTGCGCCGGCGGTGTTGGCCACCACGGCGCGCACGACGGGGTGTTTGGCTTCTCGGGTTGCCGTTGCCGTTGCGCCTACGGCCGGGGTGGCGCATGCAAGGAGTAGCCCCGCGAGCAGCGGGGTGGCGATGGAGAGCGAGAGGTTTGGGGGTGAGTTCAGCACGTGCCAAACATATCAAGATTGAGAATTATTCTTATTAAAGGAGAGCGGCAGGCCACGGCGGGCTGCACAACACGAGACCCGGCCGCGCCTACCGCGTCGGAGCGAGCGTGCGAGGCGTGATGCCCTTGCCGCTCA
>JAEMRF010000181.1 GCA_016463515.1 Solirubrobacteraceae bacterium | reverse complement strand
GCCGTGCCGGCGCCAACGATCACGTAGTCGTACATGTCGCCAGCCTCCCAGATCGACTGGCGGGTACGCGCCAGCACCCCGTCGGCCGGGGCGTGAACGTCGAAGTACCGTTGCCAGGGCGACACGATTTCGACGTTCGCCGAGCCGAGGGACCGAACCAGGCCTGGCGCAGGCCGTCCGCCGCGCCATCCGTCGGCAGGTCTGCCGTTGGCGACGAACAGGTCTGCCCACCCCTAGCCGAGGCCACATGGCGGAGGCGACCGTAGGCTCGTCCCAAGCGAACTGAGGGAACGAAGACATGGGCATCATCGGTTGGATTCTGTTGGGGCTGATCGCTGGAGCGATCGCCAAGGCGATCCACAAAGGCAATGAGCCAGGGGGCATCCTTGCCACCATGGTGGTGGGCATTCTCGGCGCCATTCTCGGTGGCGTGATCGCCTCCGCTGTCGGGGTCGGCGATATCGACAGCTTCTTCAGCATCGGGACCTGGCTGATCGCGATCGGCGGGGCGCTCCTCCTGCTCTTCATCTACAACGCCGTCACCTCGGGCGGCGGTCGACGTAGCGTGACGCACGGCTAACGCCGCACGCGGGCCGGAAACCACGTGGACTTCGCGCCACGCCCAAGCCATGGCCGAGGCTGGCTCGTACCAGCCTCGGACCGGGCGCTGCGGCTGCTGATCATCGCGGCCGCGATCCTGGCCGCCGTCTACGCAGCCAGCGTGCTGCGCGTGGTGGTCCTGCCGTTGATGCTCGCACTCGTCATGTCGACGGTGCTCGAGCCGGTCGCCGCGCGCCTCCGCGAGCGCGGCGCCAGCGACGCCCTGGCCGCGGCGATCGCCCTGATCGCGGGTCTGGCGGTGCTCATCGGCATCATCGCAGCGGTCATCCCGCCGGCGGTTGCGGAGTTTGGCGAGCTCGACGTCGGCGTATCCGGCGGCGTGGACGTCGTCCAGACGTGGATTGCCAACGGAGCGTTCGGGTTCTCCGGGGAGCAGCTCCAAGCGCTCTTCGACGACGCCGAAGAGGAGGTCCGCGCCAACGCTGGGCAGCTCAGCCGCGGCATCCTGTCGGGGGCGATCGTGGTCGCTGAAGTGCTCACCGGCCTGGTCCTCGCCGTGGTCTTGCTGTTCTTCTTCCTCAAGGACGGCACCTCGATCTGGAAGTGGCTCGTCGAACTCGCACCTGCCCAGCATCGACGCGATGTCGACGCGCTCGGGCAGAAGACCCGCACCACACTTGGCGGCTACCTGCGAGGTGTCACCGTCGTGGCGATCTTCGACTCCGTGTTCATCGCGCTGTCGTTGATCCTGATTGGCGTGCCGTTGGTGCTTCCGCTGGCGCTGCTCGTCTTCATCGGCGCCTACATTCCGATCGTCGGCGCGGTCGTCGCTGGCCTGGCGGCAGTCCTCGTGGCATTGGTCGCCGAGGGACCGTTCGCGGCCCTGCTCGTCTTGGCTGCGGTGATCGCGGTCCAACAGGTCGAAGGCAACTTCTTGCAGCCCGTCGTGGTGGGCCGCAGCGTCGAGATGCATCCCGTCGTCATCTTGCTCGCGGTGACCGCGGGCGCCGTGCTGGCCGGCATCATGGGCGCGCTCATCGCAACTCCGGTGGTCGCCGTGTGCGGTGCAGCCTTGCGGTACTGGCGCTTTGAGCGCAGCCCCGAGGCGACGCTGGCCGGTCTCGGCGTGAACGTCGAATTACCGTCGCCAGGACGACATGATTTCGACGTTCACCGCGCGGCGAGGCTGGTCTCGGCGTGAACGTCGAATTACCGTCGCCAGGACGACATGATTTCGACGTTCACCGCGCGGCGAGGTCCGTTTCGGCGGCCGTCCGGTCCGGGAGAAGTTCGAAGTCGCTGGGCTGCAACGTCTCGGTGGCCGTGCGGTAGTCGGCCATGTAGCCGGGCCAGTTCGTCACGATTCGGCCGCTTTCGTTGCGGTACCACGAGTCACAGCGCAGCCAAGCGCTGCCGTTGAACTGGGCCTGCAGTGCCCGGTCGCTGGCGGCCTCGACCTCACGCCGCACTTCGATCGCGCCCGCGCCTCGGCTGCGCATGAGCTGCAGCGCCTGACGGATGTAGGCGGCCTGAAGCTCGATGAAGAAGATGATCGACCCGCCAGAGGTATTCGTGTTGGGGCCGTACATCACGAACATCGACGGGAAATCGGGCACCGTCATCCCAAGGTGGGCATGGGCTCCGTCACGCCAGACCTCGCGCAGACTGGTGCCGTCGCGGCCGGTGATCTCCATCGCCGGCATGTCGGTCGTCTGGAAACCCGTTGCATAGATCAGGCAGTCGACGTCGTGGTGGCGGCCGTCGGCGGTCTTCACGCCCGTGGCGTCGATCTCGGTGATCGCGTCGGTCACGAGCTCAACGTTCTCGCGGCGAAGTGCAGGCAGGAAGTGCGAGGTAAACAGGATCCGCTTGCACCCGAACGTGTAGTCAGGCCAGAGCTGCTCGCGCAGCTCGGGGGCGCCGCGCAACTGCCAGCGCATGAACGCAATGGACCGCAGCTTGAGGATCCGTCCCGCGGTGGCGGGGTGCTTGATGGACCGCGTGATCTGCTCGACGAAGTGAAAGACGAACGAGCGCCGGAACGCCTGCACGCCGGGGAGCTTGGGGAGCGCGCGCACGGGGCGGGAGTACGGGTTGTTCCAGCGGTGCATGAACCAACTCCCCGTGCGCTGGAAGACCGCCAGGTGCGCGGCCTGCTTGGCGACTTCGGGCACGAACTGCACGGCGCTGGCGCCCGACCCGATCACCGCGACGCGCTTGCCGGCCAGCGGCAGGTCGTGGTTCCAGCGGGCGGAATGGAAGGCGTCGCCCTGGAAGGTCTCGATGCCCGGAATCTTCGGATACGCCGGTCGGTTGAGCTGGCCGGTCGCGAGGATCAGCACGTCGGCGGTGAACGTGCGGCCGTCGGTTGCCGTCGCGGTCCACTGCTGGGCTTCTTCGTCCCACGAGCACGTCTCAACTGGGCAGTTCGTCGTGATCAGCTCGTTCAGGCCGTACTTAGCCGAGACCTCGTGCATGTAGCTGAGGATCTCGGGCTGCGTGGAACACAGCCGGGACCAGTTCTTGCGCTGCTCGTAGGAGTAGGAGTAGAAGTGGCTCGGGATGTCGCACGCCGCGCCGGGGTAGGTGTTGAAGAACCAGGTGCCGCCCAGCTCCGGGGCGGCCTCCAGGATCTGGACGTCGCGAAATCCCTGACGCCTGAGCTCGATCGCGGCACCGATGCCGCCGAAGCCAGCGCCGATGATCAGAACGGAGGTCTCGCGCATTCCTGCACGGTAGAGCCCATGCGACCCATCGGCCATGGGCTGCCGCACGAATCAGGCGTGCTGGATTGTGCGCTGTGCACAGGACCGTTCGCCTACGCTTTGGTGGATGACCAGTCGATCCGGCCCTGACGCGTACATCGGCCAGATCGCCGCCGCATTGCTCGTCGACGTCGACCAGCTCGCCGGCGAGGTAGCCGCGGTCATCGCTGAGCGTGTGCCCGAGCTGGCGGCGGAGCCGGTCGTCGGCCGCGAGATTGCCGCGAGCACCCGCGCCAACGTGGTGCGGTTTCTCAGCTCGCTGGCGACGAGTCCGGGCGAGCCGATCCCGGCCGGGGTGCCCCTTGAGGCTCTGGACCTGGCACGCACGTTCGTGCGCCGCGGGATCGACCTCGAAGTCCTTGCGCATGTGTACCGCTGGGGGCAGAACGTCGCGTGGCGGCGGTGGATGGTCGAAGCGGGCCGGCGGGTGCCAGCGCGGGACTATCCGGCGGTTCTGGAGGCGTCGGCGGCGCTGCTCTTCACCTTCGTGGACGACGTGCTGCGCGGCATGGTCGAGCAGGTCGACCATGAGCGCGCCCAGCTGATGGCCGGGGTAGCAGCACGACGAGAGCAGACCATCCGCCTGCTCATCGAGGGAGCCCCGATCGCGCCGGAAACGGCCGGCCAACGGCTTGACTATCGCCTCGACGGCGCGCATACGGCCGTCGTGCTGTGGGCTGATCCGGCCGCGCAGGCACCCCATGGCGCGCTCGAGTCCTTGGCCGAAGCGCTGGCCAGAAGTGCCCGCGCGACCAGCCAGTTGATCTCCGCACCTGGGCGCCACGCCCTGTGGGCCTGGCTCACGACGCCTAGCGGTATCTCTACCAGCGAGTTGGCAGACGCCGTCCTCGCGGCACCGTCGGGTCTGAGGGCCGCAATTGGCGGCCGTCACGCCGGCGTGGAAGGGTTTCGGCGCAGCCATGAGGAAGCGCTGGCCGCGCAGCGCCTCCTCGCCGGCGGCGACCGCCGGTTCGTGTCTCACGCCGACGTGGAGGTGATCGCACTGATGGCCAGCGACGCTGAGCGCCTCAGTGAGTTCGTCGTCGAGACGCTGGCGCCGCTGCGGGCCGCCGCGAACTCCGCGGCGCTGCTGGACACGTTGCGCGTCTACCTCGACGAGGGTGGCAATGCCGCCAGCGCCGCGATCCGTCTGGGAACGCATCGCAACACCGTGCTGAGTCGACTGGCGCGAGCCCGCGAGTTGCTCGGCCACGATGTGACCGAGCGCCGACTCTCGGTCGCCGTGGCCCTTGAAGCCGTCTACCACCTCGGTTGGCCGGGTTCGCCAGCGGCCGCGCCACGTGAGTAGCGACCGCCTCGACCTGGGTCCCGTGCTCGGTGACATCCCACCGTGTCAACGGCCCGCCTCGATTCGTGCACCGTTTGGCTCGGCCGTGGGTCTTAGAGGAATGACGTGTCGGCGATGCTCACCATGATCCGGACGGCCGCCTGCGCGGGCGGAAATGCGGAACTGGCGCCTCTGGACTCGCCAGCGGCGACAATCCCAACCCTGATGGCCGTGGACCTCTCGGACAGCACGCTCGTTGAACGTGCGTGCAGCGGCGATCGTGCCGCGTTTGAGGCCTTGGTCGAGCGCTACGCGGACCGCCTCCACGCCGTGGTTCGGCGTTTGGTCACCTGCGACCATGAAGCTCAGGAAGTCACGCAAGAGGCGTTCCTTCGCGCTTGGCGAGGTCTGCACGGGTTCAACGGCGAGGCCCAGTTCTTCACCTGGCTCTATCGGATCGGCATCAACGAAGCCAACCGCCGACTCAAGCGCAACGCGCCCGCAGCCAACGCGCAGTCGCTCGATGGGTTGGTCCACGAGGTGAGCGACAACGCTCCTGGCCCCGCAGCCGTCGCCGAACAAGGCGATCTACGAGCCGCGCTCGAGGCGGCCGTAGCCGCCCTGCATCCTGACTACCGCACCGCGCTCGTCCTGCGCGATATCGAGGGCCTCTCGACGGTACAAACTGCTGAGATCATGGAGCTCAGCGAAGCTGCGGTCAAAAGCCGGGTCCATCGTGCGCGGCTCACCGTTCGAGCCGCCGTGGCGACGTATTTGTGAGATCACGATGATCCAAGCACTCCTTCATCCGATCCAGTTCCGCCGCGACTGCCGGTTCACGATGGACCATGCGTCCGAGTACCTCGATGGCGAGCTGACCGCTGGCGAGCAGGAACGCGTCGAGTGGCACACCAGCATCTGCCCGAAATGCCGCGAGATGGTGCGCGCGCTGCGGCGCACGATCAGCGGGTTGCGCGAGCTCCGCGCTTCGCCGTCCCCGACGGACGGCGGCGCCGCAGCCGGCGTGCTCGACGCCTTGCGCCGTGCACCAGATCCCACCGTCCCGGCTGAGGCGCCCACAGACGACACCCACGACGGCGATCCGTAATCGGCAGCAGCGTGTCCGGCGCTGACCCTCGCTTCGGCGGATCCGCCGCGGGCGCGTGTCCAGCAGGAGCGAGCGGTGGTCTGGACTGAGGCGGCCGCTGCGCTCCCACGGCTCGCTCGGCATCGCCCGCGGTAACCCGGCAACATGGAGGGTCGATGGCCGCTCCCACTCGCAACCTCGTCAATCTCAGCGCGGTCGACAAGGGCTACGGCAGCCGGTCCGTTCTGCGCGGGGTCACGCTTGGCGTGTCTGCTGGTGATCGCATCGGGATCGTCGGGCGCAACGGCGATGGCAAGTCGACGCTCCTGCGCCTGATCGGCGGCTACGAGACGCCCGACGCCGGGCAGGTCGTGCAAACGGGCACGCTGCATCTGGCGAGCGTGGGGCAGGGCGACGAGCTCGATCCCACCAAGACCATCCGCGACCAGCTCGTCGGGGGCCGCGCCGACCACGAATGGGCGGGCGATGCCCGATTCCGCGACGTGCTCGACGGGCTGCTGGGCGGCGTGGAGATGACCCGCTTCACCGACGGGCTCGACACGGTGATCGGGCCGCTTTCCGGCGGAGAACGCCGCCGCATCGCCTTGGC
>JAEMRF010000639.1 GCA_016463515.1 Solirubrobacteraceae bacterium | reverse complement strand
GACCAGCTCCCCGATCACGACGCCGACGTCGCCCTCGAGGCGCTGCTGCGTCGTGCGCGGCCCGAGCCTGATGCTGGCTGGACCCGCGCCACAGAGCGCGGCATTTTTGCTGCCGTGGAGCGCCGCCGCCGCGAGCGCATGACGGCCATCGGCGCCGGGACCGGCCTGGCACTCACGGTGCTCGTGGCGAGCCTCGCCGGCGCCGGACCGCTCGCCCTGGATGGCGGCGACGCAGCCAAGGCCAAGCCCGGCTGCGAGGTCGTCTACGAGACCCGCGTTGAATCCGTCGGGCAGGTCGTCCAGCGCCCCGACGGCAAGGTCGTGGTGGAATCGCGCAAGGAGCCGGTCCAGCGCGAAGTCACGCGCTGCCGCTAACGGCCTAGCCCTCGTCCTCCAGCGCCCGCAGCTTCTTGAGCGAGCGGCTGATGATCTGGTGCACGTTGGCCTCAGAGAGCTCCATGGCGGCTGCAATCTCCGCGCCCGACAGGTCGCCGCCGAAGCGCATCGCAAGGATCTCGCGCTCGCGCGGCCCCAGCGACTGCAGTCGCTGCTCGAAGGCGTCGTCTGCGAGGGATTGCGCGAGCGGGTCGTCGTGCTCGGCGAGGCTCTCGAGCAGCAGCGGGTGCTCGTCGAACGAGGTGGTCTGGCGGTGGGACTGGCGCCGGTAGTGGTCGATCAGCGTGTTGCGCGCGATCACGAGGATCCACGTGCGTTCGCTGGCTCGCCGAGCGTCGTAGCGCCCCCAGTGACGGATCACACGCTCGAACGTGGTGGCGGTGAGGTCCTCGGCTGCCTGGCGACCGAGCGAATACGCGAAGAACCCGAAGACGGCATCCACGTGATCGCGGTAAACGCGGCGCAGTTCTTGCTCTTTGGCCCTTCTGCGCTGCACGTGGGCCTAGCTTGCCACCTTTGCCCGCCAGGAATGGCCGGCTTCTCGCAGCCACGTTGTGTACAAACTCGGCGGCTCGCACAGATGTAACCGTGGATTGCAGCGTGGGGCCCAGGCTGACATGCTGCACCGCAGTGCCGAGCCCTTCGCGTACGACACGGCTGCCCCGCCCCTATAGGAGTCCTAATGGCGAGTGCTGATTTTGGCGCGTCTGCCCCTCGTGCCAGTGAGGACGCCACCGCCGCGCGCCTCGTGCGCCGCACCCTGTCGCAGTGGTGGCTGATCGCCGCCTGCGCGCTGGTTGCCGGCGTGGCCGGCTACCTGGCTTCCTCGTCGCGCCCGGAGCAGTTCCAGTCGACCACCACGATCCAGCTCAACGAGGTCGATCTGGCGCAGGTGTTCCTGCAGCAGAACCTCCAGCAGCAGGGCCAGGATGCCCAGGCCAAAGCCGCGACCAACGCCAAACTGGTCACCTTCCCGCGTGTGCGTGAGGCAGCGTCGCGGTCGCTCGGCGGCGACCCGACCGCCAAAGAGCTGGCGACGGCAGTCACCGTGGCGGCCGAGCCAGACACGACCCTGATCGCGATCACCGCGACGAGCGAGGACCCTGAGGAAGCGGCCGAGATTGCTGACGCGATGCGCGAGGCATTCATCGAGATTCGCCGCCAGGCAGCGGTTGGCCAGTTCAACGACGCCAGAACGAA
>JAEMRF010000638.1 GCA_016463515.1 Solirubrobacteraceae bacterium | reverse complement strand
CGCAAGGTCCGCCATTTCGTGACGAACCTCGACGCCAACCTGGAGGCCGGCAACGGCCTGTGGTTCGAGGGGACCGCCGGCACCGGCAAGACGAGCCTCGCGACGGTCGTCAGTCTCGCCGCGCGCGAAGCGGGCCGCTCGTTTGCGATCTACTCCGTGCCGCGCATCCTCAACGAGCTGCGCCGCACGTTCGACGACGACTCGACCGTCGGCAACCTGGAGCTGATCGACCGCCTCACGGCCGTGGAGCTGCTCCAGCTCGACGATCTGGGCTCCGAGCGCACCAACCCGTGGGTGCTCGAGCAGCTCTACGCGCTGATCGACGCGCGCTATGAGGCCCAGCGATCGGTGATCGTGACCACCAACCTGGATCGCGACCAGCTCATCGAGCAGGTCGGCGCGCGCGTGGTGTCGCGGCTGTCTGAGATGTGCGAGCTGATCCTGGTCTACGGCGAGGATCACCGGGCCAAGTCCGACGAGTGGGCGACGGCCAGCGCTCCCCGCACGCCGCCAGCACACCGGCCGATCGGGTCCCCGGCCCAGGCGCCCGTCGCGCCCAGCAGCGCCGCTTGGCAGTCTCCCGCGGACGCCGCGAACCTGCACCGGCCCGAGTGGCCGAGCCCCGAGGCTCCACCGATCTACGCGCGCCCGGCGGGCGATCGCAGCACCCCGCCCGAGGGCGGTTTGCAAGGCAGCACCCGCCGCAGCGGGTCAGACGCCTAGAATCCGGTCCTCATGCCAGGCATCGTGATCGTAGGCGCCCAGTGGGGCGACGAAGGCAAGGGCAAGCTCGTCGACCTCATGGCCGAGAAGGCCGATGGGGTGATTCGCTACCAAGGCGGCAACAACGCCGGCCACACCATCGTGCATGGTGAGACGGTCTACAAGTTCCACCTGATCCCCAGCGGCATCCTGTATCCCGGGAAGCCGTGCATGATCGGCAACGGCGTCGTGATCGACCCGGTCGTGCTGATCGGCGAGCTCGACGGCCTCAAAGCCCGCGGTATCGACCTCGGCGATCTGAAGATCAGCGCCAACGCGCACCTGATCATGCCCTACCACCTGATGCTCGACACGGCGGGCGAGGCGCGCCTGGGCAAGCTGCAGATCGGCACTACGCGGCGCGGTATCGGCCCGGCCTACATGGATAAAGCGGCTCGCCTCGGTATCCGTGTGCAGGACCTGCTCGACGAGAAGATCCTCAAGAAGAAGATCGCCGCCGCGCTCGCGCCCAAGAAGGCGCAGCTGCGCGACTGGGAGAAGGACCCGGCCCTCGACCTGCAGTCGATGACCGAGGAGTACCTGGCCTACGGCAACCGCATCGAGCAGTACATCACCGATACGGCGAAGCTCGTGCACACGACGCTGAAGGCCGGCAAGACCGTCATCTTCGAGGGCGCTCAGGGTGCCATGCTCGACATCGACCACGGCACCTACCCGTTCGTCACGTCGAGCAACCCGATCGCGGGCGCGGCGTGCGTCGGCGCGGGCGTCGGCCCGACGGCCATCGACGAAGTGTGGGGCGTGGCCAAGGCCTACGCCACGCGCGTCGGTGCCGGCCCGTTCCCGACCGAGCTCGACAACGAGTTCGGCGAG
>JAEMRF010000180.1:1992-6315 GCA_016463515.1 Solirubrobacteraceae bacterium | reverse complement strand
CACGATCACGTTGTCGCGGTAGTGGCCGGTGCGCGTGTTGAACGGGCCGCCGCAGGTCACGAGGTAGAGCCGCTTCTCGCCAGAGCGCGAGAACATCGCCTGCGGCAGGCTGTCCTTGTTGACGGTCCGCACACCGGTCACGCGGTAGGTGCGGGTCTTGTTGTCGCTCGTGGTGACGGTCACGCGGTCGCCGCGCTTTCCGCTCTTCAGGGCGTAGAACGCGCCTGCACCGCGCTTCTTGGAATCGACGTGGCCGGCGAGCAGCACGGAGCCGTCGCCACCGGGAGCGGCGCCGTCCTTCCACCAGCCGACGCGATCGATGTCCTTGGGTACGTCGAGCGCACCGTGGCGCTCGTCGATGCCGGCGGCGCGGATCTCGGCCCGGATGCCGAGTCGCTGATACATCACGCGGGTGGGGCGGGGGCCGCTGCCGGCGCGCGCGTCGTCCTCCGGCTCGGCCCCGCGGCGCGCGACGGCCTTGCCTGGGCGCGGCTTCTCGGTGCGGCCCGTGAGGATGAGCGGAGCGGCGAGTGAGGTCTCGGACTCCTCGGCACAGGGCGTCTGCGTCTCAGTGATCGTGCCCGTCCCGGCAATGCGCTCGCGGTACGTGTAGAACCCCGCACGCGGCACCGTCACCTCGGGCGATTCGACGGTCCCGTCGCCCGCCACGTCGACCGTGCCCGTCCACCGTGGGCGACCGCCGCAGCTGATCTCCGCACGGGTCATGAACGGCCCGAACAGCTGCACCTCGATCGTGGCTGGCGTCGTGCCCAGGCCGGTGACCGTGATGCGGTCGGAGATCGACGTGCCGGGCGCCACGACTTGGTCGGAGACCTCGGTGACGATCTTCGGCGCGGCGGTCGTCAGCGTGGTCTCGGTCGCCTCGCCGCAGGCGGTCTCGACGCCGGCAAAGGCGCCCGACGGGAGGATCCGCTCGCGGTAGGTGTAGTAGCCGGCGGTGGTGACCGTGACCGGATCGGTCAGGTAGCTGCCGTCACCGTTTGCGGTGAATTTGCCGGTCCAAAACGGTGCGCCCGCGCAGGTCATCGACTCGCGCGTGGGGTAGGGGCCCCACAGCTCGACGCCGACCTCGGCACGCAGCGCGCCCAGGCCCGTGACGACCGCGGTGTCCTGCAGCTGGCTGCCGGGCGCGGTACTTGCGTTGTTGATCTGCGTGACGATCTGCGGGGTGCCACGCACGACGGTCGTCTCGGCGGCTTCGCCGCAGGGCGTCTGCACGCCCTTGACGGTGTCGGACGCGGCGATCGCCTCGCGGTAGGTGTAGTACCCGGCGACGGTGAGCTTGACGGGATCGGTCGTGTAGGTGCCGTCGCCGTTGGCCGTGAAGCTGCCCTTCCAGAACGGCGCGCCGGTGCAGGTCATGGCATCGGCCGCGGGGTACGGGCCCCAGAGTTCGGCCTCGACCGTGACCGTGGCGCCGTTCAGGCCGCTCACGATCACCTTGTCGGTCACCGACGACCCTGGCGTGGTCACCTGCTCGCTGATCTGGGTCACGATCAGCGGCTGGCTCTGGACCTGCACCGTCTCCTCGGCGGGCACGCAGGGCGTCGTCAGCCCGGTCACGTTTGGCGTGGAGGGGATCGTGAGCTGGTAGCCGTACCAGCCCGGTTTGGTGAGCGTGATCGCAGGCGTCCGCGATTCACCCGGACCTGCGACGTAGCTCGTCGTGGCCTCGGGCGTGCCCGAGCAAGTGATCGCTGCCTGAGTGGGGAACGGGCCGTGGAGGGCGACCTGCACGGTCTGCGACCAGCCCGCAGGCGCACCCGTGATCCGCACCACGTCGATGCTCTGGCCACCGACGGCAAGCGTGTTCGGCGTGGCCTGCGTCGTCACGGCGATTTGCGCAGGTTCAACAGCGGCCGTCGCCGAGCTCGAGCGAGCGGTGGCCGCGGCCGACACCAGGCGCTGGCCGCTGCGGGCCGCGGCGCCGCGCGTGGGCGCGTACATCTTGGGTGCTTCGGCAGCGAGTCCCTGCGCCGTTGCGGTCACGCTCAGATCGCCGGCGGCGTCATCAGGCGTGAACGCCACCGTGGCCGTGCCCGTGCTTCCGGTGCGAACGTCGCCCGAGAGGCCAGCGCCTCCGCGTGCGTCGATGCGCACGGGCACGTCTGGCACGGCTTCCCCGGCTGCCGAAATGACCTGCACGCTGAGCTTGGCCTCGGTCCCGGCGACCAGCCCCGTCGGCATGTCGACCTTCACGCGGTACGGCCCGGCGTAACGCTTGGCATCGCGCGAGATCGCGTCGAACGTGCGCTTGACGGCTGGGCTCACCGCGGCCGGGTCAACCTCGCCGGGCGCGCCGTCGCCCATGAGGTGGTGCACGTAGAGCATCGTTGCGGCCTGGCGCGTGACCTCTTTGGTGCGGCCGTACTTCCACAGCGCGTAGTTCATGTAGCGCAGGCGCGTCTCGGGGATGCGCTTGCCGTCCTTGTTCTTCAGGCCGTCGGTGGAGCGCTCCTTGTAGCCGAACTTCTTCGACGGGTACCAGAACCGCAGATCGATGCAGAACGTCGGATCCGTCTCCTCCGGCACGGCGCCGCGGTAGTCGCCGAACCAGCGGATGCCGTAGCGATAGTCGGTGTAGCGACCGACGCCATTGGTGCCGCAGGTGTTGCGGCCCGCGGTCGAGCACGGGTCGTTCTGGTTGGGCGGTTCGGCCGCCTGCGCGGCCGGGGTGATCATCCCGGCGAAGGCCAGGACGAGGAACAGCAAAACCGGTCGGACAAGACGCACTGGTAGCTCATACCAAATGGCGCGTTGCCACCAGGTGGCCGAGCGCACTTGGGCGCCCAAGCTGGCGCACCGGATGGGTTTCCGTTTGCCCGTACGGTTCGCTTGGATCGGGCCTTGTGGCTGGATCGACTGCCAAGCGCAAGGCCCAAGGCCGTCCGAGGCCCCGCACTCATTACCGTGTAGGGCATGCTCGGCACCTCGGAGAACCCCCTGCGCGTTGCGATCGTCGGCGCCGGTCCGTCCGGCTTCTACGCGGCGGGGCACCTGCTCAAGAACAAACAGCATCCTGAGCTCGTGGCCGAGGTCGATCTGTTCGACAAGCTCCCGACGCCGTTCGGCCTCGTGCGCGCCGGCGTTGCCCCCGATCATCCGAAGATCAAGTCGGTCACGCGGGTCTATGAGAAGTCGGCGCTGGATCCCCGCTTCCGCTTCTACGGCGGCGTCGAGCTCGGCCGCGACCTCTCGCGCGAGGAGCTGCTCGCCCACTACCACGCGGTCATCTACACGGTCGGCGCTCAGGCCGACCGCAAGCTGTGGATCGATGGGGAGGACCTGCCGGGTTCCGTTCCCGCCACGGAGTTCGTCGCGTGGTACAACGGCCACCCCGATGCCGCGGGGCTGGAGTTCGACCTCTCGGCAGAGCGCGCCGTGGTGATCGGCAACGGCAATGTTGCGATCGACGTCGCCCGCATGCTGCTCCTCACGCGCGAGGAACTCAGCGAGACCGACACCGCCGACCATGCCATCGAGGCGATTGCCGGCTCGGGGATCCGCGAGGTCGTGATCTGTGGGCGCCGCGGACCTGCGCAGTCGGCCTTCACGAACCCGGAGATCTTGGAGCTTGGGGTGATGGAGGGCGTCGACGTGGTCGTCGACCCGGCCGATCTCGAGCTCGACGAGCACAGCGCTGCCTCACTGGATCAGGCCGGCGAGGCCACCGCCCGCAAGAACGTCGAGATCCTGCGCGAGTATGCGGCGCGTCCGCTCAGCGGGGCGGCCAAGCGGATCGTGTTCCGCTTCTTCGCGAGCCCAACCGAGATCCAAGGCGACGGCAAGGTCGAGCGCGTAGTGCTGGAGCGCAACGCGCTCGTGGCCGAAGGTGGCCAGCTCCGCGCCAAGCCCACGGGCGAAACGGAGACCCTCGACTGCGGACTCGTGTTTCGCGCCGTCGGCTACAAAGGCGTTGAGCTCGCGGGCATTCCGTTCGAGGAGCGCTCGGGACTGATCCGCAACGAGGCCGGGCGCGTGACCGATGAGGCGGGCAACCATCTGCACGGCGAGTACACCGCAGGCTGGATCAAGCGCGGCCCCAGCGGCGTCATCGGGACCAACAAGAAGTGCGCCGTCGACACCGTGACCGAGCTGCTGCACGACCTCACCACCCAGCACCTCAACGACCCGGCCGACGCCGACCCGGCCACGATCGACGCCTTGGTGCGCGAGCGCGTGCCCAGCGTGGTGGCGTGGAACGGCTGGAAGGCGATCGACGCGGTCGAGACCGCAGCCGGCGAGCCCCACGGTCGCCCGCGCGTGAAGCTCGTGACGTACGACGCGCTGCACGAGGCAGCC
>JAEMRF010000180.1:0-1892 GCA_016463515.1 Solirubrobacteraceae bacterium | reverse complement strand
GGCGGGCCGGGCTCGCGCATCCTGCGGCGGATCCAGCGCGAGTCGCTCGCCGACCATCAGCTCGACGACTTCGGTGCCCGGCGCGCGCTCGGCAACGCCCGCGGCGAACGTGGCTGCGGGCTCGGTAAGCAGGTGGCGGTGGGTGACCTGGAGGCCAGCTGGCAGGTAGGTGCCCCAGTGGATCGGGATCGCGATCTGTGGCGCGATCCGGGCCACGGCCTCGGCGGCGCGCTCAGGGTCCAGGTGTCCGGGGCCCAGCGAGGGTCCCCAGCCCCAGATCGGCATGAGCGTCACGGCGACCTGCCCCTTCATCTCGTCCATCACCGGATGCAGATCGGTGTCGCCTGGGAACCAGATTCGCTGCTCGTCGCCGACGAGAAACCCTGCGGCAGCGCCGGGCTTGGACCACGGCGCGCGGCGATCGTCATGGTCGACGGGAAACGCACGGATCGTCGCGCCAGCGACCTGGATCTCGTCGCCGATCTCGACCTCGATCACCGGTCGACCGAGGCGGTGCACGGCGCGGTCGATCCCGGATGGGGCAATGATCGGCACGTCATGCGGGATGCGCGCGAGCGTCCCGACATCGAGGTGGTCGCGATGGGCGTGCGAGAGCAAGATCCCGTCGAGGTCGTCGGGGATTGGTGGCGTCGGCGCGTAGCGCCACAGGTGGCCGATGACTTTGCGCAGCACCGGGTCGGTCAGCAGTCGCGCGCCACCGGACTCGATCGCCACGGTGGCGTGCCCGAGCCAGGTGACGGCCGTGACGCTCGTCGCCGTCACGCGGCGAAAGACTCGTGGCCGAGCGACGCGAGCCAGACCCGGAACACGCCGTGCACGTGTTCGGCGCCGACGATGCCAGGCGGCATCACGAGGTCATCTGGCGCAAGGACGAACGGGAAACCCTGCTCGCCGCCCATGCCGCCGTGCGACCCGACGAGCTCTTCGAACGCGGCGACCTCGTCGGTCTCAGTCCAGTAGGTGCTGTTGAGGACCAAGTCCGGGCAGCGAGAGAAGCTGTCGGTGCGGGCCACGTGGGCCGCGGCGCTTGGCCCGAACGGCGCGAGCGGGTCTTCACCTTCGATCTCGCCGGTCGCGAGGAGGTGCCGGCCACGGGGCCCGAGCACGACGGGGCCGTCGGCCTCGGAGCGCACCAGCACGAAGCCGACGCCTGGGTGCGAGGTGAGCGCGGGCAGCAGGTCGGGCCAACGGGCGTTGATCTGCTCCGCGGTCACGCGGCCGGGCATCCGCGGGAACGACACGAGCCCCAAGCAGCCGGACGCCATCACGCTGATCTCGGGTACGTCGGTGCTGGCGACCTCGGCTCCCGTAGCGACTTCGACCTCCTGGCTGGGTCCCTCACCGATCTCCACCGCGCCGTCGACGGTGCGTTTGGTGGTCACGCGGCGCACGGCACGTGAGGTCAGGCCGCCACCGCGGGAGGCCTCGGTGAGCGCGGCGCCGAGCGCCGAGGGTGCCTCATCGGACACGGGCCCGGTCGCCGCATGCGTGTCGGCCTGGCCGCAGGCCTCGTGCACGACCTGCTCGAGGGTGACGCCGTACCGCTGCAGGAACGTCGCACCCTGCGACTGCCCGTGGTCGGCGAGCACCACGACGCGATACTCGCGTGGGGCGTGCTCGGCGCTCTGCGCGATGCGGGCGATCTCGCGATCCAGGCGGCGCAGCGCCGAGAGCGCCTCGGGCCGTTCCACGCCGCTGTGGTGGGCAACTTCGTCGTAGGCCAGGAACGTGGAGTACACGGTGGGCCGACCCGCCGCGATGTCGTCGAGGACTGCACTGACCTGGAGGTCGAGCTGCACCACGCACGCCCAGGCGCGCATGATCGCGTAGACCCAGCCGCGGTGGATGCTCGGCTGCACGCCGGCGCGGCG
>JAEMRF010000016.1:14020-25061 GCA_016463515.1 Solirubrobacteraceae bacterium | reverse complement strand
CGGCCGGATTCCACAGCGCCCGCGCCCACGGCGAGGGCGGCCAGAAACCCCGTGCACGCGGCACCGACGTCGTAGGCCGGCACGGCTCCGAGACCAAGCTCGCCGGCCACGACCGGTGCGAGGTGCGGGATGAGGTCGTCAGCGCCAGTGGTGCCGCCGACCACCAGGTCGATGTCGCGCGCGTCGACGCCCGCGTCATCCATGGCAGCGCGGCACGCCGCTGCGGCGAGCCCGGCGAGCGTCTCGCTGCCCGTCAGGCGGCGACGCGACTGAATGCCAGTGCGGCGCTCAACCCAGCCCGGTTCCTTCCCTAGTCGTGCTTCCACGGCGTCGCTGCCGACGGAAGCAGACGGCAATGCCGTGCCCAGACCAGCGATGGAGGCCGTGCGGAGGTGCCGCTGCTGCGGCCGCGCAAACCGGCGGGTCGGCTGCTGTTGGACCTCAGGCACGGGCGGGCTCCTCGACCTGCAGCGGTGTGCGGGTCGCCTCTGGGAGGGTCCGGCGAACGAGCCCATCAAGCACGCGGCCAGGGCCCACCTCGGCAAACGTGCGTACGCCGCGGCGATGCATCGCGTGCACGACCTCGCGCCACCGCACGGGCGCGGTGAGGGCCTCCGCGAGCTGCCGACGTGGATCGGTGAACGGCGCCGCAGTGGCGCAGCAGTACACCGGCATCGCGGGCTTGCGGAAGTCCGTGTCGTCGAGCACGGCGGCAAACGCCGCGCGGGCAGGCTGCATCAGCGGTGAGTGAAAGGCCCCACTCACGCCCAGGCGGGTCGCGCGCAGCCCAAGGTCCCTGGCTGCGGCGACCGCCTGGTCGAGCCGGTCGGCGGTGCCGGAGAGCACCACCTGCCCGGGCGCGTTGTCGTTGGCGACGGCGAGTCCCTGCGCCTCCGCCACGCGCGCTGCGTCGTCGATGCTTGCTTTGACGACGATCATTCCGCCTGCCTGCGCGGCGGCCATGAGCCGGCCCCGCTCGACGACGAGCCGGAGGGCGTCTTCGGCCGTGAGTGCACCAGCGGCAGTGAGCGCGGTGATCTCCCCGAGCGAATGCCCGGCCATCACTGACGCCCGGCCGCTCAGCGGCGCGGCTCCCCTCAGCCGCGCCAGACTCGTGACGAAGATCGCCGGTTGGGCGTAGCGGGTGCTCTCCCCCACGCGCAGGAACGGGTCCTCGCCCATCTCGGCGAGGACCAACTGAAGCAGGTCGGGAGCAAGGCGCTCCACCTCGGCGCGGTCGCCATCGGTTTGGCTGCCTTGGCCGGGAAAGAGAAGCGCGAGCACGGCGCCGATACTGCGGCCGCGGCGCCGCGGCCTTCACCGCCCGAGGAGGTCAACCCCCCGATCGGGGGTCCACCCACCGACGGGTGGGGGGTCGCCCAGCCGCGGGCGGCCGACAAGCCCGTGCAGACGGCCAGCACGGCGGTCTTCAGTCGAGCAAGCCGATCTGCTGGCCGCGGCGCACCGCTTCGGCGCGGTTGCGCACGTCGAGCTTGCGGTACAGGACGCTGGTGTGTTCCTTGATGGTGTGCGGTGAGAGGTGCAGCGCGAGGGCGATCTCGCGGTTCGTGGAGCCGCGGCCCAGGTGCTCGAGGACCTCGCGCTCGCGCGCGGTGAGCTGGATCGCCGACGGCGTGGCCTGCGGCGGAAAGACCGAATGGCCGAGCCCCACCATCCGCACGGCGCGGGCGATGTCGGCGGCTGGCAAATCCTTGGAGACGAACCCCGCGGCGCCGGCGGCGCGCGCAGCGGCAGCCGAGATCTGGCCGGCGCCGCTGACGAGCAGCACGTTCAGCCCGGGGCGCTCGCTGCGCAGGCGCGACGACAGATCCACGCCGGACTCATCGCCGAGAAAGAGGTCGATGACCGCGACGTGTGGCTCGTAGCGGCGGGTGAGGTCGAGCGCTTCAGCACTCGACGCGGCGCTCACGCACCGGGCGACCCACGGCTGCTGCGTGAGCATCAGCCGAAAGCCCCAGTGGACGACGTCATGGTCGTCGACCACGAGGACCCTCAGACGGCGTTCAGGTTCACTCATCGCCAGACAGGGGTACCACGAGGCGAACTTGCCAAGCGTCTGCCCCGCGCGCGCCGAACTCGATGACGCCACCGGCGTGGAGCGCCTGGATCCCAAGCAGTCGCAAGCCCGCGCCGCGGTCGGCCGAGGCCGGCCCGTCCTGGCGGCCGTCATTCTCGATCTCGAGCACCAGCGCGTCATCGGCGCGGCGGGTCCGCACCACCACGCGCGTGGGCCGCGCGTGTTTGCGGGCATTGCGCAAGGCCTCGGCGAGTGTCGCCACAGCCAGCCCCTGCAGCACGTCAGGAATCGGCGTCTCGTCGCGCTCGACATCGAGGGTCAGATCGCGATGCGCCGCCGCCCAGCGAGCGAGCTCCTCATCGAAGTTGCCCTCGGGCAAGCGCGTCTCGTCGGTTCCGAGCTCGCGCACCATCTGTCGCAGCTCGCCCATGGCCTGCTGCACCTCATCGGCGCAGCGCTGGCGCTCGGCGGCCGGCAGGTCGCCCGCGCCTTCGAGCGCCATGGCGACCCCGAACAGGCGCTGGACCACCGTGTCGTGCACGTCGCGCGCGAGCGAGATGCGTGCCCGCAGCGTGCGGGTGCGTTCGTCCTTGCGGGTCGCGCGGCGCGCCATGGTGGCCAGCGCCACGCCCTTCCCCAGCGTCCAGAGGCGGCCGCGTTCCTCGCCCGTGAGCGGTGGCGTGTCGGCGCTGCGGTCTGCCAGGAGCAACCCGACCCAGCGCCCAGCGGCGATCATCGGCACGCACACGACCCGCCGACCGGTCGCCACCGCCGCAAACGCCGATGGCACATGCGCCATCAGTGGGTCTCCGGCGCGCTCGACCACCTCATCGCGTTCGAGGGCGTCTCGCACGAACGACGCGGTGTCGGGGTCGACGTAGACCTCACCGAAGACGTCGCTGGCGAGCTGATGCACACCCAGCGGCCTGACCCGGCGCAGGTCAGGGTCGTACTGAAACATCACGCCGCGCTCCAGATCGGCGGCGCGGCACATGGCCTCACAGAGGCCACCGTAGAAGTCCGACGACGGCTGGCTACCTTCGATCTCCCCGATCAGGGAGACGAAGGCATCGAGCGCCGAACTATCGGGTCGTGGGTCGATCAGACGGTGTCGCGAATCTCATCGCGACCCTGCAGCTTGTCGCGGCCGCGCTGAACGGCGCCGATGAACTTCTGCAGGTTGACTTCGAGGGTCGAAAGGATCTCGTCGGCGTAGTCCTCTGCGCCAAGGCGGATCTCGCGCTCGCGAGCACGTGCTTCTTCGACGATGTCCTCAGCAAGGCGCTCGGCCTGCTTGACGACCTCTTCTTGGGAGACGAGCTGGGCCTGCTTGTCCTTGGCTTCGGTCACGATGCGCTCGGCTTCGCGCTTGGCCTCGGCGAGCATCTCCTGACGCTCCTTGACGATCCAGCGCGCCTGCTTGATCTCTTCCGGGATCGTGGCGCGCATCTGGTCGAGGAGGTCGTACATCTCCTCTTTGTTGACCCGAACATCACCTGACAGCGGCACGCCGCGGGCATCGTGGATGACGTCGTCGAGTTTTTCGATGAGGACGAGTACGTCCATGCTGCTCCTAGATCCGTCCCACGGTCGGTGACGGCGAAGGCGTCTGGGCGAAGTTCACAAGCGTCATGTTCGCTGCTGGCCGAGTTCTTCCTGCAACCGGTGCGCCACACGCGGCGCCACGAGTCCATCGACATTACCGCCAAAGGCGGCGAGTTCCTTCACCCCACTGCTGGAGAGGAACGAGAACCGCGGGCTGGCCATCAGGTAGAAGGTGTCGATTTCCGGTGCGACGTGGCGGTTCATCTGGAACATCTCGAGCTCGTACTCGAAGTCCGAAATGGCACGAAGCCCCTTGACGATCGCCTGTGCACCGACCTCGCGGGCAAATTCCACGATCAGCGTGCGGAAGGTCTGCACGCGCACATTCGGCAGGTCGGCGGTGGCCTCGGTGATGAAGCTGAGGCGCTCTTCGATCGTGAAGAGCGTGGTGCCCTTGCGGTGTGGGCGGTGCACCACGGCGACGACAACTTCGTCGAAGGTGCTCGCGGCACGGGTAATGATGTCGAGGTGGCCGTTGGTGATCGGGTCGTAGGTACCCGGACACACGGCGATACGCGGTGCGGTGGTCATCGGTGCGCCACAGCCTACGCTTCGCCCGCGGCGGAGTCTGCACTCGCAACCGCAGCTTCATCGGGCGCGTCGTACAGCCGCACCATCACGTCGCGGTAGGTCCGCTCGCGATCCAGGGGGAGCGGAAGCGCTGGCGGGTTGCGACGGTCGCCTTCGAGCACGACCCTGGCCCCCGGCTCCAGGAGGTCGGGAAGGATCTGCTCCAGCTTGCTGACGAGCGCCGGGGCCTTGGAATATGGCGCGTCGATCAAGACCAGATCAAAGCGCTCGTCATCGGCCCGCAAGCGCTGCACGGCGCGGACGACGTCGAGTTCGAGCACCGTGGCGCGGTCTTCGATGCCGAACGTCGTGATGTTGACCCGCGCGGCCTCTGCCGCTGCAGCCGAATCGTCGACGAACACGGCAGACTCCGCCCCGCGGGAGATCGCCTCGATCCCGAGGGAGCCGCAGCCGCAGCAGAGGTCGAGTACCCGCACACCGCCGATCGGCCCGAGCATCGAGAACAGCGCCTCGCGCACCCGCGATGCCGTCGGCCTGGTCGTTCCACCCTCGGGGGTCACGAGCTTGCGTCCGCGCAGCTCGCCCCCCGTCACGCGTAGCGTCATGCGGCCACCCTTGATTGTCTGATCGCTTCGACCTTGCGACCGAGCAGCCCGTAGAGCGGGCCAGCCAGGTCGGGGTCCTCGTCCAAGATGTCGTCGGCGACCACGTGAGCGCGCTCGAGCAGCAGCTCGTCGTCGGGCAGCCGAGCGGCTTTGTAGCGCGCCATCCCGGACTGCCGCAGGCCGGTGAGTTCGCCCTCCCCGCGCAGGCGTAGGTCGATCTCGGCCAGCGCAAACCCGTCGCGGTGTTCGACCAAGGCCTTCAGGCGCGGCGACCGGGCGCGCCCGAAGAGCACGCAGGCACCGCCGTGCGCGCCTCGGCCCACGCGGCCGCGGAGCTGGTGCAGCTGGGCGATCCCGAACCGCTCGGCATCCTCGATGAGCATCACGGTCGCGTTGGGGACGTCGATGCCAACCTCGATGACGGTGGTCGCGACCAGGACTTGCGCGTCGCCGGCCACGAACCTGGCCATCGCGCGCTCCTTGTCGGCCGCGGGCATCTGACCGTGCAGCAGCTCAAGGCGCAGGCCCCGTAGCGGGCCCGCGCCGAGCCGCTCGAATTCCGCGGTCGCCGAGCGCGCCTCGAGCTCTTCGGATTCCTCCACGAGCGGGCAGACCACGAACGCCTGGCGGCCGGCGGCCACCTCGCTGCGCAGGTGCTCGTAGGCGTATTCGCGCTCGTCGGCCGTTTCGCTCACTGCCGTGGAAATCGGCCGCCGCCCACGCGGCAAGGCCCGCAGCTCGGTCACGTCGACGGCGCCGAACTCCAAGAGCCGCTGGGTGCGGGGAATCGGCGTGGCCGTGAGGTGCAGCACGTGCGGCGTTCGGCCCTGCGGCGCTTTGGCTTCCAGTCGGGCGCGTTGGCGCACGCCGAACCGGTGCTGCTCGTCGATCACCACCACCGACAGGGCATGGAACACGACGGGGTCCTCGAGCAGGGCGTGCGTCCCGATGATCAGCCCGAGCTGGCCGCCGCGCAGCGCGTAGAGGATCCGCTTGCGGTCAGCGGCTTTGGTCGAGGCCGTCAGGAGCGCCATCGGCAGCATCTCGCCTGGGACCAGTGCCTGAAGCGTTCGGAAGTGTTGGCGCGCGAGCGTCTCGGTGGGCGCCATCAGCGCGGCCTGGCGGCCGTGCTCGGCCGCGCGCAGCATGGCGTGAACGGCCACGACCGTCTTGCCCGCTCCCACGTCGCCGAGGAGCAGCCGCTGCATCGGCACGTCACGCGCGAGTTCTCGGTCGAGCTCGTCGATCGCGCGCGCCTGGTCCTCGGTGAGCGGAAACGGCAGCAGCTCCTGCCGCCAGCGCCTGGTCAGCGTCGGCGGCTCGTCGAGCGCCGTGGCCGCAAGACCCGCGCGCGGCAGGTCACGCAGGCGTCGCTGCACGAGCTGCTCGACCAGCAGCTCCTCGAATGCCAAGCGCACCCGTCCGCCTTCCAATGCCCCTGAGTGCATCGACAGGTGGGCGTCGGCGACGCCGGTCAGGCCCTCGCGCTCGCGAACCACTCCGGGCAGGAGCTCGGGCAGGTCGTGCGCGAACCGGGAGTGGGCCGCCACCAGCGCCGCGATCTGCGTCGACGTGATGCCCTCGGTGGCGGGGTACGTCGCGGCGCCCTCGGCAGCTCCGGGCTGCAGCTGGGTCGGGGCATGCCCGGAGAGCTTGAGTTTGCCGCCTGGCTGCACCACCCCCTGCACCAATAGCCGAGTGCCGGGCCGGTACCGATCAACGAGCCACGGCTGGTTGAAGAACGCGACCTTCAGCTTGCCGGTGCCGTCGACGACGGTCGCCTCGACCATCGGCCGCATCCCGCGTCGTCGCACCGGTCGACTGCGAATCGACTCCACGGCCGCCACCACCGTCGCGCTCTCGCCGATCGCCAGGTCGGCGATCGACTTGGCCACCGACGACGTGCGCGGCAGGTGCTCGAGCAGACCACCGACCGTGTCGGCACCGAGCGCCTGCAGCGCCGTCTGCGCCTTGGGGCCGGGCGCGGGGACGAGTTCTTCGAGCCGACTGGGGCGCGCCCACCGGATCGGGGCACGCAAGAGCTGGCCGCGATCAAGCGGCTCGCCCGTAGCGAACTGGCGAGGACTGGCTGGCCGAACCGCGGAGGCGATAAGCCGGCCCTACTCGGCCGCCAGCAGCCACCACCAGGCCTGCTGGCCGCCGTCGAACACTTCAAGGTCAACGCCGCCGGGCACCAGCTGGCGCAAGCCGCCCTCGTCGAGCGGAGCCCCAGCGCCGACCAGGCACGTCACCAGCTCTGCGCCGTCGGCGCTCAAGGCAGCGAGCGTGGCGCCGACCGTCGGGCCGGGTTCCCCCCATGCCACCAGCTCGTCGCCGACGTAGCCCAGGGTGTCTCCCTTGCGGAAGCGACCAGCCGCGTCGTCCTTGGCGGCCGGGGCGATGCCGCCCGAGTGCAGGCTCTCGAGATGCTCGGTGCCGGCGGCAGCATTGCCCGCCGCGGTCGCGTCTGGGTCCAGGACCGCAAGCACCGAAATGCCTTCTGCTTGCGACCGCGTGCGAATGACCGATGCGGGTTTGTCGGAGAGGCCAGCCGCTCGTTCGGCCGCCATCACGACGTTCGGTGAGTTGGGGAGCACCACGACTTCGTCTGCGGGGCTGGCGTGGATCGCCGCCAGGATGTCGGCGGTCGAGGGGTTCATCGTGGGCCCGCCATCGACGGTCGCAGCGCCCTCGCCACGGAAGAAGAGACCCGCGCCACTCCCTGAGTGCACCGCCACGACGCCACAGGCAGCTGCAGGACCTTGATGCTCCAAGCGAGCGGCGCGCTCTTCGACCTGCGCGTACATGTCGGCGATATCGACGTTTGAGACCGTGCCCACCTCGTCGAACAACCCCTGCGTGCCTTCAGGGTCGTCGGTGTGGATGTGAATCTTGATCGTGTGGCGGTCGCCGACGACCAGCAGCGAGTCGCCGTGGGCTTCGAGCACGTCGCGCCAGGCCGCGACGTCGAGATCCTGGCCGGTGACCGCGAAGTTCGTGCAGTAGCGGAACGTCTCCGACTCGTGCTCTGGCAGGTGCGAGCGAGCCGGAGCGGCATAGCGGTCGATCTCTGCCGGCGGCTGGCCGCGCAGCTGGCCCAGCATGCCGGACAGGATGATCGTGATCGCGTGGGCACCGGAGTCCACGACGCCGGCTTCCTTGAGCGCGGGCAGGAGCTGCGGGCCGCGCTTGACGGACTCGCGGCCGGTTTCCAGCGCGAGTTCGAGCAGGTCGGCGATGCGGCGGTCCTGCTCGTCCTGCGCGGTGCCGGGAGCAACCCTGGGCTCGTCGAGCGTGGCGACCTCGCTGGCGATCCGGCCCGCCATCTCGCGGGAGACCGTGAGCATGGTGCCTTCCGCCGGTTGGCGGACCGACCCGTAGGCGCGCTCAGAGGCGCGAGCCATGCCCGCCGCCAGCATCGTGGGGCCAACGAGCTCGCCGGGGCGTGCGATGAGCTCTTCGACGGCCCCGCGAATGAGCTGCGAGAGAATCACGCCTGAGTTGCCGCGGGCGCCGAGGAGCGCCGCACGGCCGACCGACTCGACGATCTGATCGCGGCCGATCTCATCGAGCAGCTGATCGGTCGCCGACAGGCGGTCGAGCTCGTCGAGGACGGCGCGCATGGTGAGCGCCATGTTGTCGCCGGTGTCGCCGTCGGCGACGGGGAACACGTTGAGGTCGTTGACCTCCTGGCGGCGCGCTTCGAGCTCGGCGAGCCCGGCGGCCACGAGCGACCGCAGGCGGACAATCGTAGGGTCAGTCACGACGGTACGTCCCAGGGGTTGATGCGACCACGTGCCATGACGGACGTGATCGTGACATGTCGAGCCGACGACCCCAGCTGGGGGCGGCTGACAGAAAACAAGTTCGCGGGCCGGCCAAGCCGAGCCCCCAAGACCCTTAGACGGCCTTGACGACCTTGCCAGCCTTCAGGCAGCGCGTGCACGTGTATTCACGGCGTGCGGTGCCCTTGATCATCACGCGAACCTTCTGGAGGTTCGGGTTGAATCGGCGCTTAGTGGCGACCATGGAGTGGGAGCGGCTTTGACCGAACGCCGGCCCCTTGCCACAGGAATGACAGACCTTCGACATACGACGCAGAACTGTAGCGGGATCGAGCGCCGCAGGCGGCGCGCCTCACTCGGCGACGGCCGAAATGCGGCCACGCACTGCCGGAATGTCGCCGACGGGCCTTTAGCGGCGGGGCCGCGAGGGCGTGGGTGCGCGCTCGGGCTCAGGCTGCTGTGGGCGCACCCGCCGCCGTGGCTGGCGCTGCGGGTTGGCAACGCGATCGCCGTGGTCACGCAGGCGTCGCTTGGCTGGCTCGGACTCCGGCAGGGGCGCGCCACCGGTCGGCGCGACGGGTTCCGGCGGATCTGGCTTCTTGGAGCCGCCGCCGCCATCCTCGTCGTCGCTCGGGAACCAGCTGAAGAGGCCTCGCAGGCCTTCGTCGCCACGCACGGCCCAGATCATCACCGGCACGCCAAGCGTGTGGATCACGATGGTGAAAATGATGGCGAAGGTGGTCATCAGGACATCCGGAGCGGCGCTCCTCAGAGAACTTAGCGTGCCGCGAGCTGTTTTTTGGCGCTCAGAAGCGCCAGCACTGCGGCGACGGCGTGTTCGCCGCTGTCGCGTTTACCGCCGCCGGAGCGTGCGATCGCTTGCTCTTGGTTCTCGACCGTCAATACACCGAATCCACACGGAACGCCGGTGGTGAGCTGCACCTCCATGATCCCGCGCGCCACCTCCTCGCACACGTGGTCGTAGTGCGAGGTCTGACCGCGGATCACCGCGCCGAGCAGCACGACGGCGTCAAAGCCTGCATCGGCGGCGAACTTTGCGATCACCGGAAGCTCAAAGGCACCCGGCACCTCGAATCGCTCGATGTCGTCGATCCCGGCCGCCTTGAGGGCCGCGACCGAGGAGGTCTCCAGACGCTCGGCCAGGTCGGTGTAGAACGTCGCAACGCCGATGGCGACCCGCGGGGCCTCCAGACTCATGCCTTGCCCTCTGCCGCACGGGCGGCGTCAAGCTGGCGCTCCTGGAGGTCAAGCTCCTCGTCCAGCGCGAGTCCCTGGTGGTGCAGCAGGTGCTCCATCTTGTCGCGCTTGGTGCGCAGGTAGTCGCGGTTGTGCTGGTTGGCGGGCGCCTCGATCGGCACCTGAGCGCTCACCGAAAGGCCGTACCCCTCCAGGCCGCGAATCTTCTTCGGGTTGTTGGTCAGGATCCGCAGGCTCGACAGGCCCAAGTCCACGAGGATCTGGGCGCCGATGCCGTAGTCACGCAGATCCGCCGGCAGGCCGAGCTTGAGGTTGGCATCGACGGTGTCGTAGCCCTCCTCCTGCAGCTTGTAGGCGCGGAGCTTGTTCAGCAGGCCGATGCCGCGCCCTTCCTGTGAGAGGTAGAGCAGTACGCCTTGGCCTTCAGCCTCGATCTGCGCGAGCGCGGTCTCCAGCTGCTCGCCACAGTCGCAGCGCAGCGAGTGGAACACGTCGCCGGTGAGGCACTCGGAGTGCACGCGCACGAGCACGTCGTCGGCCCCATCGACCTCGCCTTTGACCAGCGCGACGTGGTGCTTGCCGTTGGCCAGCTCGCGGTACCCGACGGCCGTGAAGTCGCCATGGGCGGTCGGGAGCGAGATGTCGACGACGCGCTCGACGAGCTTGTCGTTGCGGCGGCGGTAGGCGATCAGATCAGCGATCGTGATCATCTTCAGGCCGTGGCGCTCGGCGTAGGGCTCCAGATCCGGGACGCGGGCCATGGTCCCGTCCTCGTTCATGATCTCGCAGATCACGCCGGCCGGGGTCACGCCGGCCAGGCGCGCCAGGTCGATCGAGGCTTCGGTGTGGCCGGTGCGCTCCAGCACCCCGCCATGCTTGGCCTTCAGGGGCGACACGTGCCCGGGCACGACGATGTCTCGCCGGCCTTTCTCGGGATCAGCGGCAACGCGGATCGTCTGGGCGCGGTCAGCCGCGGAGATGCCCGTGGTGACGCCCTCGCGCGCTTCGATGGTGACCGTGAAGGCGGTCTCCAGCGGCGCCTCGTTCTTGAGCGTCATGAGCTCCAGACCGAGCTCGTCGCAGCGCTCGGGCGTGAGCGAGAGGCAGATCCAGCCGCGGGCCTCGGTCGCCATGAAGTTGATGTCGGCGGCCGTCACGAACTCGGCCGCCATCACGAGGTCGCCCTCGTTCTCGCGGTCCTCATCGTCGACGGCGATGATCATCTTGCCGGCGCGGATGTCCTCCAGCGCCTCTTCGAT
>JAEMRF010000016.1:0-13920 GCA_016463515.1 Solirubrobacteraceae bacterium | reverse complement strand
CGTCGACGGCGATGATCATCTTGCCGGCGCGGATGTCCTCCAGCGCCTCTTCGATGGTCGCGAATTTCGTCATGCCGGGAACTCCGATGCAGCTGTTTCGAGCATCTGAGGCGCTGCGCCGCAGGAAGGGAACACCTGCGGTGGGCGGGTCGCGAATTTCGTCATGCCGGGAACTCCGATGCAGCTGTTTCGAGCATCTGAGGCGCTGCGCCGCAGGAAGGGAACACCTGCGGTGGGCGGGTCGCGAATTTGCTCATGCCGGTTCTCCGGTCTTCTCGGAGCGGCGCGAGAGGTAGGACTCCACGAGCGTCGCGATCTGCTTGGCCATCGCGTCGACCTCGAGGTTGATGCGGGTCCCTTCGGTCGCGAAGCCGAACGTGGTGCGCTCGAGGGTCTCGGGAATCAGCGCGACCTGCACGCGATTGCCATCGACCTCAGCCACCGTCAGCGACACGCCGTTGAGCGTGATCGACCCCCGGTCGACGACGAAGTCGGTGTACTGCTCCGGGATGTCGAGCGCTACCCGGCGGCCGAGATCCTCCTCGCGGACCCACGCCACGACGGCGACCGAGTCGACATGGCCTTGCACGAGGTGCCCACCGAGGCGGTCCTCCGAGCGCAGCGCCAGCTCCAAGTTCACGAGGTCGCCCTCGGCGAGCTCGCCGGTGGTGCTGTTGGCGAGGGTCTGCGGGATGGCATCGGCCGAGAACCCGATGTCGTCGGGCTCGATGGCGGTGAGGCAGACGCCGTTCACCGCAATCGAGTCGCCGGGTTTCAGCTCGGGGGCAAGCTCGGTGCGGATATGCACGCGCGCCCCGGCGCCGATCGGCTCGATCGCTACGACCGATCCGAGGTCCTGAATCAACCCTGTGAACACGTCACCACTCTCTCAGACGAGCCGTGATGAGTAGATCACGGCCACTTGGTTCCCAGTTCCAGTCAAGTGCCTCGAGCGCATCGCCGACTTTTTCGATGCCGACGCCCTCCACGATGCCGCGCGCACCACGGCCGCCCAGCAGTTTGGGAGCGATGAAGAGCCGCAGCTCATCGACGGCGCCAGCGTCATAGAACGCGCCGGCCAGATGCGGGCCGCCTTCGAGCAGAATCGACGTGATGCCGGTCTCCCCGATCTGCTCGAGCGCCGACCTCACGCGGGCCTGCTCGTGCTCGCCGCTGACCACGATCACCTCAGCGCCTGAGCCGCGCAGCGCAGCGACGGCACCGCGAGGCGCTGCCCGAGACACCACCACCGTGATCGGGATCTCCGGTGCCTCCTGCATGAGCTTGGAGCTCAGCGGAAGACGCGCTTCGGTGTCGAAGACGATGCGGCGCGGTTGGCGCACCACGCCCGAGACGCGGGCAGTGAGTTGCGGGTCATCGGCCAGCGCCGTACCGATGCCGACCACGACGGCGTCGAGCTCGGCCCGCCAGCGGTGCCCCCGATCGCGGCTTTCGTCGCAGGTGATCCACTTGGCATCCCCGGTGTGCGTGGCGACTTTGCCGTCGAGCGTCGCGGCAGCCTTGTGCAGCACCCATGGAAGACCGGTCCGGGAGTGCTTGCGAAACGGCTGGTTGAGCCCGCGCGCTTTGGCGGCCAGCTCGTCATGCGCGTCGAGCACGGCCACATCGAGGCCCTCGTCGCGCAGATCACCCAAGCCGCGGCCGTTGGCCTTGTCCGACGGATCACCGCTCGCGACCACGACGCGCGCAATCCCAGCCTCCACTAGGGCAACGGTGCATGGCCCGGTCTTGCCGGTGTGGCAGCACGGCTCCAACGAGACGTACGCCGTGGCGCCCCTGGCGCGGTCGCCGGCGTCGGCGAGCGCCACGACCTCGGCGTGTGGCCCGCCGTAGCGCGCGTGCCAGCCCTCACCCACGATCCGACCGTCTGGCGAGACGATGACGGCGCCGACCATCGGGTTGGGATGAACGGCTCCGCGTCCGCGCCCCGCAAGCTCAACGGCCCGTGCGAGGAACCCGTGGTCGGAGGCGTCAACGGCAGACACGGCTGAGGACTCTAGGGACGAATGGTCCGGTTTGTGGACTCAGCGCCCGAAAGGACCCGCGCAGCACCCACAGCTACTGCAGTTCGGTCGGGGAATCGCCGGTCTTCACGTCATCGACGGCGGTGTCGGAGCCGGTGGCGGCCGGGTCCTGCTGCACCCCACCGCCGGTCTTGACGTCGGCGAGGTCTTTCTTGGAGACCAGCGAGCTGAGCGGGCCGGTGCCGTTGCCGCACTTGCCGTTGGGGTTCTCGCCGTTGTTGAGGCGATACACGGTGATCTCGGGGCCCGGGCGCTCGTAGTCCAGTGGGAAGTAGGTGAACGACCAGTCGAACGAAAAGCCGACCTTCTTCTTCTCATCGCCATAGGGCGTGACGCGGAAGATCGCCTGGCTGTTCTTCTCCAGCTCCTTGTAGTACCGCAGCGCATCCGGCACTTCGTTGGGTTCGGCCTCGGCGCGTCCGCGCTGCGTGGAGCCGACCACCACCAGGCAGAAGCCGCCGTTCTGGTACCGCTCGATCAGGTCGGGGCGCAGCACCCGCTGGAAGTCCTCGACCGAAACGAGCACGCCCTTGGGGTCCTTGGTGAACGACCCGGTCTTGGGATCGATGCGGGACTTGCCGACCGGGAACTTGACCCACTGGCCTCCACCGAATCGACCGACCTCACCCTCACCCGACGGAATGATCCAGGCCGAGGGCACGATCGGCTCCAGCACGATCTTCACGCCAGCGGGGACGTTCTCGAACATCCAATCGCGCGCGACTTCTCGGGTGTCCTTCTGACTCAGCGTGCGGCTGGAGTGGACGGAGTACACGATGCCCTGCCCGCAGAGGATCACGAAGAGCACCGCCAGCACTTTCGGCGTGCGGGCCTTCACCGGTGAACGCAGCACCCAGGTGGCGACGGCGAGCGCGCCGATGCCGGCCAGCAGCGCGATCATCGGGGCGACGGGCAGCAGCCAACGGCCGAAGAAGCGCACGTTGGACCCCATGAACAGGATGTAGAGCACGGGCGCCGGCACCAGGAACCAGAACCGCATCCGGTCGCGCAGGAACAGGTAGACGGCGCCCACGACGGCCAGGATCGAGGGGATCCACCCGATGCCCCACCCGCTGACCTGCAGGTAGTAGATCCAGCCGTTGGTCTGCGTGAGGCCGAGTTTGCCGATCTCGTCGCTCGAGGCCGTTTGCTGGTGGATGAGGTCGTCGATGAAGTCACCAGGCGTGAGCAGCGCGTACGGGTTGCCGATCAGGAACGCAAGGCCCGAGGCAAGCCCAGCCCACAGGAGGCCGGCGACGACGGGCTCAAGGCCGTCGGCGCGGGCGCGATGGACGGCCACCGCGATGATCGGCAGCGCCACGATGCCACCGGTGTATTTCGTGGAGCACGCCAGGCCGAGGCCCAGGCCTGCGAGGAGCCAGTCGCGGCGGCTGTCGCCGATGAGCAGTCCAGCAGCACCCCAGAGGGCCAGCGCGATCGGCGCCAGCGTGGGCACGTCGTTCAGCGCTTGGTGGCTGTAGAAGACCGCGAGGAAACAGAAGGTCAGCACGCCGGCGGCCAAGAAGGCTGCCGGGCGGCCGAACAGGCGAATGCCCGCCCGCCAGAGCAGGAACACGCCGAGCACCCCGGTCAACGCGGCGGTGGCGCGGGCGAGGGTCCACACGCCGATCGGATTGTCGATGTAGGCCTGGTACACGCCCTCGCGGCCGCCATAGGCGACGGCGAGCACGAGGTGCACGAGGTACGTGAACGCGGGCGGGTTGACGAAGTAGTCGGGGTTACCGCCGTGCCCGAACATGCCGATGGCGCGCGGCAGGAAGTGGGCCTGTTCGTCGACGTTGTACGCGAACGGCAGGCCGTGTTTGAGGCCGTACACCCGCAGCAGCAGGGCAACGAGGAGCAGCGAACTGATCGCGATGGTCCAGCCGCGGCTGCCACCGAGATGATCGCCGCGGGCGCGCTCGGCCTCGTACGCCTCGCGGGCGACCAACCGGCGCAGCTCCGCGAGTTCGGCGACCGTGCGTTTGTCTTCCTTGCTGTGCGGCTTGCCGTTCGTGGCGGCGCCGGACCCGTTCACTGCGTGGCCGTTGAGCCCAGAAGCACCGTTGACCGAAGGCGCGTCCTCCCCCGAGGGGCGGTCGCGCTGTGCAACGTGCTCTCCGGGATCAACAGTGGACATAAACGGTGTAGTACTTGGTCGATAGGAGCCGCTCGAAGTTGGCCGGCGGCAGATTCAGCGACGGATCCTGGAGCTCGTCGAAGAGCACCTGGTTGAAGATCGCGCGCCGCTGGTGGGTGATCAAGACCACACCTTCGGTCGGCTGGTCCGGCACTTGGGCGTCGGTGCGTGCAAGCACGCGGTCGGCTGGCAGGTCCGTCAGCCAGCGCGCATCCGGGATCATCTTGTGGTTCGGAAGGTAAAGGGTCCCACACCGGTCCAGCGCCGCTTTGGTGCGTGGGTCCTGCAGGGCGTCGCCGAGCGCGGGGCGCGCTTCGCCGCGGAACTCCAGCTCGCGCACCACGTTGTTGAGCGAGAGCTTGGTGGCCGTGTACCCGGCGCCGACTACGAGGAGCACGATCGAGCTCACCATCCAGACCGACCGCAGCCGGCCCGGCGGCATCACCGACCACCCACCGAGCGCCACGGCGCACAGCAGCATCACCATGACGGCCGCCACGAGCAAGTAGCGATCGATGACGGAGAAGCCGCCGATACCGATGGCCATGAAGATGCCGACGCCGCAGGTGAGGATCAGGAGCGGCAACAGGGTGCGCTTGGGCATGAGCCACAGCCCGACCGCCGCACCGACAAGGCCGCCGATGAAGACTGGGAGTTTGTCGAGGTCGATCAGGTAGCTGATGAGCGCCACTGGCAGCTCATCGAGGTCCTTGGTGCGGTCGAGCTCTGCGGCGAGGCCGCTGGTGTGGGTGAAGGAGTAGAGCGGCTCGCCCATCACGGCGTAGTCGCTGCCGGTCCAGATCAGCGTGGGAAGCCAGACCAGGATGCCCCAGCGGATCCGCTGCGGCCACGTCGCCGGCCCGATGCACCACAGCCAGTAGATCCCGGCGAGCAGCCAGGCCTCGGGGCGCAGGAGTCCTGCGAAGGCGAGCAAGATCAGCGGAGCCAGTCCCCGGCGGGGTTTCTGCACTTCCAGGACGGCGGCCCAGATGACGAATGCCAGGAAGGCGGTGTCGATGTAGCCGCGGGCGGCCAGGAACGCGAAATCCAGACGGCTGGCGAGCAGCAGTGCGGCCAGCCCACCGACGACCGGACTGAAAAGGTCGCGTCCGAGGCGGTACAAGCCCGCCAACAACGCGATCAGTGACGCAATGCACAGGGCGATCCACATCCGGTCGCCCACGGTCCCGAAGAGCGAGAGCACCGCGCCGACGAGATTCGACAGCGGATGTTGGGTCGGCGCGCGGAACGCATCGAAGGTCGGCGTGGCGAGGTCGAGGATCTCCCGGCCCCACAGCAGCGAGTAGATCGAGTCGTAGTTGGGGTACGTCGGGAAGAGGACGAACCCCAGGACTCCGGCCACGATCAGCACGGCGAAACCGAGGCGTTCGGCGAGCTTCAGGCGGGGTGAGGACGGCGGCCGCTCCAGGGGGCTCGGCCACACCGAAGGGCCTCGAGGAGGGTCGATCGTCGGGTCGCCCACCACGGGGGTCGTCGTCTCGGCGAGCACGGCCGGTAGGATGACACGCCGCGCTTCGCCCCGCCCGCGCACACCTCTGCCTGCATGAAGCTGATCATCCAAATCCCCTGTTACAACGAGGAGGACGCTCTCCCCGTCACGCTCCGTGCGCTGCCCCGTGCAGTCGCTGGGTTCGACGAGGTCGAGTGGCTCATCATCGACGACGGTTCCGTGGACCGCACGATCGAGGTGGCGCGCGAATTCGGCGTCGACCACATCGTGCGCCTCACGAACAACAAGGGGCTCGCCGCCGGTTTCCAGGCCGGCCTGGATGCGGGACTCAAGCTCGGCGCTGACGTGATCGTCAACACCGACGCCGACAACCAGTACAACGCCGACGACATCCCCAAGCTCACCGAGCCGATCCTGCGCGGCACCGCCGACATGGTCGTCGGCGATCGCCAGGTCGAGACGATCGAGCACTTCTCACCGCTGAAGGTCCGTCTGCAGCGCCTGGGCTCCTGGGTCGTCCGTCAGGCCTCCTCCACCGACGTGCCCGACACGACCTCTGGTTTTCGCGCCTACAACCGCGAGGCTGCGCTGCAGCTGGTCGTCGTCTCCAAGTTCACCTACACGCTCGAGACGATCATCCAGGCGGGCAAGCAGCTCGTCGCGACCGACCACGTCCCGATCCGCACCAACGAGAAGCTGCGCGAGTCGCGCCTCTTCCCGTCGATGGGCGCGTACGTGCGGCGCAACAGCGTCTCGATCTTCCGGATCTACGCGCAGTACGAGCCGCTGAAGGTCTTCATGACGGCGGCCGCCATCGTCGGCATCCTCGCCGCCGCCGTGTGGACGCGCTTCTTCGTCGCATGGGTGCAGGACGATGGCGCAGGCCACGTGCAGTCGCTGATTCTCGGCGCCGTGCTGTTCAACGCAGCCGTGGTGCTCGGCGCCATCGGCGTCCTGGGCGACCTCCTGGCCGCGCAGCGCTCGCTGACGCAGCGCATCTTTGAACGTGTGCGCCGCGTGGAGCTCCAGGTCGGCGTCAAGCCGTCGCACTACGAGCCGGGCAACCCCAGCGCGAAGAACACCTACAAGAAGACCACCGGCGCCGATGCCGGCCCCGCAACGGGCAAGACCCAAGAGCACGAGGCGATCAAGCTGTGAGCAACGTCGAAGTCACCAAGGACGCCGAGGGCACGATCACCGGCAACACCTACGACAAGTACAACACGACGAACCCCGTGGCCAAGCGGCTGCAGGCCGGGTTCGAGCGTGACCTTGCCGAGCTGTTCAAGCTGGCCGCCCCGGAATCGCTCCTTGACGTCGGCTGCGGCGAAGGCGTCCACACCCACAAGTGGGCGCAGGCGCTCGGCGACAAGCGCGTCGTCGGCATCGACCTCGACGATCCGCACCTTCACGAGCTGTGGAAGACCCGCCAGGCGCCCAACCTCGAGTACAAGGTCCTCAAGGCAGAGAACATGCCGTTCGCCGACAACGAGTTCCACGTTGCCAGCGCGATCGAGGTCCTCGAGCACGTGCCGGATCCGGCCCACACGATTGCCGAGATGGCGCGGGTGTCGTCGAAGTACCTGCTCGTCTCCGTGCCGCGCGAGCCGATCTGGCGCGCCGTCAACATGGCGCGTGGCGCCTACATCAAGGACCTGGGGAACACCCCGGGGCACCTCAACCACTGGAGCAAGCGCGCGTTCATCGCGGAGCTGAGCAAGGTCGGCACCGTCGTCGAGGCCCGCTCGCCGTTCCCGTGGTCGATGCTGCTCGTCCGCGTTCACGGAGCGTGAGCGCAGCTCCTGGCGCTCCCAGCGAGAGCCGGAGCTACGGCTCCGGCGCTCGCATCCTCTCGATCGGCCTCGCCCTCACCGGCGTCGTCACGTTTGCGTTCTTCTCGCTGTCGACGTACGCCCTTGGCGACGTGGCGTACCAGCCGGTCGCGCTGCTGTGGGCCCTGACGTTCATCGTCTGCTCGGTCATCTACCGGCCGATCGAGCAGCTGCTCGCGCGCACCCTCGCCGATGCCCGCGGCCACGGCCGCACCGGCAGCCGAGACCTGCGGATCGCCGTGCTCCTGGAAGCCGGCGCCGGCCTCGGCACGGTCGCGCTGGCCCTCGCCTTCAAGAGCACGATCCAAGACAACGTCTTCTCGCAGGCCCCGGATCTGTATTGGGTCTTCGTCGCCGCGATCGCGGCCTACTCGGTCAGCTACTTCGCCCGCGGCTGGCTCGCCGGGAGTGGGCGCCCTGACCTCTACGGCGCGCTCGTGTTCATCGAGTCGACCGGGCGCTGCCTCTTCCCGATCGCTGCGCTCATCGGCCTGACCGAGGGATCGCTCGCGGTGGCACTTGGCATCGCCGCCGCGCCCCTGCTCTCGCTGCTCGTGGTCCCACTCGCGCTCCGTGGCGGCATCTCTACTGCCGCCACCGCAGTGGAGGCCGAGCGCGAGATCGAGGCGCTCTCGCCAGACGGCCCACCGGGCGAGAGCATCCCGGCAGATGCCCACGCTGGCGGCTCCGCCGATGCGGGCGGTCTCACGTTCCGCTCTGGGCTCGTGTTCGCCCTCTCCGTGGTCGTGGTGATGGCGGCCGAGCAGACGCTGATCACCGCAGGCGTGCTGACCGAGGGCGCGGGCGCGGCTGCCCTGGTGGCGACCACTGGCGCCGCCGCAGCGATCTTCAATGCGTTCCTCGTAGCCCGTGCGCCGCTGCAGCTCTTCCAGGCCATTCAGAGCACGCTGCTTCCCCACCTGGCCGAGCTCCGCACCAGCGGCGATCAGGCCGCGGCAGCCAAAGCCCTTCGGCAGACGATGCTTGCGATCGCGGCCTTCGCTGCGGCCGTCTCGCTCGGGCTCCTCGTCCTGGGGCCATGGGCCATGGGCATCTTCTTCGAGTACGACTGGGACTACACCTCGGGGTCCCTGGCGCTGGTCGGGGTCGGCATGGGCCTGCACCTGGCCGCCGGCACCCTGAACCAGTCTGCGCTGGCACATGGACGTGCTCCGCTGGCCGCGGTGGCCTGGGCTGGTGCCGCAGCGTTCTTCCTCTGGTGGATGCTCAGTGAGCCCGTGGCCGAGCCGGTGCTCCGCGCGGCCTCGGGCTACGCCGTGGCCTCGGGACTGCTGCTCGCGGGCCTGTTGGCGGTCGAGTCCCGCTCGCTGCGCTCGTCATGAGCGACGGCTGGCGCGGCGGTGCCCGTTGCACGCCGACCGGCGTGACGGGCGAGCCGCGCCCGTAAGATCCGCCGAGCCCGAGCGCGCTGCAGCACCGCTCCCACCCCACCCGATCGAGCCCTTCTCCATGGCGTTTCTCCCTCCGTTGTCGGCCCGTGCGCGCCCAGCCCTGCTGGGTGCAGGGTTGTCGGCCGTGGCGTTCCTCGGCGGATGTGGCAGCGACACCGCCGCGCCGACCTCCAAGCCCGAACCGCCGGTCGCCCCCGTGGGCGGCACGGTCGACACCACACCGCAGTCCGCCAGCGAGGGCGCGGGCACCGTCAGCGGCGGCAAAGCTCCGAAAGGCACCGGGGACTTCAGCGCGCCCGCAGGCGCGGACGCTCCGGAGCTGCCCCGCGCATCCGCGTCCAAGGGGCTGCGTGTGGCATCAGCTGACGGCGCCAAACCGCGCTGGGTGGTCAACGCGAAGCGCGGCGGAGACGGCGACTTCTGCGTCCGCCTTGCGATTCCTGGCCCATACGATCCGGACCCCCTCTGCCAGACCGGTGAGCTCCTGGCACTTCAGTTCTTCAGCAGCGGTGCAACGGGGCCGGCCTTTGGCACCGTGGTTCAGGCCCCGCTGACGGCGCGTGAATCGCCGAGCCAGCTGGTCGTCGCCGGACTCGCCTCAGCCGGCGTTGACACCGTGCGTGTTCGCTACGGGCAGAAGACCTTCGACGCCGCACTTTCGGAGCGCGCGGTCGACCTGCCGGTGAACCAGTCGCTCGCCCGCGAGCTGTCTGGGGCTACCCGCGACGAGGTGGCACGCCTCCCGGACCCTGTGGCCGTCCGCGCGTTTGGCGTCAGCTTCCCCCGCGATGCTGGCAACCCACCGCGCGTCGTCACGCCGGAGACGGTGCGCCCGGTGAACGGCGTGATCACGCTCCAGCTCAGCTGAGGGCTGCCGCTTCGGCGACCGAGACCAAGGGCCTGCCTACGCCTCTGGCCGGATGCCCTTGGCGAGAATCGCAGAGGCACCCGCCAGCACGATGCGCACGTCGTCAGGCCCGATCCGGAATCCGTCCTCGCGGAACGCCATCCCGATCACGCCGGCCCAGGTTGCCCAAAGAAAGGTCAGCATGCGGTCGGCGGGGAGGTCGAGCAGCTCACCGGCGGCCACCGCCTCGCGCAGATCGACCCTGATCGCTTCGATCTCGGTGGAGATCCGCCGTTCGATGCGCGCCTGCGCCTGTTGGAGCTCCGGCGTGTCGAGCTGCACGGGGATCCGCTGCGAGATGAGCCGGAATGACTCGGGATTCTCGAGCGCGAAGTTCACGTAGGCCTCGCCGGTGTTGAAGATCCGCTGGAGCGGCGACTCCGACCAACGACGGTTCAGCGTGTAGCGCGCGGAGCGGTCCAGGGCCTCCTCGAGCAGCGTGAGGTACAGGCCGTCCTTCGTCCCGAAGTGGAAGTAGATCGAGCCCACGGAGACGCCGGCCGCGCGCGCGATCTCGTGGACCGTGACGCGCCGCGGGTCCGTGGTGGCGAACAGCTCAGCGGCCCCCTGACGGATAGCGCCAGAGGTCTGGGAGCGCCGCAATTCATTGCGATCGGTGTTCTGCATGGAGACGGGGACGCGCCGATGAGGCCGGGGGACGGGGCACCGATGGTAGCGATCCGTGACCATCTGGTCGTGCAAACCCGCGGGTACCACCCAGCCGCTGCCTCGATACAAAATGAAGACGCGTTCAGCTACGTGCTCCAACCAGTGCGTGAGGCGCTAGCCAGGGCGGGGTCCGCTCGCGCGTTCACAACTGAATATCGGTTCAACGCTGGAATCGTGGCGAGCGGGCCGTCCTTCGTTCCGCGACAGTGACCTTGCCTCTGTCCACGGCCCAGCGAAGTCCCCGGTGTTCGATCTCCAGCTCATCCGCCCTAGTGCCTCCACCCGAGACCGCCTGGCGTTCGCCGTCGCTGGCGGTCTGTGGCGAGCCTCGGTGATCCTGCAGCGCGCAGCGGGGAAGGCGGCGCGCCAGGCTGGCGCCGCGCGGGCAGATGAACCCGGCCACGGTCGCTCACGCCCGGGCGATCAGATCCTGAACGATCGCCTGACCTCGCTCACGCAGGTCCAGCAGAACGAGCTCCGCGTCGTCGGCCGCCAGGTGCGCCCGTGAGCTTCGCGTCTCCGCAGCTCCGCCTCGATTGGGCGTCCCACCACATCGACGAGCTGGCTGCTGGGCTCGCGATCGTGACCATCCCATTCAGCGGCGGATGTCCAACCTCGTGGACCCGCTTGGTCGAGAACGTCCAACGACTGTCGGCGGTAGCCGCTCACGGCCCGCACTGGCTGCAGCTCGTCGGCGCCAGAGCCCATGCTCAGCGCCCCGCCTTGGAGATCGGCATCCGGGGGACCGGTACGCCGGGCGCCTATCTCGAGGCGCATCTCCGCACGGCCGTCGCGGATGCGAACGCCTGGTCCACGCCCGACGTGCGGCGCTCCGTCGCGCTCGATTCACGCTCAGGGACCATGGTCGCGCCGGCGTTCGCTCAGCGCTCCTCACTCTGAACAGCGAACGGCGCGTTCCCGCTCGCACCTAGGCGGATCGCTGGCATCGCGGGGCCCAGCGCGCCCCACACACGCCGCTTGCTACGAGACGCGTCCGCCCTCCTCGCGTTCGGTTGACTTCCAGCGCTGGCGCGCCGAAGTGGAGAGCATGCTCCCGCGCTCCCTCCCACGCCGCGGCCTCCTCGCCTGCACCCTCTTCGCCGTCGCTTGCGCCGGCCCCGTCAGCGTTGCGACCGCCCGCACCCACAACGGCACTCGCCAAGGCGAGACGATCCGGGGCACCGAGCTCGCCGACACCATCTACGGCGAGATGGGCAACGACAAACTCTTCGGCAACGGTGGCAACGATGCCATCGACGGCGGCTTCGGCGCCGACCGCATGCTGGGCGGCTTTGGCGACGACCTGATGACCGGCGACATCGGACTCGACAAGATGTACGGCGAGGACGGCAACGACGACCTCGTGGGCGGCCAGGCCGGCGACTACCTGTTCGGCGGCAACGGAGACGACAAACTCGACGGCGGAGACGGCCTCGACTTCCTCTATGGCGGCCCCGGCAACGATTTCATCGTCGAGCAGGGCTTCGGAGACGACCCCTACACCGACGGCGGACCTGGGGACGACTACATCGACACCAACCGTGGAGCCGACCGGAAGGTGCTCGGCGGAGAGGGCAATGACCTCATCCACGGCGGCAATGGCGACGACCACGTCGACGGAGGCCCCGGCGACGACATCATCGATCTCGGCGGCGGCACGGATGTCGGCACCGGCGGTGACGGCAACGACATCATCTCCGGCGGCAAAGGCGGCGAAGACAAGATCACAGCCGGCGCCGGCGACGACATCGTCTACACCGGCCCAGGCGTCGACAAGGTCGACTGTGGCGAGGGCGCCGACACGGTCTATGTGTCGTCGCTCGGCGAGTCCCGCCAGATGACGAACTGCGAGAACATCGTGTTCGGCGACCCCGCCGCCGACTCCCTGGACTTCACGCCGCTCACCGGCAAGGTCAACGCCGGTCTGCTCGTCGGCGGCCAGGCCCTGGCCGACGCCGCGACCCCGGCCAGCCCCTACAACAACGTGGGTCCCAAGGGCACCCCCAGGAACGACCGTCTGCGCGGCGGCAGCAAGGTCGACGTCCTGATCGGCCTGGGCGGCAACGACACCCTCGTGGGCCTCGCCGGGAACGACGACTTCGACGCCGGACCCGGCAACGACCGGCTCTTCGGCGGCGACGGCAACGACCGGATGTTCCTCGGGATCGGCAACGACTACGCCGACGGCGGCGCCGGCGACGACACCTTCTGGGGTCAGGCCGGGAGCGACACCATGATCGGCGGCACCGGCAACGACACCATGACCGGCTCCAAGGGCAAGGACAAATACAGCGCTGGCGCCGGCAACGACTTCATCATCTCGATCGACGGCATCGCCGAAACGGTCGACTGCGGTCCCGGCTACGACCGCGTCTATGCCGACCGCAAGAAGGACCGACTGAAGAACTGCGAGAAGGTTCTGTAGCGAAAGGGCAACTTCTGCCCGTCCGTAGGGTTCTCGGGACCAGATGTCCCGAGAACCCTTCGCCCGTCTTGCCGTCCTGCTTGCGCTGACCTGCGCCACGGCAGCCGTTCCCACCACCGCGAGTGCCGCGCTGCGCGAAGGCACGCGCAAGAGTGATGTGCTGCGCGGCAAGGCAACCGCCGACACGATCTACGGCGAGCTCGGAAACGACCGACTGTATGGCGGCGGCGGCAACGATCTCATCGATGGCGGCCTCGGCCGGGACCGGCTCTCGGGCGGCCCTGGAGATGACCGTCTCAGCGGATCGCTGCATGACGACTGGCTCTTCGGTGGCGTCGGGAACGACGTGCTCGATGGAGGCCTCGACGGCGACCGCATCTTCGGTGGCGACGGTGACGACCTCATCGACGGCGGCGACGGCCTCGACTTCCTCTACGGCGAGGCAGGGAACGACTTCATCGTCGAGCAAGGGTTCGGCGACGACCCGTTCATCGACGGCGGCTCGGGCGACGACTACATCGACAGCAACCGCGGCGCGGACCTGATGGTGCGTGGTGGTGATGGCAACGACCTCATCCGCACCGGCAACGGTGACGACACCGCCGAGGGCGGATCGGGCGATGACGTGATCGACATGGGCCCCGGCAACGACACCGTCAGCGGCGGTGACGGCAACGACGTCCTCTCCGGCGGCCACGGCGGCTTCGACATCTTCGCGGCAGGACCGGGTGACGACGTGATCTTCACCGGAGACCAGCACGATCGCGTGGACTGCGGCGAAGGCACCGACACGGTCTACGTGTCGGGTCCGTCAGAGGGCAACAACACGCTGGGATGTGAGGTGGTGGTGCTCGGCGACCCCGCCGCCGAGGACCCAAGGTTCACGCCGCTCACCGGCCGCCAGAATGCCGGACTCCTCGTCGGCGGGGCCACGCTGGCGGCAAGCGCCACTCCGGCCAGCCCCGGCAACGACCTCGGGCTGCGGGGCACCGAAGGCCCGGACCAGCTCATCGGCTCCA
>JAEMRF010000637.1 GCA_016463515.1 Solirubrobacteraceae bacterium | reverse complement strand
GCGGGCGACACGACGCCGATCGCGTTGACGACCGACACGGTGAGCGTGTCGCCAGGCTGACCGCCGACGGCGATCGTGACCTTGGCGCCAGGCGCGTGCTTGCCGGCATTGGTGAGCGCCTCCTGCACGATCCGGTAGGCCGTGCGGCTGACCGTCGTCGGCACGCCGCCGGTCACCGCGGGCTCGACCGTCAGCTCGATGCGGGCGCCCGCGGCGCGCCACTCCTCGATGAGGTGGGCGACGTCGTCCAGGGTGGGCTGCGGCGCCTCGGGCAGCGCGTCCGATTCGCCTGCGGTGCGGGAGACGTCGCCGCTCGTCGCCGCTCCCGTGGTGTCGGCCACGCGCATCACGCCGATCACGGTCCGCAACTCCTCCAAGGCCTCGTGGGCCGTGGCGCGGATCACGCCCGCCGCCCGGGCGACATCCTCGGGTGGCGCATCGGGCCGGAACTCCAGCGCGCCCGCGTGGACCGACAGCAGCGACATGCGGTGGGCGAGCACGTCGTGCATCTCGCGCGCGATCCGGGTGCGTTCCTGCTGGCGGGCCTGCTCGACCCGCATCTGCTGCTCGGACTCGGCGCGGTTGGCACGGTCCTCGAGCGACAGCATCAGGTGGCGCCGCGCGCCGGCAAACATCCCCCAGGCGCCGGCTGCGATCGTCGCCACCATGCCGAGCAGCAGGTCGGCCAGATACGGCGTGTCGGGGCCGTCGGTGCCCAGGTCGGTCCAGAACGCGGTCACCACGGGGACCGACAGCAGCATCACCGTGATCCCAAGCATCCCGATGGCCGGCCGCGAATACGCGGCCACGGCGTAGGTCATGATCAGCGTCGGCAGCGCGATCGACGGCCCGAGCATCCCGAGCACGGCGCCAGCGACCGCGATTCCGAACGGCCAACGCCGGCGCCACAGCAGCAGGATGCAGGCGATCGGCAGGATCGCGAGATTCACGGTCAGCATCAGGTCGCTCGGGGTCACCTCGCCGTTCTTGCCGTCGATGTAGATGAAGATCCCGGCGGCCATCGACAACGCGATCGCGAGCACGTCGAGTGCCCAGTCGCGCCGCGTGCGATCGGTGCGTGAGCGCACGAAGTCGTCGTCGCCCGCGGACTCCAGCGCCTGCCTGAGGCGCGCGGGATGTAGAGCGAGCGCCACGGTCGGTCCAGCCTACGCGCGAGCGGCCCGCGCTGGCAGCGTCCGAAGTCGGCGGTGCGTGCGACTTTGGTCGGTCCACCGCCATGGAGACGCCGCCCTGGGCCAAACCCCCGCCGACCGGCGGCCGTAGCCCGACCGCCCGCCGCGGCGCAGGATCGGTCCATGATCCAAATCAGCAATCTCACGAAGCGCTTCGGCGACCACCTGGCGGTGAGCGACGTGTCGTTCACCTGCGAGCCCGGCACCGTGACCGGCTTCCTCGGCCCCAACGGCGCTGGCAAATCGACCACGATGCGTGCGCTTGTGGGCCTCACGCATCCCACCAGCGGCACAGCGCTCATCGACGGCCAGCCGTACGCCGCGATGGGCAACCCGGGCTTGCGAGTCGGCGTGTTGCTCGACGCCTCCGCCCAGCATGCCGGCCGCAGCGGCCGCGAGACCCTGATGCT
>JAEMRF010000636.1 GCA_016463515.1 Solirubrobacteraceae bacterium | reverse complement strand
AAGCTACTACCGAGTAGCCTGCGCCGATGCACACGAAACGTGGTCTTTGGTTCTCGCTGGGGGCCCGCTTCCGAGCTACAGGAGCGCTCGTTGCGTTCTGTCTCGCGTTTGCGGCTGCATCCGTGGCGCTTCCGCAGGCAGCGCAGGCCGCCACCACGGTGAAGCTCTCCTCCGTCGGCGGCAAGAAGAAGCCGTCGACGCTCGTCACGTTCAAGGGGCGCGCGGGGTCGAAGGCCAGCGGCAAGGTCACGATCGAGCGCAAGAGCGGCAAGAGCTGGAGGTCCATCGCCAAGGGCCGCACGGGCGCCAAGGGGCGCTTCGAGCTGACGTGGATCACGCCGTCCAGCAAGAGCAACGTGACGGTGCGCGCGAAGCTCGGCGGCAAGGTGTCCTCCGCACGGTCGTTCCGCGTGCTGGCCCCGGCCAAGGGCGCCAAGCGCGTGAAGGTCTCGCCGCTGACCCGGATCATCAGCCCGGCCGTCGTCGAGTCGGTCCCCGCCGCAGGCCAGCCCGGCTCGGTGACCTACGCAGGCGGCAACGACGCGCAGGTCGGCCAGATCATGGTCGTCGGCCAAGGCGAGGCGACCCCCGAAGGCTTCCTCGGCAAAGTCACCGACGTGGAGCGCAAGGGCGGCGAGACGATCGTCGACACCGTCCCCGCGACGCTCCTGCAGGCCGTGCCCGAAGGCTCGATGGACCTCGTCGCGCAGTCGGTGAAAGCCGCGCGCGCGGGTGCACTGTCGAAGGCGGCGGTCACCTGCGAGGGCGCCGTCGGCGCGTCGATCAACCACACCGTCGACTTCTCCTCGGGGCTGCGCCTGCAGGGCGACTGGTCGCTGCTCGGCGGACTGCAGAGCGCGAGCCTGACCGCCGATGCCAGCGTCAACGCCACCGTGCAAGCCGTCATCGGCGCGGCGGGCTCCTGCACGCTGGCCAAGCGGTCGCTGCTGAGCGTCAAAGGCCCGAGCATCAGCGGATTCGTCGGCCCGGTGCCGGTCGTGATGACCTCCAAGCTGACCGTCTACCTGGATGCCAGCGCCTCGGCGCAGGCTCAGCTCACCACCGGCGCCAGCGCCGGATTCTCAGCCTCGGCCGGCGTCGCCTGGACCAAGGCCGGCGGCTTCCAGGGCGTGCAGAGCTTCACCCCGAAGTTCGGCTTCGACCCGCCGACGCTCTCGGCCGGCGCCAATGCCGCGATCAACGTGACGCCGACCGTCGACGTGCTGCTCTACGGCGTCGTCGGCCCGCGGGTGGCCCTGCGCACCGGCGTGCAGTTCGCGGCCGACACCACGGCCAATCCTTGGTGGACCCTCGACGTGCCCGTCGACCTGACCGCGAGCATCACGATCGCTCCGCTGAACCTGACCAGCCCCGAGCTGCACGTGTACCAGCGCAGCTTCCCGCTGGCCGACGCGGGCGGCCCGCTGCTGGCACCGGGCGAGACGCCTCCGCCGCCGACGGTCGTCAACAACGTCGCCACGCCGTCGACGAGCCTTGCGGCCGGCTACGGCCAGTCGTGCGCCCTGCGGCCTGCGACGGGCGGCGTCGCCTGCTGGGGCCTCAACAACCAAGGCCAACTTGGCAACGGCAACAAGACCGCCAGCGCGGT
>JAEMRF010000635.1 GCA_016463515.1 Solirubrobacteraceae bacterium | reverse complement strand
ACGTTCAGCGTTGCGTCGTCGAGGCCGATCGTGCCGTCGCCGTAGTGCTTGGTCACGCTGCGCAACTCGATGACGTTGCGCGGGTCGTGCGGCAGCGCGGCGCTACGCGCGGGCGGCCCGACAGGCTGCATCTGCCGACGCCGCCGCGCGGGCAGGCGTCGTGAGTTGGAGCTCTCAATCGAGGAAGCCATCGGATGCAAGGTACAAGGGAAACCCCCAAACCCCCTCCAGTTGCAGCGAGTGTTGCAACGGGAGTTCGAGCGCCCGAACCCCCTGGACTGCCTCGCACCCGTAAGTAGTGCGTCCGCCGATCTGGGCATGGGGTTCCCGCCCCCGCTAGCGTTGCGGCCGTGTCGATCGTCATCTCTTCCACCGCGGCCCCTCAGGGCCTGCCCATCCACAAGCTGTCACTACCGGGCACGCGAGCACTCACGATCATGGTCGCCTTCGACGCTGGCTCACGTGCAGAGCGCCCCGAAGAGAACGGCATCGCGCACTTCCTGGAGCACTTGGTGTTCAAGGGTGGCGAGAAGTACCCGCACTACCGCGACGTCAACGGCACCGCCGAGCGGATGGGCGGCATGCTCAACGCCTTCACGAGCCAAGACCTCGTCGCCTTCCACATCACGGTGCGCGCCGAGCGCGCGCCTGAGGCGCTTGACCTGCTGACCGACTTCGTCGGCCGCCCGCACATCGACGCCGAAGAGCTCGACAAGGAGCGCGGCGTGGTCATCCAGGAGATCCAGCGCGCCGACGACCAGCCCTCGTCGGTCGCCAGCGACCTGATCGACAAGGCGGCCTTCGGCGACCATCCGCTGGGCCGCACGATCCTCGGCCCCGAGGAGCACCTGCGCAGCTTCACGCGCGACCAGATCGTCGCCTTCCGCGATCGGCAGTGGTCGCCGAAGCGCGGCGGCGCCTACCTGGTCGGCAACCTCGAGCACCTGCCCGAGGACGCGGCGCTCGGCGAGCTGTTTGACCGGTTCCCCTCCCCTGAACGCCCCGAGCCGAACCTCGGTTTCCCGACCTTGAACGCGCAGACGCTGATCGAGAAGCGCGACACGAACCAGTCGCACCTGCGCATCGAGTACCAACCGCACATCGACGCGACCAACGCTCGGGAGCGTGCCGCGCTCCGCCTGTACGGCTCGATCCTGGGCGGCTCGATGAGCTCGCGTCTGTTCGATGAGCTCCGTGAGCAGCGCGGCCTCTGCTACTCGGTGTGGGGCTACGAGCACGTCCACGGCGATGGCGCCACCCTGTCGCTCGGAGCCGGCCTTGAGTCGAGCAAGACCGTCGAGGCCTACACGCGCATGCGCGAGATCGTCAACGAGATGCGCACCGGCGGCATCACCGCCGACGAGCTCGAGCTCGCCCGGGCCTACGCCTCGGGCCGCCACATCCTCGCCACGGAATCCTCCGGCGCCGTGGCCCGGCTGGCCGCCAGCCAGTCGATCATCTTCGGTGAGGAGATCAACCCCGACCGCGTGATCGAGCTCATCGACTCGATCACGCTGGCTGAGGTCAACGAGATCGCCCAGCGCGTGCCAGATAGCGCCGCGGTGGCGTGCGTCGGCCCCCACGAGGTCGACGAGTTCGCCTGGAGCGCATAGCGCG
>JAEMRF010000634.1 GCA_016463515.1 Solirubrobacteraceae bacterium | reverse complement strand
GAGCCGTCGTCCCAGCGGCCGACGATCTTGGCGCGCAGCTTTCGTTCGTCGCCATCCTCGTAGTGGGCAGCTGCAGCCTTGGTGACCTGCCGAAAGCGGGCAACGTCTTGGTGCAGACGGCGCCACACCATGTAGGTGCCGTTGCGAGCCAGTGGCCCAACGGGTGCATCGGGAAGTCGGCCCTGCGGATCAAGGACGGTGTCCTCGTCGGGGTAGCCGAGCACGAACTCGCCGGGCTCCAGCGGACGCCACTTCCCGTCAGCCAGTGGCACACCGCCCCCGCGAGTGCGCTCCTCGGTGGCGCCGCGAATCGCCGGCTGCGCAAACCCGTCAGCGAAGCCGAAATGCTCGCGAGCCCCAGGCAGCAGGTGCGCATCTTGGCGGGCGACGATGTCGTGGCCGTGGCGGTTGGTCATGGCCTCCAGCTCGCCCATCGCTGCGCCGAGAGGGCCCGGATCCAGCGCGTTGACGGTCACGAGCACGTGCGCGTCGCCGGTGCCGAAACCGTCGACCCATCGGTCGGGAGCACTTGGCCCCACGTCGCCCAGTCGGTCGGCCCGCGCCGCCATCCCGAGCCGGAACTCCGGGCTGAACGATTCCCGTACCTCGGCCGGCACGCCGAGCGCCACGAGGCCAGCATGCGTGAAGGCGACGTTGACGTGATGCGGCGGCTTGGCCGAGCCCGTCCACGGGGCCGCGTCGCTGACCATCCCAGCCAGCTCCTTCAGCCACGCCCGTCCGGCGCGCACGCCCGAAATCCGCACGAACGCGTATGTGGTGCAGTCGTAGGCGTTGCCGTAGGCGCGCAGGATGTCGCCTTGGATGTCTTCCAGCTGGAGCGATACGCCGTCTGGTGGCGAGAAGCCGAGGGTGGGATCGGGCTCGGTCTTCGTCATGCCGGCACCTCCGCGTTCACGATCCGGGCGACGAACTCGGCCTGCAGCTGCGCCGGCGTGAGCGTGTACTGCTGCACGGCGAGATCGCGCATCACCAGCTGCTGCGCGAGGACCCGGCGGACCTCCTGCACGGTCGTGTGGCCGTAGGCGCTGTAGTACTGCCCGCAGTCGATCTGGTTGGCCTTCAGATAGCGGACGAGATCGTCCGGGCTGCTGGGGTCTACGCCTCTGCACTCACCCCACACCTGCACCGCCTCGGCGGCAAGCTCGGTCGAGAGTTCGCGCAGATACGAGTCGCGCTCGCCGTCGAAGCAGGCCGAGAAGATCAGGTACTCACAGCCCAGGCGATCTTCATCGGCGGGCTGGTAGTCCAGGTCTGGGTCGTAGAAGTCCGGCAAGACGACCCACCGCGCAAAGTGCGTGCGCGGCAGGCGCGCAAACGGACTGCCCGCGGCGTCGATCGCGGCGAGCTTCTTGCGAAGCGCGGGTGCTCGCCCCTCGCGGATGGGTGTGATCGACAGAAAGCCGTAGGAGTCACCGGAGCGGTTGGGGTCGCGCAGGGCAGCCAGCGAGTCCTGGGCTTTGCGCAGGTCTGGGAGCCCGAGCAGGCCCAGGTTGCGTGGGTCCAGGCGATCTAGAAGCACCGTTGCCCCTTGGCGACTGCCGCCTGGAACGCCGCCTGAAACTCCTCGGGTGAGAGGTCTGCCGCGATCGCCTTGAG
>JAEMRF010000633.1 GCA_016463515.1 Solirubrobacteraceae bacterium | reverse complement strand
GAGACCATGATCCCACTGCCGCAAGACCCCGCCATCAACGCCCCGCTCCAAGCCGTGAACGTCGAAGTACCGCGCCTATGGCGACATGATTTCGACGTTCACCGCGCGAGCGCGGCGCACGTTGTGGGCGGGCCTGGCGTTTAGTGCGGCGAGCGCACCGCTGCCGCGGCTGGCTCGAGCTCTCTGGCGGTGCTGATCGAGGAGAGGTCGAGGGTGGTGGAGCCGGTGCGGATCCACTCGGCGAGCGCCTCGCCGACCGGGGGGCCGGTCTTGAAGCCGGTCCCCGACCAGCCACAGCAGAGCCACAGGCCCGGCACGGTGTCGCCGTCACGCATGGCGGGACCCACGAGCGGGAGCCCGTCGGGCGTCATATCGAGCATGCCGGCGCGCGAGCCGACGACCTGCGCCCCAGCGGCACTCGGGATCCGGCGCGCCAGCCGCGCGGCTGCGTCGGTCAGGAAGTCGCTCTCAACGGCAGGCAGCTCGGCGTCCGGGCTGCCCATGGGCTCGTCCGTCCAGGTGCGACGGCCCACGAGCGTGGAGCCGGCGTGGTCGGGTCGCAGGTAGATGCCTGCCGGGGCGTCGATCACGGTGAGGTGAAACGGCCCGCGGCGCTCCACGAAGGCGAGCTTCACCGCGGTGGGGCGGATCGCGAGTTCGACGCCCGCCGTTGAGGCCAGGACCGGCGACCACGCGCCCGAGCAGAGCACGACGTTGCCGGCGGTGAGCGGCGTCGGGACGCCATCGGGGCCCGCAAGCACGGCACCCTCGACCGCACCACCCTCGCCAACGATCAGCTCCAGGGCGCGGGTCTGCGAGCGCAGCTGGGCGCCGGCGTCGGCCGCGGCACGCGTGAGCGTCGACGCGGTCAGCGCCGGACTCGCGAAGCCCGAGCGCGGTTCGTAGACCGCCATCCCGACGTCTGAGATGTCGAGCGCAGGATCGATGCGCCCCATCTCCGCTTCGCCGACGACGCGCGTCTCTACGCCGAGCCCTTGGAGCATCTCGACACGATCGCCCACGGTCCCGGCGTCGCGCTCGTCGTACGTGGGGACGTAGGCAAAGCCCGTCGCATGGAACCCCGACGGCCCGCCGTAGCGCTCGTCGAAGCGCTCGAAGAGCTCAAGTCCGCGCAGCGCGAGCGCCGCCGATGACGCGTCTTCGTAGTGCGTGCGCACCAGCGCACCAGAGCGCTGTGTCGAGACGCCACCCAGGTCGCCAGCTTCCACGAGCACCGTCGAGAGGCCGTCGCGCGCGGCATGGACCGCCAGGCTCAGTCCGGTGATCCCGCCGCCGACGATCAGCAGGTCGACCTCGGCAGCCATCAGACGCGCCGCAGGTACGTGGCCTGCTCCCAGTCGGTCACGGCCTCCATGTAGGCGCTCCACTCCATCCGTTTGACGGCGACCAGTTCGGCCAGGGCCTCCTCGCCGAGCGCATCGCGCAGCACGACGTCGACCTCGAGGGCGTCGAGCGCGTCCGCGAGGGTCCGCGGCATGGTCTCGACGCCGAGTGAGGGCGCCATCCCCGACACGGGCGCTCCGGGGTCGAGCCCGCGTTCCACACCGTCGAGCCCGGCGGCGATCATGCCCGCGAGTGCCAGGTAGGGGTTGCAGGC
>JAEMRF010000632.1 GCA_016463515.1 Solirubrobacteraceae bacterium | reverse complement strand
GCCGATCCCAGGCGGCCGACTTCGGTGCCCGGCGCGGCTTCGGGCAACACGCGGCGATCGAGCTCGCCAGCGGCGATCGCGTCGGCGTCGGTCGCGATGTGCTCGAGCGGCGCGAGTTCCTGACGCACCAGCCGCGAGGCGCCAAAGCCGAGAGCCAGCAGGATGGCCGAGATCACCACGGCGTCGACGAGCAGCAGCTGGCGAAGCTGGTCGGTCTTGCCCGTGAGGGGAACGGCAGCGACCGTGATGGTCGGTGCCAGAGAATCCGTGACGTACCGTGGACTGGGTTCCGCGCGGACGCGGTACTCGATGTCGCCCGTCGTCGAACCGACCGTGATGGTCTCGCGCAGCGGCAGTGAGGCCGGCAGGTCCGGAGCCGGAAGCTCCTCGTCATCGATCGTCGGCGCGATGAACGGCAGCCCCACGCGGGTGCCCGAGGAGGTGCGCAGCTCAGCGTAGGTTCCCAATGGGAGGTCCCGGTCGCCGCGCGGCGGGCCGCCTCGGCGTCCGTCACCGCCGCGCCCGTCGCCACCGAAGTCCTCGGGGCCGCCAGGCGCCGTGGCCAACCCGTCGGCACCCTTGGTGAGCGTGCCGTCGCGCGCGGCCGACAACGTCTTCTCGACGATCTTGGGCCCGACGTAGCGCAGCGCCGCGTCGACCTGATCGTCGACGCGTTGCTCCAGGAACTGCTTCTGGGAGCCGTAGGTCACGGCCGCGAGCGCGATCAGCCCGACGGCAGCGAGTGAGACGAGCGCGACCGTCAGCCGTGCCCGCAGCGTGAGGCCGCGCATGCGCTAGGCCTTGGGGGCGCGCAGCGCGTAGCCCACGCCGCGAACCGTCGTGATGATCGGGGCGCCGTGGGCGTCGAGCTTCTTGCGCAGGTACGAGATGTAGGTCTCCAGCACGCGGGCGTCACCGCCGAAGTCGTACTCCCAGACCTCGTCGAGAATCTGCTGACGGGTCAGCACCCGGCGAGGGTTGCTGAGCAAGTAACGCAGCAGCCGGAACTCCGTGGCGGTGAGATCGATCAGCTCTCCCGCACGGGTGACCTCATGGGTGTCTTCGTCGAGTTCGACGTCGTCGAATCGCAGCACCGCGGCTGTCTGCTCATCCATCGAGCGGCGCAGCACCGCGCGGATACGAGCCACGAGCTCCTCCAGGCTGAACGGCTTGGTGACGTAGTCGTCGCCCGTCTCAAGGCCGCGCAGCTTGTCCTCAGTGGCGTCGCGCGCCGTGAGGAAGATCACCGGAACTCGACCAGACGCTGCCGCGCCGAGCCGGGCAGCAACCTCGAAGCCCTCGAGGTCCGGCAGGCCGACGTCGAGCACCACGAGGTGGGGCTTGGTGCGATCGACCTGCAGCAGCGCCTCCTTGCCCGTGGCGGCGGTCGCGACCTCGAAGCCCTGGAACTTCAGCGCCATCGCGATCACCTCGACGATCGGTGGTTCGTCGTCGACGACGAGGACGCGGGTCGCGGGAGTAGCGGCAGATGGAGGCACGGAGTGAGGTGAGAGAACCAAGGGTCGAGTCGACGCGGGCGTGACCCGCTCCCACATCATCGTCCACGCGCGCGAGAAACCGCGGAACTCCCAGCGACCTCTCAGGCTGCGCGAAGGTA
>JAEMRF010000631.1 GCA_016463515.1 Solirubrobacteraceae bacterium | reverse complement strand
AGCAGGCCGATCTTGACCTGCAGGTTGGTGTTGTCCCACTGGTCGTAGTGCGAGGCCAGGTAGGCGCCGGTGAGCACGAGCAGGATCAGCGCGATGCCGCTCATGTGACCGAAGCGGCGCGCCAGGACCTTCATGTCGTCCTTGCCCTTCATGACCGGCACGAGGACGGCCACCAAGAAGATCTGCCCGCCGACGAAGAACGCCATCGACAGCAGGTGGATGGTGCGCAGTACGTCCCAGAAGTCCATTGGGCGGAATCTACCGGCGCCGCCCGGGACGCGATCCGTGGAAACCCACACCCGCCGCCGTGCGGCGGCCGGCGTGGCACCTACTGCGCGAAGCTCTTGAACACCGTGTAGGCCGGCCGGATCGTGTCGACGCCAGAGATCAGGCCTGCGTCGAAGATGTCGTCCGGACGGTCCTCACCGGGGCCGTAGAAGTTGTAGAAGATCGTGCGCTCGATGCGCGGGAACTTCTTGGCGATCTTGAAGACCTGGCGCACGGAGTTTGCCTGGCGCTTGGCATCCGGCAGGAAGCCCGAACCGTCGCGGCCGAACTTGTAGAGGCCGCCGGTCTCCGTGATCCAGACCTTCGGCGCCTTGCCGACGGCCTTCACGAGCGCGGCGGTGCGGGTCATGCTGTTGCGGTTGGTGTCGGAGTAGTTGTGGAACCCGACGATCTTGGGGCGGTTCTTGCCGACCGCCCGCATGAAGGTCCTCAGGTAGGTGAGCGTGGGCTTGACGTTGACGCCGTCGAGCAGGTCGATCGCGACGACCTTGCAGCCGACGCAGACCTGACTGCGGAACGCGAGGAACAGCTTTGCCGCCAGCTTGGCGTTGGGGGTGGTGAACCGGCCCGCGGCGAGCCCGCGGTTGACTTCGTTGAAGACGCCCCACGACTCAACGGTGCTCCTGTGCCGGGCCACGAACGGCTTGGTCGCGGCCACATAGGCAGCCGGCGTGGGATTGACGAGCGGCTTGGCGACGCCGTAGTTGAACGTGAAGTGGATGAGGTAGCCCTTGGACTTCGCAGCTGCGATCCACGCCTCGGCCTTCGCTTTGGCGACCGGGTCGTTCTCGACGTCCCACGGGGCGATGTAGCGCACGACCTTGACCTTCGTCAGGCTCGTGAAGCGCACGTCGTCGAACATCCGCACGTTCTGGTCTCCCATGCCGATCATCGCGGCGCCGCTGGCGGGCGCCGTGGCGGCAACGAGGGTCGTGAGGGCCAGCAGGACGGCGGTCAGCAGGGGGCGCAAAACGGGGGGACTCCGAAACAGGTGAGCGGGAGCGAAGGCACGCTGGGGCCGGTCGGCCGAGCCAGCATGCTCTCTGCCCATGATCGGCACGAGGGCGCCGATGCATGACGCGAGCATCCTACGCGGGCGCGTGGGCGTCACCCGCAGCGTGCTTCCCCACGCACGCGATCCCGCGCGGACGGAGCCCTCGGGAGCCACCGCCCGCCTGCGTGGGGCGAGCGATCTGGCGTGCGAACATCGTCACGCAGGGTCGACAAGTGACACTAGTGTAAGTACGCTGCCATTCCGCCGCCCCGCACCAGGGCGCCCCCGTCTCTCTCCCCTCGCAGGTCCCATGAGCAGCACCGCCTCATCCACCGCC
>JAEMRF010000179.1 GCA_016463515.1 Solirubrobacteraceae bacterium | reverse complement strand
AAGCGGCCGTAGGGCGTGCCGATCAGGATGCGGTTGCCCTTCTTGAGCTTGTCGACGGAGTGAAAGGGCGCGCCGTAGGTGGTGCGGTGGCCGGCGATCCCGGTCGTGCCCCCGAGGCCCGGGAGCTCCGTCGACTCGATCAGGCCGGGGCCCTTGCGCAGGTCGGCGGTATCGGTGCCGTTCACGACCGCCTTGCCGACCCCCAGCGCCGGGATCGAGATGCGCATGATCGGCTGGCCCGGCTCCACGCGCCGGCGCACCGACCGCGCCAGATAGGCGATCTTCTGCTCGCGCTCGGTCAGCGCCGCCAGCGCTGCGCGCTCGGCGTCGGCGGGGCCTGCATCGAGCTGCTCGAGGTCCTCATCCAGGCCGCCCTGCACGAAGTGCGCGTAGGCCGCTGAGAACGGCTCCTGCCACACGACCGTCAGCGCCGCGTCGATCACGAGCGCGATGCCCGCCACGAGCAGTGCGGTGCCAAAAGCCCGCAAGAACCGACGGATCATCGCGTCAGCGTAGAGAAGAGGCGGCCCTGGCCGCCCCAGCGGCTAGCGCTCAAGCGCGGACGGGACGCCGCCCAGCGAGCCTGGCCCGGCATACGTGACCGGTCCACGGACCGTGACCTCGGCGTCGCCCGGGTCGGAGAAGCGCCCATGCCGGGCCAGCAGCAACGCGCCGAGCCCACATCCCGTGAGCACCGCGAACCACAGCTGCGCAAACAAGCCGACGCCTCCGGCCGACAGCAACCCGATGAACCAGCTCGCCGAGCTGGCGACGTCGCCAAGCGGATAGCGGGTCAACACGTTCTCCAAGAGGATCAGCAACGGCAACAACCCGACCACCACCCCGAAGATCGCGGCCACACGGCCCGGCCGCATTCCGGAGTCGAGCACCACCGGCCAGATCACCACGGCGGGCACCATCACGGCCGCGGCGGCCGGGTTGACCACCCAGGTGGCGAGCGCAGCGATCTCGAGCACCAATGCCAGCGCCAACGGAGCGCCCGGCCCGCTGGATCGCTGCCCGCGCAGGCCAAGGGCAAAGAGCAGCAGTGGCCGCAGCACGAAGTGGCCGAGGATCGCGACCACCGTGAAGACCACGAGCGGGGCCAGATCGCCCGTCCACAGGGCAGGGTCGATCGGTCCGCCCGGAAGGTCCACCCAACCGGCGCTGGCTGCGAGCGCCACGGCCCCGATCCCGAGCAGCTGCGGCAACGCGAGCAGCAGCGTCCACACCACCCAGCGACCCACGCGCTGACGCTGCCGCCGAGCGCGCGCCAGACCGTCGACGATCAGCAACCCCGGCGGAATCAGGAGCGCGAGCACGATGGCGCGCAGCGCCCACCCGGGAATGATCCCGTCGGCGGCCGAGAGCCGCTGCTCAGGCGACAGGTCGACGGTGCCAGCGTTGTCGATCGCGATGACCGATGTGAGCAAGGCGCGGCCATCGGCCTCCATGCGCTCGGCGGTGGGACGGGCATCCACAGGCGGCACGCGGTCACCCGAGGTGGAAAACAGGATCGCTGGCAATCCGTCGCGCAGTAGTGGCCCCTGGCCACCGGTCGTGACAGGGGCGGCCAGTCGAACGAGCTGCGCCACGGCGCCAGGCCGCGCATCGCCGACCGAGCGTTCGTTACGGATCGCCTCCTCGATCGTGCGGCGCAGGCGGGCAGACGCAAGCTCGGGTCCATTGGAGAACGTCACGACCGGTGGCAGCAGGTCGGGAGTCCCCAGAGTGCCCAGCACGATGACCGCGCGCACCGGCGAATCGTCGGATTGCAGGCGCCGCGCCAGAGCGCGGTAGCCCGACTGCGCCATCGTGCCGCTCACCGAGACCAGCTGAATCGGGTGCTCGACGCGCCGCTTGCCCAGCAGCGAGCTGAGCTGCAGGAGCGTCGCGGTGCCCGTGAGCTCCGCACGCGACCCGGCGCGTACGCCGTCGCGGGGCGCGACGATCACGATCGTTCCCTCCTTCGGGCCGGGCCGCTCACCGGTGACCTGCAGCGCCTCGGCGTCCGAGCCGTCCGGCGAGATGACCTGCGCGGTCTCGGTCCGGACCTCGAGTCCGTCGGCCTCAAAACGCTGCTCGATGTCCCGCCCGGCATCGGTATCGGCAGGTCCGCCAGCGGGCCGAGCCGGGTAGACGCCCGCCAATCGGGTCACTTCGGCGAGCGCAGCCGTGCCGCTGAACGCGTCGGGCGCTTGGAAGGTACGCAAGGCTCGCGGCCGGTCCTGAACTGAGAAGGCAGCCAAGACGAGGACCGCGAGCAGAGGCAGGACAAAGATCCTGGTGAGCCGCGGGTCGAGCACGCTGACACACTATGGGTCGTGACGAGCCGACCGCGCATCCTTGTCGTCGACGACGAGCGGGCTATCCAGACGCTGCTGTCCTACCCGCTCGAGGGTGAGGGCTTTGAAGTTGTACAAGCGCTCAGTGGCGAGACCGCCCTGGAGCGCTTCGACGACACCATCAGCCTCGTGCTGCTCGACGTGAGCCTGCCCGGCATCGACGGCTTCGAGGTCTGCCGCCGCCTGCGCGCCGACGGTTCGCCGGTGCCGATCATCATGCTCACGGCCCGCACCGACGAGATCGACACCGTCCTGGGGCTGGAGCTTGGCGCCGACGACTACGTGACCAAGCCGTTCTCGATCCGCGAGCTCACCAGCCGCGTGCGGGCGGCGCTGCGTCGATCCGAGATGCTCGCCAAGGCCGCTGCCGCCACGCCCGCCGAACCGGAGGCCGAACGCCTCGTCGTCGGCGACCTGAGCGTCGACCTGGCCGGCCGGTCCGTCCGCGTGCGCGGCGAAGAGGTGCGACTCACCTTCTCCGAGTTTGAGATCGTCGCACTCATGGCGTCCTCTCCCGGCCGGGTGTTCACCCGCGACCAACTCCTGGAACAGGTCTGGGGCGATGCCGAATACCGCGATCCCCGCACGGTCGACGTGCACGTGCGCCACCTGCGCGAGAAGCTCGAAGCCGAGCCGAGCGAACCTGAGCTGCTGCTGACCGTTCGAGGAGTCGGGTACCAGATCGGCAAACCGTGACCGGTCCGGCCGCGCCCACGCCGAAGGGCCGCGACGACGCCGAACGCGCCCGCATCGTCGGCGAGGCCATGGATGACGCCTTCGCCGTCCCCGCCAAGGGCCGCGGTCGCGGCCGACTCGTCCGCGCGATCGAGCGCCTTCCGATCACGCGCTGGTTCAAGGGATCGCTCCCGGGCCGCATCAGCGCCGTCTTCCTCTTGGCCGCGATCGTCACGGTCACCGGCCTGCTCTACGCCACTCCGCGCCTGGAAAACGCCCTCATTGCGCCACGCGAGCGCTCCGTCGAAGCGACGGCCCGCACCGGCGTGGCCGTGATCCGCGCCGCGGAGGTCCAGGCCCAGCAGCAGGGCCAGATCCTCACGTCGGCGGACGTGCCCAACGTGGTGTCGTACTGGTTCGGCGTCGGCGGACGCCTCCAGCGATCCGGCCTCGTGGCCGGCAACGAGCGCGTGGCCGTGTTCGGGGTGACCGGCAACCCCAAGGCCCCGACGATCACCAACCTGGATCCCACCAGCAGTCAGCGCGCCTCGCGCCTCGTGCGCCGGGTCGCGCTTCCGCCAGACCGCGAACAGACCGACATCACGCGGGTCGACGAGCAGTCGCGCATCGAAGCGGCGCAGTCGTTCACGATCAACACGGGCGAGCGGATCGTGTTCTCGGCGTGGCAGCCGATCGACGACATCGAGCGCACCGTGCAAAGCGCCCGCAGCCGCATCCTGGTCGCCGGGATCGGTGGCGCGTCCGTGGCGCTGCTGCTCGGCGTGTGGGTCACGACCCGCCTCACGCGCCGCATCCGCACCCTCGAAGCTGGTGCCCGCAAGGTCGCCCAGGGCGACTTCACCGCCCAGTTCCCCGGCGAGGGATCGCTGGAGCTCTCGTCGCTGGCCCGCGCCCTCAACGAGATGCAGCGGCAGCTGGCCGAACTCGAGACGGCCCGACGGCGGTTCATCGCGACGGCCTCCCACGAGCTGCGCACGCCGCTGGCAACGCTGCAGGGGTTCCTCGAACTCCTCGAAGACGACAACCTGGAACCGCAGCGCCGCCACGAGTTCGTGATGCACGCCAGCGAGCAGGCCCAGCGCCTGAGCAAGCTCGCCGGCGACCTGCTCGACCTCTCGCGGCTCGACGTCGGCTCGGTCAAGGTGCGCCGCGCTCCGACCGACGTGGGCCTGCTGCTGGAAGGCCTGTTGGCGGAGTTCCGCGTCGCCGGCGCCCAGCACGGCTCGATGATGGAGCGCCGCGTGGACCCGCGGGCGGAGACGGCCGTGATCGACGGCGACCGCGTGCTGCAGCTCCTGCGGGCGCTCGTCGACAACGCGCTCACCCATACGCCGCAGGGCACGGCCATCACCGTGGCGGCCCGGCGGACCGGCGCCCGCGTCGAGTTCACCGTGAGCGACGACGGCCCAGGCATCCCGCTGGCCCACCAACGGGAGATGTTCGAGGCGTTCGTGACCTCCGACGAGACCCGCGGTTCAGGTCTGGGGCTCGCGATCAGCCGCGAGCTGGCGCGCCGCATGCAGGGTGACCTGACCGTGACGTCGGCCCCCGGGTCTACCGTCTTCACCTTGTCGCTGCCCGCATAGCCGGGCCGTTCCACGCTCATCTAGGGTTGGCGGCGAGTCCCCGGCTCGCCGTCCCACCCTCCGCATCCGGTCCGCCTTTTGCGCCGGATTCCAGGTCTTCTTCCCCATGTCGCTCGTCAAGCCCCACCGCCTCCTCCTGCTCGCCCCTGCCGCGCTCGTGCTCGCCTTCGGGGTGGCGGGCTGCGGTGATTCGACCGACGACGCCAAGCAGACCACCGGCACCACGAGCGCCGCGGCGCGCGCCGCCGACGTGCCCGACCTCGCCAGCGGCACCCACGAGCAGGCCGTCAGCGTCGGGCTTCCCAGCGTGGTGGCCGTCTCGGTGAGCACCGGCGGCGAGACCCGCAACGGCACCGGCACGCTGCTGGCCTCGGGGCTCGTGGCGACCGACGCCGCCCTGGTCACGACCGCTGCCGGCGCGCCGGCCGCCGGCGTAACGGTCCGCGAGGGCAACGGCGAGGAGCATGCCGGCGTGGTCGACGGCATCGACGCGCTGAGCGGCCTGGCAGCGGTGCGCGTGCGTGACCTGAGCGCGGTGCCCGTCGCCAAGACCGCCAAGGAACCCGCGGTGCTCGGCCAGCCGGTGGTCGCCCTCGGGTTCCTGAGCTCTCGGCGCCCGGCGATGCGCCCAGGCACCGTGCTCACGACCGGCCGGGCCGCCCGCGGCGAGGGCCTCGCCGAAGTCGGGCTGTTCGAGGCGTCTGCACCCCTCGGCGCCCAGGGGCTCGGTGGGCCGCTCGTCAACCTGCAAGGGCAGGTCGTGGGCATCTCCACCCGGCGCCTTGAGGCGATGTCACCGGGGGCGGCCGTCGGCCTGCCGGTGGCGTCGGCGGTCCGGATCGTGAAGGCCTTGGGTGAGGCGGGCCGCGTGCGCCGCGCGTACCTGGGCATCGAGACGGTCGGCCTCTCACCAACGCGCGTGAAGGAGCTGGACCTGACCACGTCGACCGGCGTGCTGCTGCGCGCGATCGCTCCCGGCAGCCCCGCGGCGTTCTCCACCCTGCGCCCGCCGACCGGCACGACGTCGATCGGCGGCCGCTCGATCCCCACAGGCGGCGACGTGATCGTGCAGCTCGACGGCAAACAGATCACCGAACCGGAAGACATCGACGCCGCCCTGGCGACCATGCAGCCGGGCAAGCGGGTCACGATGAAGGTCATCCGCGGCCAGGAATCGGTCGACGTGAAGGCCACGCTGAACGAGCGCTGACCGGGCCCGCGCCATCCTGATTGGCAGCGGCTGACCGGTAATCGACCGGTAACCGTGCTCACCAGCAGTGGCGCGTCGTCGTATGCTCAAGACCAGCGAAGTTTCGGGCACCCACTGCGGCGCGCCGGCCTCCCCGCCCCTTCATGACCGACGCCACCGCAGAGCCCACCGACGAGCCCACGAGCGAGCAGCCGGTCGTCCTGGTCTCCAACCGCGGGCCCGTGTCGTATGGCCTGGACGGCACCCCCAAACGCGGCACCGGCGGCCTCGTGACGGCCCTGATGGGACTCGCGAGCCACCGCAACTCGGTGTGGGTGGCCTCCGCCCTTGGGGAGGGCGACGCCAAAGTCTCACGTGAGGCCGGCAACGAGCCGATCTCGATCGAGGCGCCGACCGGCGGCGAGTTCGCAGTGCGGCTCGTGGAGTCCGACGACGCCGCCTACGACCAGTTCTACAACGTGGTCTCCAACCCGATGCTGTGGTTCATCCAGCATTACCTGTGGGACCTGTCGAACGCGCCCTACATCCGCCAGGCCGAGATCGACGCCTTCAACATCGGCT
>JAEMRF010000015.1 GCA_016463515.1 Solirubrobacteraceae bacterium | reverse complement strand
GGGTCAATGGGCTTACCGGGCTTGCCACCGAGGCTCTGCCAGGTGCCTTCCCACAGCTCGAAGTGCAGATGGCAGCCGCTCGCGCGTCCGGTATCGCCAACCTCGCCGATCTGTTGGCCCGCCGCGACCTCAGCGCCCTTGTCGACCAGCGCTGGTGTGCGCAAGTGCATGTAGGCCTCGTCGCGGTCGGCGCCAGCGACATCGATGACCACGTAGTTGCCGGCTCGCGCATGGAATTCCTTGAACAGCACGGTTCCGCCCTCAGCTGCCACGAGCGGTGTGCCGCATTTGGCGAACACGTCGTAGCCCTGGTGCCCACGACCGCCGCCGAAGGTCGCGGCACCCGTGCCGAACTTGAACGAACCGCGGATCGGGAAGAACGGGCCGTTCCCAGGCAGCGGCGCCAGGGCAGCAACGGGCGTGGGGAGGACCACCTTGTCGCGGCTGGCCCCAGAGCGCGCCCCGGGTTTGAGCTCAAAGGCGACCGGGCCGGACTTTGCGCGCTTCGGAAGGAGTGCAGTGACGAGTTTGCCGTTGCCGGACTTCTTCACGCGGACCTTGGCGAGCACGTCATCTTCTGGACCGGCGCCCCCGAGGTACACGACGCGCTTGCCACGCGCCAACATCGGCCCCTGAAAGCGCAGCGTTGCGCCGGCGGCCGCCGCATCGATGCTCGAACACCCCGTCAGGCAGCTGATCTTCCGGACGACCATCGCACGCGCTCGGTCCTCCGGAGACTGGTCGACGGAGACGCCGCCACCCCCGGCCGCTTGCGCCTGTGGGGCGGAGGCGGCAACCCCGCAGACAGCGAGGCCGAGGGCCCCAACTGCGGCGCCGGAGCGGCGACGGCGTGGGGCCTGAACTGAGTGCTGGAGGGCGGTCGACGGGGTAGTCGGCAAGGAAGCTTCTCCTGGACGAAGCGTGCCGGGGCACGCGCGGAGCTCTCGGCGGCAGCCTACCGACAAGGGGCAGAACGCGGAAGTGACTGAGATCTCGTACACTGCTCGTTCTGCGCAGGCCGCTGCAAGCGTCCGGCCGCGCCCTTTTTCTCATGAAGACTTACGTCGCCAATCCGAACGATCGCACCCGCGATTGGGTCCTGATCGACGCGTCGGGCCTTACGCTCGGTCGCCTCTCGACCCAGATCGCCGAAATCCTCCGCGGGAAGCGCAAGCCCGAATACACCCCGCACGTCGACACCGGCGACTTTGTCGTGGTGATCAACGCCGAGAAGATCGCGGTCACGGGCAACAAGCGCGAAGACAAGCAGTACTACCGGCACTCGGGTTACCCGGGCGGCCTGAAGTCCCGCACCCTCGAGGAGATGCTTGAGCGTCGCCCCGAAGAGGTCATCCGCATCGCCGTCAAGGGCATGCTTCCCAAGAATCGCCTGGCGCGCAAGCAGCTCACCAAGCTCAAGGTGTACGCCGGTACCGACCATCCGCATGAGGCTCAGAAGCCGACCAAGCTGGAGATCAACACGTGATCGACAACGAGACACAGGCCGACGGCACTCCCGAGGAGGAGCCGGCAACGGTCCCCGAGGCTGAAGCCACCGAGGCGCCCGCTGCTGAGGCAGCTGCTGAGCAGCCCGTGGCCGAGGCCGAGGAGGCTCCGGTCGCTGAGGCCGCCGAGGCTCCCGTCGCTGAAGCTGCTGAGGACGAGGCCGACGAGGTCGACGAGACCCCGCGCGCCAAGCCCGCTATCCCGGGTGCCGACCTTGAGGTCGACATCGTCGAAGAAGGCGCCGACCCGTTCGCGGGCGAAGGCGACGACGACGACGATTCGTCCGACGACGACGACGAGATCGACCACGGTCCGATCACGACGAACATCGAGCTTGCAGCCGACGCGCGCTACCGCGCCACCGGCAAGCGCAAGACCGCTGTTGCACGCGTCACGCTCAAGCCCGGCACCGGCAAGTACCTGATCAACGGCAAGGACGTGACGGAGTACTTCCCGCGCGCCACGCTCCAGCGGGTGCTCCGCCAGCCGCTCGAGGTCGTTGCACTCGACGAGAAGGTCGACGTCATCGCCGCCATTCACGGCGGCGGCGTTGCGGCCCAGGCCGGCGCACTGCGTCACGGCATCTCCCGCGCGATCCTCGAGGCTGACCCCTCACTGCGTACCGAGCTCAAGCGCCGTGGCTTCCTCACGCGTGACGCTCGCGTGAAAGAGCGCAAGAAGGCTGGCCTCAAGAAGGCCCGCAAGCGCCCGCAGTTCAGCAAGCGCTAACCAGCGTCATCGCCCGAGTCATGGCCGAACGTCGGCTGTTTGGCACGGACGGCGTCCGCGGAGTCGCGGGCGAGGTACTCACTGCCTCGCTCGCGCTCCAGTTGGGCCGCGCCGCCACCCAAGAGCTGGGTGCGCGGCGCATGCTCGTCCTCCGCGATACCCGCCGCTCCGGCCCGATGCTGGAGGCGGCCCTCGCCGCCGGAGCATCGAGCGCCGGCGCGACCGTGTTGTTCGGGGGAGTCCTCCCGACGCCCGCGGCGCCCCTCCTCACGATCACCCACGGCTTCGACCTTGCCGCGGTCATCTCTGCCTCGCATAACCCGTACGAGGACAACGGCATCAAGTTCTTCGGCGCGGACGGCCACAAGCTGGCCGACAGCACCGAGGCCCGGATCGAGGCCCGCATGGCCGCCGATGCCGGCACGGGTGGCGAACACGGCGACGTCGGCCGTCTGATCGGCGCCGGTGAGGACTACCTGCGCGCCCTCGCGGACCGCTTCGGAGGCCTCGACCTCTCCGGCATCAAGGTCGCGCTCGACTGCGCGCACGGCGCCACCTACAAGATCGCTCCCGAGATCTTCCGCAGGCTCGGCGCGGACGTGACCGCCACCGCGATCACGCCCGACGGCGAAAACATCAACGCCGGCGTGGGCTCCACGCACCTCGATCCGCTCATCGCGTTGATGCAGCAGGGCGCCCACGACATCGGATTCGCGTTCGACGGCGACGGTGATCGCGTGCTTGCGGTCGACCGCACCGGCGAGGTCGTCGACGGCGACGAACTCATCGCGCTCATCGCCCGCCACCTCGACCGCACCGGCGAACTCGGTGGCGGCGTCGCGGTCACGGTGATGACGAACTTCGGCTTCCACCGCGCCATGAAACAGCAAGGCGTCGAGGTGGAGATCACCGGCGTGGGCGACCGCTACGTCTTGGAGGCGCTGCGCGAGAAGCAGTGGCGCCTGGGTGGCGAGCAGTCCGGGCACATCATCGACTTGGGCTTCTGCCCCTCCGGCGATGGGATCGCCAGCGCCCTGCTCGTGCTGGAGGCCCTCGCAGGCCACGACCTCACCGCTCGCGACGGGATGCGCAAGATGCCGCAGCTGCTCGTCAACGTCCCGGTCCCAGATCGAGACGCCGCCCTGCAGGACGAATCCGTCCTGGCCGCCCGTGACGACGCAGCGATGGAGCTCGGCACCGACGGACGGATCCTGTTGCGCGCGAGCGGCACCGAACAGCTGGTCCGCGTGATGGTCGAGGCGCCAAGCCAGGAGCTGGCTACAGCCCTGTGCGAACGGGTCGCCGACCGCGTTCGCGCTCTCGCGTGAACGTGCTGCGGCGCCAAGCTGCTCGCCTTCGTTCTCGGCCCACGCCGGCCTGGACTGCTGCAGCCGGAGCAGGGCCACGGTGGCAGATGCCGAAGCCCCGGTTGCTAGTGTCGAACCTCGGCCGGCGCCTCCTCACCCCACCGTCGTCGACTGGAGCCTGACCATGTGCGGAATCGTCGGATACCTCGGCCCTCGCGACCTCGAAGAGGTCCTGCTCGAGGGCCTGCAGCGCCTCGAATACCGCGGCTATGACTCCGCGGGCGTCTCCGCCATCAACGGCACGGGCGTCGCTGCGGTGCGCGCAGTCGGCAACCTCGCCAACCTTCGCGCCGCAGTCCAGGCGCGCGGCGGGCTCCACGGCTCATCCAACGGTGACGGTGCCCATACCGGCATCGGTCACACCCGCTGGGCCACGCACGGCCGCGTGACCGAGGCCAACGCCCATCCACACTTCGACACCTCTGACCGTGTCCACGTGGTCGTGAACGGGATCGTCGAGAACTTTGCGGTCCTTCGCGAGCAGCTGATCGCCGCCGGCGCCACGTTCACCTCCGAGACCGACGCCGAAGTCATCGCGCACCTCATCGCCTCCCGCAGCGACCAAGGTCTGTTGGCGGCCGTGACCGCCGCCGTGGCCGAGCTCGAAGGCCACTACGCGTTCGTCGCGATGTCCGCCAGTGAGCCCGGGCGATTGGTCGCGTACCGCAAGGAGTGCCCGCTGGTGATCGGCCAGGGCGACGGCGAAACCTTCATCGGCTCCGCGATTCCCGCCTTCCTGCAGTACACCCGCCACGCCATCGACATCAACGACGGCGAGATCGTCGAGCTGCAGCCGGGGAGCGTCACGATCCACGCCGCCACGGGGGAGACGCTCCCGCGCGACGCCTACGAGGTCGACTGGGATGAGGAGACCGCCGAGAAGGGCGGCTACGACACCTTCATGCTCAAGGAGATCCATGAGCAGGCCGACGCCGTGGCCGAGACGCTGGCCGACCGCCTCTGGCAGGACGACACCGTCGACTTCGGCCAGGACTTCGATCTCGCACCATTGCGCGACGCCACGCGCATCGTGATCGTGGCCTGCGGCACGTCCTACCACGCTGGCATGCTCGGCCGGTACCTGATCGAGACCTACGCGCGGGTCCCGGTCGACGTCGAGGTCGCTTCGGAGTACCGCTACCGCGAGCCGGTCCTGCGGCCCAGCGATGTCGTCATCGGGATCACCCAGTCGGGGGAGACCGCCGACACGCTGGCCGCGATGCGGGTGGCCCGAGAATCTGGCGCCACCGTCCTTGCGGTGACCAACGTCATGGGCTCCCAGGCCACGCGCGACGCCGACGGCGTAATCTTCACTCGCGCAGGCCTCGAGATCGGCGTTGCCGCCACCAAGACGTTCCTCTGCCAACTCGCAGTGATGTATCTGCTGGCGCTGAAGCTCGCCGAGCTTCGCGACACGATGGCCATCGCGCGCCGCCGCGAGCTGATCGCCGAGCTCAAAGCCGTTCCCCACGCGATCACCGAGCTCTTGGAGCAGTCCGCCGCTCCGATCGCTCGCGCCGCCGACGAGCACCACACGGCCAACTTCTTCCTGTATCTGGGGCGCCACGTCGGACTGCCGATCGCACTGGAAGGCGCCCTCAAGCTCAAAGAGGTGTCGTACATCGCGACCGACGCCTACGCCGCTGGCGAGATGAAGCACGGCCCGATCGCCCTGCTCGACGAGGCCACCCCGGTGGTCGTCGTGGCCACCAACTCGCCGGTGCGCGAAAAGGTCATCTCCAACATCCAAGAAGTCCGCGCACGCGGTGCCCACGTGCTGGCAGTCGTGACCGCTGGCGATGAGAACGCCATGGCCGAGCACACCGACGAGGTCTTCTCCGTCCCGCTCACCGACTGGACGATCCAGCCGCTTCTGGCCGTGATCCCCCTGCAGCTTCTGGCCTACGAGATCGCGGTACGCCGTGGTCTCAACGTCGACCAGCCACGCAACCTGGCCAAAACGGTCACGGTCGAGTAGTCAGCAGTCCGGCTGTGCGCCCGCCCGAGTCAGACGCCGGCGAGGCGCTCCCAGGGCCCGGCTGGCAGCAGCCCACGTGGGTGGCCGATCTTCTCCTGCCGCAGGAGCTCGGCGCCAGCGACCGGTGGGCCATCGGCACGCTCGGAATCCCCGGGATCGATCTGATGGAGCGGGCTGGGGCCGCGCTTGCGGCACAGGCGCAGCGTTCGCTGCCGCACGGACCTATCGCGGTCCTCTGCGGACCTGGCAACAACGGCGGCGACGGCCTGATCGCAGCGCGCATCCTGCACGACGCCGGCCGCGACACGCAGGTCCTGCTCATCAAGGACGCTGCCGCCTTCCACGGCGACGCCGCCCTCGCGCGCGACCGCTGCACCGCCCCCATGCGTCCCTTCGCGGGCGCCGAGCTCGACGCAGCAGCCGGGGTGATCGACGCGCTGCTCGGCACGGGCGCCACCGGCGCGCCGCGAGGGCTGGTCCAGCAAGCGATCGCGGCAACGCGCGCGCGCGGCCTTCCAGTGGTCGCCTGCGACCTGCCAACCGGGGTGGACGCCGCCACAGGCGGCGTCCCTGGCGACGCCTTCACGGCGGTTGCGACCGTCACGTTCCATCGCCCCTCGCCGGGGCACGTCATCCGGCCGGGGAAGGCGCATGTGGGCCAGCTCACCGTCGCCGACATTGGTATCCCCACCGACGGCGCTCCCATCCAGCCCCGGATCGGCGCCCTTCGAGACACCGTGCTGCACGGGCTCCCGACCCGCGACGGCGAAGCGCACAAGTATGCGGCTGGCGCCGTGGTGGTGATCGCGGGCGGACCGCGCTACCCGGGCGCCGGCGTTCTTGCCGTTCGGGGCGCCCAACGCGGCGGAGCGGGCTACGTCACGGCCGTGACCTCGCCGCAGGCCGCCGACGTGATCCGCAGTGCAGCACCCGAGGCGATCGTGCAGTGCTGGCCGACCGACGACATCTCCTCGCAGGTCGGCGCGCAGTTGACCTCCCGCGCCGATGCCGTGGTGGTCGGCCCGGGCTTCGGCGACGAGCCCAACGCCCGAGCGCTCGTGCGCGCCGCGCTCGCCAGCGACCTTCCAATGGTGCTCGACGCAGACGGGCTGGCACCGTTTGCGGGCACGCCAGAAGAGCTGCGCCGCGCCGCGCCATTGATCATCACGCCGCACGCTGGCGAGCTGGGCCGCCTCCTGGGACGAACGTCGGCGCAGGTCGGCGCCGAGCGCCTGGCTGCAGCCCGGGAAGCGGCAGATCGCAGCGGGGCCATCGTGGTGCTCAAGGGCGACGACACCGTGATCGCAAGCCCCACCGGCGCCGGCGTTGCCATCAACGACCTGCCGGCGCCCGCGCTGGCCACGGCCGGCACGGGCGACGTCCTTGCTGGAGCGATGGGCGCCCTCTTGGCCTCAGGCGCGGACCCGTGGCGCGCGGCATGCGCAGCGGTACGGCTCCACAGCCGTGCCGGCCGCCTGGCTGCGGCCGCTGCCGGAAGCGTTGACGGCGTGGTCGCGTGGGACGTCGCCGAACACCTGCCGGCGGCCCGCGGCTCGTAGACCCGCGTCAGCACGGCCGACGGCTGAGGGCTGAGGGCTCCGCAGTGCGTGCAGCTCGTCGGGTCGGCCTGGTCGGCGCTCCAGATACGATCATGCGATGGCGGACGTCCCCCAGCCGACCTCGCTCACGCAAGACGCCGAGCGCGCATGTGTGCGCATCGATGCCGCGGCGATCGCGGCGAACGTGGCCACGATGGCCAGTGCCGCGCCGAGCAGCCAGTGCTGTGCGGTCGTCAAGGCCGACGGGTACGGGCATGGTGCCCTCACGGCCGCTCGCGCCGCGCTGGCAGGTGGAGCAACGTGGCTGGCGGTGGCCACGGCCGCAGAGGCGACCGAGCTGCGGGCCGCCGGAATCGAGGCGCGCCTCCTGATCCTGGGTCCCCTCACGCTGCCAGAGCTGGAAGCTGCCCTGGTCGCCGACGCCGACATCGTCGCCTGGACCGATGCACTCCTCGATGCCGCGGCCGCGCTCGGCGGCGCCCGGATCCACGTCAAGCTCGACACCGGCATGGGGCGCCTGGGCACCCGCGACCCGGAAGAGGCCTTGGCCCTGCTCCGGCGCTGCGTGACCACGCCGGGGCTGGACGCGGTGGGCGCGATGACCCACTTCGCGACGGCCGACGAACTCGGGGATCGGTTCTTCCCCGAGCAGCTTGCGCGGTTCGCGGCGTGGATCGACCGCGCGCGAGAGGTCGTGCCAGAGGTCATCGCCCACGCCGCCAACAGCGCGGCGATCCTGCGCGATGCCGACTCGCACTTTGATCTCGTCCGGCCGGGCGTCTCCATCTATGGACTGGATCCGTTCGGCGCCGATCCAGTTGGGCGGGAGCTCACGCCAGCCCTCGCGCTCAGCGCAACGGTAGGCGCCGTCAGGCCGATCGCCAAAGGGGAGAGCGCCGGGTATGGCCGCCGGTGGGTCGCGCCGGCCGACGGCTACATCGGCGTCATCCCGGTTGGGTACGCCGACGGGTGGCGGCGGGGCCTGACCAACGCCGCCGACGCCTTGATCGAGGGCCAGCGGAGGCCACTCGTTGGCACCGTGAGCATGGACAGCGTCGCCGTGGATCTCGGTACACATCCCGTGGCGGTGGGGACCGAGGCCGTCCTGATCGGGACCCAAGGCGAGGAGCGAATCCTTGTCGAGGACCTTGCCCGAACGCTGGGCACCATCAACTACGAGATCACCTGCGGCCTCGGGCCGCGGCTTCCGCGCCGGTGAGCTCCGAGACCGCGCCAGGCGCGCTTGCACGCACGGCGCTCGCGGCGGCTGACGCGGCCGCCCCAGGCACCGCATGGCTCGTCGGCGGCGCGGTCCGCGATGTGCTGCTGGGGACCCTCAACCCGCTCGACCTGGACCTTGCCGTGCAGGGCGACCCGGCGCCGGTGGCCAAGGCCGTGAGCCGAGCCATTGGTGCTCCGCTGTTTGCCCTCTCGGACCGCTTTGGCGGCTACCGCGTCACCGCTGCCACGGGCCTTCAGGTCGACGTGATGCCGCTGGCCCCAGAGGGGCTGGTCGGCGACCTCAGGCGCCGTGACCTCACGGTCAATGCGCTGGCCGTGCCGCTGAACGCGCTCGGCAACTGGCCGTCGTTTGATCGTTCTGAGGTTGTCGACGAGACGGGCGGGCTGCGTGACCTGGAGCAGCGAACGCTCCGTGCGTGCGGTCCAGCCTCCATGCTCGACGACCCGTTGCGCGTGTTGCGTGTCGCGCGAGCCGTGGCCGGCGGGCGCTGGCGCCTTGACGGCGCCACGGTCCAGCTGGCGCGCGAGGCCGCTCCCGGACTCGCGAAGGTCGCCGGCGAGCGCATCGGCGCTGAGATCCGCGGCACGTTGGCCGGTTCGGCTCCGCTGGATGGGCTCGCTGCGCTGTCGCGCGTTGGCGGCACCGACGCCGTGCTGCCCGAAGTTGCCGCGCTCGACGGCGTGACCCAGAGCAAGTACCACCACCTCGACGTCGGCGGCCACACCCGCGAGGTGCTCGACTACACGGTGCAGCTCGAGTCGAGGCTCGCTGCGTACGTGGACCCCGCTCAGGCGGCGTGGTTTGCACGCCGCCTCGACGACGAGGTCGGCGGCGGCTGGTCGGTCCGCGAGACCATGCGATTCGGGGCGCTCCTGCACGACATCGCCAAGCCGCAGACGAGGGTGTACGACGCAGCCCGCGGATCGATCGGCTTCCCTGGGCACGACCGCGCCGGCGAGCGCCTTGCCGGCCAGATGCTCGAGCGCCTGCGCGTGCCGCGCAAGGTCGTGCGGGCGGTGCAGTCGCTCACGCTCAACCACCTCCGACTCGGTTTCCTGGTCCACGCCCGACCGCTCGGACGCGTGGAGATCTACGACTACCTCCGTCGATGTGAACCGATGGAGGTCGAGGTGACGGTGCTGGCGCTCGCCGACCGCCTGGCGACCCGTGGGCGCCGCGCCGAAGAGGCGATCGAGCTGCACGCCGATCTCACGCGCGAGCTGCTGCCCCACGCGATCGCGTGGCGGGAGGCAGGAGGCGCGCCGGCGGCGCTGCTTGATGGCGACGTGCTCATGCGCGAGATCGGAGCCCCCGGCGGCCCCTGGCTGGCCGACGCGCTGGAGGCCCAACGCCGCGCACGCTTCGTGGACCCGGCCCTTACGGCTGCTCAGGCGCTGGCCGTGGCCCGCTCCGCCGCTGACGGGCGCTAGCCTGCGTCTGTGCCTGACGACTGCATCTTCTGCGCCATTGTGAGCGGCCGGATCCCCGCGACGAAGGTCGACGAGGACGACCGCGTGATCGCCTTCATGGACATCAACCCGGCCACGCGCGGCCACACGCTGGTGATCCCACGCGTCCACGCCGACAACGTGCTCGAGATCGACGAGGAGGATCTCGCCGCGTGCGCCCGCATGGGCCAACGCATTGCACGCCGAGCGATGCGCGGCCTCGGTGCTGACGGCGTGAACCTGCTCAACTCCTGCGGCGAGCATGCCTGGCAGACGGTCTTTCACTTCCATCTGCACGTCATTCCGCGGTACGCCGCAGACCCGCTGCAGTTGCCGTGGGTGCCGCACGCTGGCGACGCCGAAGACATCGCGGCTGCGGCCGCCGTTCTGAAGTCGACCTCGTAGCGCAGCAGTCGAGCTAGCGCTCGAACCGCCGCAGGCCAAGGAGGGCGAGCGTGACGAACACGGCACCGAGCCCGCCAAGCGCGGCAAACGCCTGCCAGGTGACGGTCCAGGAGATCTCGCCCACAAAGCACTGCCGCAGCCCCTCGATCACGTAGGTGACCGGGTTGAGTTCGGCGATGGTCCGCATCCAGGGCTCGAGCAGCTCCAGCGGCGCGTACGACGTCGAGAACAGGATCGAACTGAGGATCGACGCCTGAATCAGCGGCGACGCCTGCTGGCTTCGGAACTTCAGTGCGAGCACCGAGGCCCACGTGGCCGCAATCGCCGAGAAGATCGGCACCACCGCCAGGATGATCAGCACGCCAACGAGGCTCGGCATGGGGGCGCCGAGCACGATCGCCATCACGAGCAGCGGCGGCACGGGGATCAACACTCGGGCCGCTGCCGAGAGCACGAGACCGGCCAGGATCGTGCTGCGGCTCGTGGGGGAGAGCAGCAGACGATCGAGCCAGCCCTGCTCGATGTCGCGCCCGAGGTTCACGCCGGTGGCACCGCCAGTGAATCCGGCACTTTGCAGCAACGCCACAGGCAGCACGAACGCCAGGAAGCTGTCGGTTCCGTAGCCCGGAATGTCGGTCGCTTGCCCAAACACCATCGTGAGTCCGACGAGGAAGATGATCGGCGCGATGGCGCCGGGAATCGACGCGCCAGGCACACGCAGAATCTCGTTGAATCCCCGCCGAACCAGCACGAGGACCGCAGCAGGGTCGACGAATCGAGGGCGGCGGCCTGACTTCGGCAACGCTGGGGCGGGCGGCGCGCTCACGGGCATGCTGGACTGAGTGTCAGGCGGCATCGGCGAGCCTCCAGCGCAGCCCGGCCACGGCCAGCAGGCTGGCGACCACGATCACCGCGACCGTCATGGCAAGACCTTCCAGGATCGGCAACGCGTCCATGCCGTAAGCGATCGGTGCTCGTAGGCCCTCGGCGATGTAGCTCAATGGGTTGAAGGCGGAGATGGTGTCTGCCGGTGGCCCCAGCAGCTCCTGCGGGAAGAACGCCGATGAGAGGTAGAGCACGGCGAAGACGAACGGGAAGAGCCCCTGCACGATGGATGCCTGGCGCGCTCGGAACGCGATCGCGAGGCCGATGGCGGCGAAGGCGACGCCGGCCAGCGCTCCGAGCACGACCACGACCAGGGCGCCTACGACACCACCAGCGAGGTCCGCGCCGAAGATCACCCCAACGATCAAGAAGAACAGCACCTGCCCGGCTCCCAGCACCGCCGCAGCCATCAGGCGTCCGGCGACGATCGCCAGTCGTGGAACCGGGGCCGTCACGATGCGATCAAAGAACCCGGATTCGATCTCCAGCGAGACCGCGATGCCCGCCTGCAGCCCGCTCAACATCAACGACTGCACCATCGCGGCCGCGAGCTGAAAGGCAAGGAACCCGGTGGTCTCTGGGAACCCAGGGAGTCGGGTGGTGGCGGAGAGGCCTCCGGTATTGACCGCCAGAAAGATCGACGGCATGAGGAACAGCGGAATCAGAAACTGGGGGCGGCGAAGGGTGAGCCGCAACGCCCGCAGCGCGAGCGCGACCGACGGCGTGATCACGCGACGGCTTCTTCGGCCAAGTGCGCACCCGTCTTCTGCAAGAAGACGTCGTCCAGGGTCGGTCGGACCACGTCGAGCGAGGCGACGGCGATCCCCGCATCGTCGAGCGCGCGCACCAGCGCTGGCAGCTCCAGCGAACCGTCCTGCACCGACACGTCGAGGCAATGATCGGTCACGCCAGGCCGCGGGTCGCCGACGGCTGAGGCCACCTGCAACGAGCGCTCGCGGTCGGCGGCGTTGGTCAGCACCACATGGACGTGGGGATGCCCCACCTGAGCCTTCAGGGCTTCCGGGGTGTCCTCGGCAACGAGCTGACCGCCGGCGATGATTCCGACTCGGTCGGCGAGCTGGTCAGCCTCTTCTAGGTATTGCGTCGTGAGAAAGACCGTCGTGCCCTGGTCGCGCAGCCGCCGCACTTCATCCCAGAGCAGCAGACGGCTGGAGGGGTCCAGACCCGTGGTCGGCTCGTCGAGGAACAGCACCCGCGGCTCGTGGATCAGTGCCATCGCAAGGTCAAGGCGCCGGCGCATTCCGCCGGAATACTCACCGACTCGCTTATCGCCTGCGTCCGACAGTCCGACGCGCTCGAGCAGGAGCGCGCCGCGTGGGGCGGAGGCACGGCGTGACAGGCCGTGCAGCACCGCTTGGAGCTCCAACAGCTCTCGCCCGGTCATCAGCGGGTCGATGGCGGCGTCTTGCAGCGCGACACCGATGCTCGCCCGCACCCCAGCGGGATCCTTGACCACGTCGTGCCCGGCAACGTGTGCTGTGCCGGCAGAGGGCCGCAGCAGCGTGACCAGCAGGCGAACCATTGTTGATTTGCCGGCGCCGTTGGGGCCCAGAAATCCGTACACCTCGCCGTGATCGACGGCGAGATCCACGCCCTGCACGGCGTACGTGCCGCCCTTGGGGTAACGCTTCTCGAGGCCGCGGGTGACGATGGCGTGGGACACGCCGCTGAACTCTAGTGTGGTCGCGCCGCAAGCCCGGTGTCGGGTGCCACGGCAAGCCGAGCGTGCCGGTGCCCGCGAACTACTTCTTGGTCTTGGCGGGCGTCGGCGTGGGGACCATCACCGCGCTGTAGGCCATGCGGACGCGCTGATACAGCGCGCCGAACGACGCTTCGGCGTTGGTACCGACGAGTGCACGCTGCGGGCGGTAGTCCTTGTCGACGGACTCCTTCAGCGGCTTGCTGGAGCGCCACGACGTGTCGCCTCCGAGGCCGAGCTGGAGCATCGGCGCCCAGGTGGGCACGGTGATACCCACGACGTAGCCAGCTTTCACGGGCAGGGCCGTCGGCAGCGCGAAGGTCGGGTTGGTGCCCAGGTACTTGGTCAGGTCGACCAGAGGACCCTTCTCAACGACCTTGTATCGCGACTTGCCAAGTGGAGCGAGCACGACAAGCGCAGCACGTGGGGCCCCGCCGTACCGGCTGTTGACGTTCTTGACGCCCTCAGCCGAGACCGAGACGAGTGAGACGGTCCACGCGACGACGTGTCCTGACGATTTGACCGTGGTGAACGCCTTGGTGGTGCCGACCTTTGCCTGGAATGCGGTCTGGCGGGCGAGCACGACCGCGCAGTCCTGCTCAGCGAAGCCTGGGCAGCCAGCGCTCGCGGTGCCGAGCGGCGCGATCTCGGTGAGGGCAGCGTTGGCACTGGCCGGCGCGGCAAGGCCAGCCAGGACGGCAAAGAGAGGGAAGAAACGAGACTTCATCAATGGAGGGAACACAGATCCGACGACAACGGATCGGTCAGCACACGCCAGGATTCAGTTCGCAGAAGTCGCCCTCGGCAGCAGCTCCGCCGCTTCCTGAGGTGCCGGTACCGCCGCCGGTTCCGCCAGAGTTGCCCGTGCTCCCGGTGCCAGTGCCGCCGCCGGTGGTCGTACCGCCGCCAGTGGTCGTTCCACCGCCAGTGGTCGTTCCACCGCCGGTCGAGGTGCTGCCGGAGGAGCCGGTGCTGGATCCACCGCTGGTCGACGAGCCCGAAGAACCGCTGGAGCTCGAGGTCGTGTCCGGGGTGGTGGGGGTGGTCGACTCAGGCGTCGTCTCCTCGGGCGTGGTGCCCGAGCTGGAGTTCGACGCCGTCGAGGTCACCTCGCCGGTCGGCGGGACGACATCCGGGCTGCCCTGTGGTTCAGGAGCGATCTCGGTGCCGCCACCACAACCCGCGAGAGCCACGGCAAGGAGGACGGCGCTGAGGCTGCCGCGTGTGATCGGCAGGCGCAAGGAGCGGTGCTCCTAGTCGGCGAGCGCCGTCATGCGGCGTTCGCAGGTGGGGCACTCGTTGAGGTCGCGCTGGGCCATCGCGCCGCAATGCGGGCAGATGCGCAGCGTCGCCACGGACCACGGAAGGTTGGACTTCGAGGGGGCGAGCGGCAGAACCTTGCCGACGACCTCGAGCTTTTCGCCGCTGACGTGGTCGTGGTAGACCAGGTCGGGATCGGCCTCGAGGATGAGCTCGCGGCCGCTGGACGGCGTGCGGAACCGATAACGCTGCTTCACAGTGCGAACCCTACCAAGGCGAGAGGTCAGAGCGACCCGCACATGTGCGGGTCGCGGTTTCCATTGCGCGTACGGGAGTGTTCCGGCGCGCTATGCGAGCAGGTAGGAACGCTCGGAGCCACCGACCTGCGGCTCGTCGAGGCCGAAGCGGCGGCGCACGCGGAACTCCGACGGAGAGACGCCGTGGTGGCGACGGAAGGCCTTGGCGAATTGCGCGGGTTGCCGGTAGCCGACCTGGAAGGCGACGCTGCGCACCGAGTAGCGCGGATCCGTGAGGAGTTCTGCGGCGCGATCCATGCGGACGGCGGTGAGAACATCACGGAAGGTGGTGTCGCCGACCTCCGCAAACGCGCGCTGGAGTTGCCGACGGGACGACGCGATCTTCACCGCGATGTCGTCGAGCGTGAGGGTGGAGGCGTAGTCTGCCTCGATCACCGATACGGCCTCTCGATAGAGGGCAGTTCGGCTGGCGATGGTTGAGGCGCGATGCTCTGTCATTGGGATACCTCGACGGGGGGTCTCGGTGGAGTACGTCGCGTGGGTGGGCGATCGTTTGACGCGTTCGAGATGGGGTTCCCGACGGACTGAATCGGGCTCGAATGCGCCGAGCCTCATAGGGAGGCAGATCCTGGCGCGTGTGTGCTTGCAATAGCAACTATAGCGCCTGGATCGTTGCGTAAGCAAGCAAGTGGTTAGACAAGCCTGCGATTACGCACTTTTCCGATGGTCAGTCCCGGTCGCTGGCGGGATACTCGGCGCATGTCCAACCATAGTCCGGGCGCGCAGGCGACGGCGTAGGTTGCCTGGTCAAGCTAGACATTGTGACGATTGATGCGATATGGTCGATCGGTCGGGCCTACCGCCCGGCAATCGGGGTCGAGCGCGCATCGTTGCGGCGCCTGTCGGGCTTCTCGCTCGTCCCCAACCACCGATCTGGGAGAGCAACAAGACGATGGCGATGGTTAGTGATGCGATGTCGGCGGTGGTGCTCACCGTAGGACCGGGGCACACCCTGCGAGCGGCAGCAGAGAAGATGGCCGAACGCGGCGTCGGCTCGGCGGTCGTGGTTGATCCTGAGGCCATGGGCCCCGGCATCGTTGCCGAGCGCGACATCGTGCGGGCGGTGGCAGCAGGTCTGGATCTCGATGCGGAGCTCGTCGCCAACCACATGGCGCGCGACACCGTCGTGGCCGTGCGCGACTGGCCGCTGGAGCAGGCGGCCCAGATGATGCTCAAGGGGCGCTGCCGCCACCTGGTCGTCGTTGACGGCACCGAGGTCGCAGGTGTGGTCTCTATCCGCGACATCGTGGCAGCGTGGGAGCCATTGGCGATGCAAGCGCACGCCGCAGGCATCTCCGTCTGATCTCAGAACGACCGAGGGCACCGCTTGCGCGATGCCCTCGGGAGAGATCTTGGTGGTCTGAGCGGCGATCGCCGCTCAGACGGACTAGTGCTCGGGAGCCGGATCGGCCTTCGTGAGCGAAGCACCCTCGGTCGCCGGCTCTTCGTGGCCGTGATCGTCATGCCCGTGATCGTGGTGATCGGGCAGCGCCTTGAACTCGGCGACGGCATCGCGAATCCACGCGTAGAGCGTGATCAGCAAGCCGACGATGCCGATGATGAAGAACACCGGCGTGTCGATCGTGACGCCGAGCAGGGCGATGGTGGTGAAGACCGCCACCAGCAGGGGCTGGGCGCTGAGGCCTGGGAGGTGGATCTCCTCGCCGATTGGCGGGAGCTGGCGCTCGGTAGCCATTACGGAGTTCCTCCGACGTAGATGACCGAGGCGACGAAGCCGGCGCCGGTCATGACCAGGATGACGAGCGTCGAGATGATCGTGACCCGGAAGTTGCTCTTCACGAGTTGCTTGTCCATTGGCTGACCAGTCTAACGATCGAAGTTGCGGGAGAACACTGCGGGGCGCTGCACGTGTGCAGCGCCGTCCGCTTGGAGTGGCGGGGGTGGGGTACGTCCGGCGCTAGAGGCGCAGGTCGCAGACCATCCCGCCGAAGAGGAGTGCGAGGTACAGCAGGCTGAAGAGGTAGACGCGCAGCGCGAGCTGGCGGCTGGGGTGGCGGCGCAGGAGCTCGGAACCGATGATGAACACCGCGCCGAGGATCAGGGCCGTCGAGAGGTAGCGGCCGCCCATGTCCTCGGTGAAGTACGGGACGAGTGAACTGGCGACGAGCACGACGGTGCTGATCGAGATCCAGTTCCGCGTGACGTCTTCGCCGCGGACGACCGGCAACATCGGAACGTTGACCTTGGCGTACTCGTCCTTCATGAGGAGCGAGAGGGCCCAGAAGTGGGGTGGGGTCCACAGGAACACGATCGCGAACAGTGCGACCGAGGTCACCGTGATGTTGCCTTGCACGGCCGACCAGCCAGCCATTGCGGGGAACGCGCCAGCGGCGCCGCCCCAGACGATGTTCTGCGGCGTCGTGCGCTTGAGCCACATCGTGTAGACGAACACGTACCAGACGAAGCCAGCCATCGAGAGCGCAGCCGTGAGCCAGTTCACGGTGAGTCCGAGCAGCAGCATGCTCGCCGTGAGGAGGAATGCTCCCCACCCGAGCGCGAGCGCCGGGGAGACGCGACCGGACGGGATCGGACGATCTGCCGTGCGGCTCATCTGGATGTCGATGTCGCGGTCGTACCAGTGGTTGACCGCGCCGGCGGCCCCTGCGCACATGTAGCCGCCGAGCACGGTCAGTACGACGAGGCTGAGCGACGGGAGTCCAGCCACGTACATCGACGTGACGGTCGTGAGCAGGAGCAGGCTCTGGACCTTCGGCTTCGTGAGCTCGAAGAGATCGTGGGCGAGCTGAATGCTCCGCGGCCGGACGGCCGCGGAGACGGTTGCGGGAGTTGCGGACACGCGGGTTAGTGCGCGGCGGGTTCGGGCGCTGCTTCAGCGGCGCCGGAGCGGCTCGCGACTTCCTGACGGATGTCCTTGAGCGGCTCGACCGAGCGGACGGTCGGGACAACGTCGAAGTTGTTGACCGGCGGGGGCGACGGGATGAACCACTCGAGGGTGTTGCCACGCCACGGGTCGGGGCCAGCGATGGCGCCGTTCTTCAGCGACCGGTAGCCGTTGATGAACGAGAGCAGCAGGCCGATGCCGAGGACGAAGGAGCCGATCGTGGAGATCAGGTTCCAGGTGCCCCAGTTGCCGATGTCGCCGTACTCGTAGATGCGGCGCGGCATGCCGTCCAGGCCCAGCGAATGCTGGATCAGGAAGGTGATGTTGAAGCCGACGAACATGAACCAGAAGGACCACTTGCCGAGCGTCTCGCTCATCATGCGGCCCGTCATCTTCGGGTACCAGTAGTAGATGCCCGAGGCGATCGAGAACATCGCGCCGCCGACGAGCACGTAGTGGAAGTGCGCGACGACGAAGTAGGAGTCGTGCAGCTGCCAGTCGATCGGGAAGGTCGCCAGGACGATGCCCGAGATACCACCGATGAGGAACATCGAGAGGAAGCCCACCGCGAACAGCAGCGGCGTCTTGAATTCGATGGCCCCCTGGTAGAGCGTGAAGATCCAGTTGAAGATCTTCACGCCGGTCGGGACGCCGATCAGGAAGGACCCGATCATGAAGAACACCAGCACGGCCGTGGGGCTCGGGGTGGTGAACATGTGGTGGGCCCACACGAGGGTTCCGAGGAAGGCGATCGACGCGGTGGCCGCAGCGACGGCCTTGTAGCCGAAGATCGGCTTGCGGGAGAAGACCGGCAGGACCTCGGAGATGATCCCGAATCCCGGGATGATCATGATGTAGACCTCGGGGTGGCCGAAGAACCAGAAGAGGTGCTGCCACAGCAGCGGGTCGCCGCCGCCGGTCACGTCGTAGAAGTTCGTGCCGAAGTGGCGGTCGGTCAGCAGCAGCGTGGCGCCGACGGCGATCACCGGCAGGGCGATGATGAGCATCACCGAGTAGATGAGGATCGTCCACACGAAGATCGGCATGCGCCCCCAGCCCATGCCGGGTGCGCGCATGTTGGCGATGGTGACCACGAAGTTGACCGCGCCGACGAGGGACGAGATGCCGGTGAGGTGGACGAGGAAGATCCACGCGTCCGTGCCGAAGCCCGGGGTGTAGGCGTCGTCAGAGAGCGGTGCGTAGGTGGTCCACGCGGCTTCGGGGGCTCCGAAGAACAGTGACGAGTAGAAGACCACGCCACCGGCCATGTAGAACCAGAACGACAGGCCGTTCAGCTTCGGGAAGGCCATGTCTCGCGCGCCGATCTGCAGCGGAGCGAAGTAGTTGCCAAAGCCCGCCATGATCGGGATGACGAACAGGAAGACCATCGTCGTCCCGTGCATCGTGAACATCGCGTTGTAGGTCTGGGGATCCAGGAGCGTGTTGTCCGGGGTGCCCAGCTGCAGGCGGATCAGCAGCGCCTCGACGCCGCCGAGTACAAAGAACACCAGCGCGGCGACGATGTACATGATTCCGATCTTCTTGTGATCGGTGGTGAGGACCCAGGAGCGCCAACCCGTGACCTCCTGCTCGACCGAATGGGCCGTAAGCAGGGGGACCTTGGGGAGCGTTTGCTCGGTGGTCTTGGTGGTGGTCACGTCAGCGGCAGCCATCGTCGTTCTCCGTCCGCTACTTCAGTTCTTTGCCGGCTTCGACGACCGCGCGCTGAGCGGCGGCGTCTTTGGCGGACTGATCGAGTTCAGTTCTCTTGGCCGTGAGCCAGGCGTCGAACTCCGAAGGAGTCAGCGCCTTGACCGAGGCCGTCATGTTTGCGTGGTTGCGACCACACAGCTCTGCACACTGGCCGCGGAACGAGACACCGGCTTTGTCGGCCGGGATCTTGAACCAAGTCCAGTTGTTGAAGCCGTCGACCGCGTCGAACTTGCCGCCGAGCTCCGGGATCCACCAGGAGTGGATGACGTCGGAGGACGTGATGCTCAGGAGCACGGTCGTCTGCGTCGGGGCGTACAGGTCGCGGTAGGTGTAGGGATCCTGCGTCGCGGGGTTGCCGTCGTCGTAGGTGTAGCGCCAGCCGTACTGGTAGCCCGTGACCTTGATGTGCAGGCCCTGCTTGTTGGGCGGAAGCTTCTGGTTGGTGCCCGGATCCTCGGCGATGGCAGCCACGCGGAAGCCGGCCGGATCGCTGTTGGGCGGGTTGCGGATCTCGCCGAGTTTGGCGAACGACACGATCGCGAGAATCACGACGAGGACGGCAGCGCCGCCCGTCCAGCCGATCTCGAGCTTCGTGTTGCCATGGATCTGCTTGGCCTCATGACCACGACTGGCCTTGAACTTCCACAGCGTGTAGAGCAGGAGGCCCTCCACGGCGAAGAACACGATCAGGCCCACGACCAAGAGGATCATGTACAGCGAGTGGATCGCATCGGCATTCGGCGATCCACCGCGCTCGGGGGAGATCCAATCGGCCGCAGCGGGCTCGGCGAATAGAAGGGTGGCTGTGGCGGCGGCTGCGAGCGGGATGAGACCCTGACGCAGGCGGCCGACTGAAGACTGAGCGGGCACGACCGGCGGGATTCTAACTATGCGGCGGTCGGTGTGGTTGGCGACCCCGTCGAAATGGCGTATCCGCTGGCTTCCACGGGCGCTGCGCCACGCTGTTGAGCCTAGCTGGCGCTTGGTCCGTAGCCCCGTCGAGTCGTCCGGCGTTGTCCGGCATGCGAACCGCCAGAACCGGTCTCGTGAGCGACCCACGCCGGTCCTCGGCTCTAGACTCGCACCCGGATGCAGTCGTCTGGGCCCACACTCGGCAGCGCCGACCTCGACGACGACCTCGACGACGACGGGCCCGGCTTCGACCTCGGCAGGCGACAGATCGTCACCGGTGTGGCAGCGGTCGTGGTCATCGTGGCGGTGCTCTACGTCGGGCTTCCGCTCCTGCCCGGGATCGAGGAGAGCTTCGGGCGGATCACGACGGGTGAGCCGCTCTGGCTCGCTGCGTCGTTTGGATTCACGGTCCTGTCGTTCGCCGGCTACGTCCTGATGTTCCGAGGCGTCTACCGGACCGGCGGAAACACTCGGATCGACCTGGCCGTGAGCTACCAGATCACGATGGCGGGCCTGGCGGCCACCCGGATCCTTGCGGCTGGCGGAGCTGGCGGCTTGGTACTGACGGCGTGGGCGCTGCGTCAGTCAGGGATGGATCGTCGGGAGGTCGCCGACCGCACGGTGACGTTCCTCGTCCTGATGTACGTCCCGTACATGCTCGCCATCATCGTCGGTGGCCTCGGGATGCGATGGGGACTCTTCCCAGGACCGCAGACGTGGGGGATCACCGTGTTGCCCGCGCTGCTTGGTGGCGCGGTCATCACGATCGCGATCGTCGCCGCGATGGTTCCGAGCGACCTGGAACGCCGCATCCAGCACTGGGGCGAATCGGGTGGTCGGCGGGGCAAGGTCGCGCAGCGGCTCGCGAATCTGCCTGCGTCCACGTCAACTGGCGTGCGCGGCGCGTGGGCGCATGTGCGCCGCGGTGACCTCGTCACGTTCGGTGCCTTCCTCTACTGGGGCGCACAGGTGGCCGCGCTCTGGGCGGCGTTCCAAGCGTTCGGCGCCAGCCCGCCGCTGGCCGTCGTCACGCTGGGCTTCTTCATCGGGATGCTCGGCAACCTGCTCCCGCTGCCGGGTGGCGTGGGTGGCGTGGACGGCGGCATGATCGGCGCCCTGGCGGCCCTTGGCCACGGTGGAGGCGTTGCGGTTGCCGCCGTCCTGACCTACCGGGTCTTCGCCTTCTGGTTGCCGACGATCCCAGGGTTCATCGCGTTCCTGCAGCTCCGGCACACCGTCGCGGGCTGGAAAGAGGAGCGTCGCGCCGCCCGGTCGGCGGCCACCACGACTCCTGCTCCTGCAGCTCCGTAGCGACCGGCCTCGGCGTCCTCACGCACGCGCGCGCCAGGCCTACTAACGTCAATGGCATGAGCGACCAAACCCACAACGTGGTCATCGTGGGCAGCGGCCCCGCCGGCTACACCGCAGCCCTCTACACCGCCCGAGCCAATCTTGAGCCCGTGGTGATCGAAGGGTTCCTCTGGGGAGGGCTGCTCCAGCAGACGACCGACGTCGAGAACTTCCCCGGCTTCCCGGAAGGGATCATGGGGCCCGCGCTCATGCAGAACATGCGCGATCAGGCCGAGCGCTTCGGTGCCACGCTGGTCAGCGACCTCGCGACCGAGATCAAACTCTCGGACGAGCCGGGTGGCATTCACGAGGTGCACGTAGGCGACGACGTCTACCGCACCCGCTCCGTGGTGCTCGCCATGGGTGCCGAGCACAAGAAGCTTGGCGTGCCAGGCGAGGAAGAGCTCGGCGGACGCGGGGTCTCGTACTGCGCGACCTGCGACGCAGCGTTCTTCAAGCAGCAGCCGACCCTCATCGTGGGCGGCGGCGACTCGGCCATGGAGGAAGCGATCTTCTTGGCGAAATTCTCGTCCAAGGTGGTCATCGCCAACCGCCGCGACGAGTTCCGTGCGTCGAAGATCATGCTTGAGCGTGCGCGTGAGGTCGAGAACATCGAATTCATGACCCCGTACGTGGTCGACACGTTCGCTCCTGGTGAGAACGGCGCCCTCGACGTCGCGCATCTCAGCAACCCGGTCACGGGCGAGAAGCGCGACATCACGGTCAAGGGTGCGTTCATCGCGATCGGTCACGAGCCGCAGAGCCAGCTCGTCGCCGAGCACCTCGCCACCGATGAAGAGGGATACGTGGTCGTTGAGGGCCGGACCACCCGCACCGCGCGGCCCGGCGTGTTCGCTGCCGGCGACCTGATCGACCCCAGCTACCGCCAGGCGATCACGGCGGCCGGCTCAGGATGCCAAGCCGCGATCGATGCTGAGCGCTACCTGCGCGACACGCCAGCGCGCGACGAAGAGCAAGCCTCGGCCCAGGCCGCCTGACCGAGCAACCCACCCCAGCGGGCCGGGATTGCCCCGGTCTGCTCGGGGTCGTCGCCCGCGGGGTGGCTCGCCGGCACGTAGGGTCGGACTCCGAAGCGCTGAAGAGGACGGGGCCCGGCATCGTGAATTCGCTCGAAGAGAACGGCAACTGCCTCATGGCTCACGCCACGTTCCGCGTGGTCGGTGAGGACCTCGACCCAGACGAGGTAAGCGCCGCGCTTGGCCTCACGCCCTCGCATTCACTGCGTCGAGACCAGTTCGTGCCCACGGCGACCGAGGTCCGGCGCCAGGAGACTGGCGTGTGGTTGCTCAAGAGCGAAGGCAAGGTCGAGTCGACCAGCCTGGAGCGCCACCTGATGTTTTTGCTCGATCAGGTCGAGCCGGGGGCAGCGGCGCTCGACGAGCTGCGCCGCACGCAGACGCTCACCACCGACTTCTTCTGCTTCTGGATGTCGGCGACCGGCCACGGCGGGCCGATCTTCTCGGCGCCGCTCATGCAGCGGGTCGCCGCCGTGGGCGCCGAGCTCGGCATCGACTTCTACGGTGGCGTCGTCGACGACACCGCCACCGATCTGAAGCCGGCGCCGCGCACGCGGCTCACCGTGGTTCGATCACCGGAGTCCGGCAGCTGAGTTGCGAAGCTCCGAAGCGGCTGCCACAGCCCGCTCTACGGCGTTGACGTCGCGGACGGCACCGGTATCGGCCGACGTCGCCATCGCCGCGTACGCCCGCAGTGCGGGGCTCACGACGCGGTCTCGCGCGGCCGGCACGTAGCCGCCGTTGCGCTCGAGGCGTTCGCGACGCTCAGCGAGCTCATCATCCGGAACCTCGAGCGTGATGCTGCGGTTCGGGATGTCGATGGAGATCGTGTCGCCGCTCTCGACGAGTGCGATGTTTCCACCGGATGCGGCTTCTGGCGACACGTGACCGATCGACAGCCCGGAGGTGCCGCCTGAGAAGCGACCGTCCGTGATGAGCGCGCAGGCCTTGCCGAGGCCGCGCCCCTTGAGGTAGGAGGTCGGGTACAGCATCTCCTGCATGCCCGGACCGCCGCGCGGGCCTTCGTATCGGATGACGACGACGTCGCCCTCCTTGATCTTGCCCTTGAGGATCACGTCGACGGCTTCGTCCTGGGATTCCACGACCACCGCCGGACCGCTGAACTTCCAGATCGACTCGTCGACGCCGGCGGTCTTCACGACGCAGCCGCGCACGGCCAGGTTGCCGTAGAGGATCGCGAGGCCGCCGTCCTGGGAGTAGGCGTGTTCGACATCGTGGATGCAGCCATCGGCGGCGTCGGTGTCGAGGCTGTCCCACCGCTCTGACTGCGAGAACGCCGTCGCCGAGCGCTTGCAGCCGGGTGCTGCATGGAACACCTCGATGGCCTCGTCGGAGGCTTGCCCGCTGCGGATGTCCCAGGTGAGCAGCCACTCGTCGACCGAGCTTGCATGCACCGTGGTGACGTCGTCGTTGAAGAGACCGCCGCGGCGCAGCTCGCCGAGGATCGCCGGGATGCCACCTGCGCGGTGGACGTCTTCCATGAGGTAGGTGCCGTTCGGCGCGACCTTGCACAGGCAGGGAACGCGGCGCGAGATGGCGTCGATGTCGCTCATGGTGAAGTCGAGTTCGGCCTCTTGCGCGGCAGCCAGCACGTGCAGCACGGTGTTCGTGGAGCCGCCCATGGCGACGTCGAGCGTGATCGCGTTCTCGAACGCCGCGCGCGTGGCGACGTTGCGCGGCAGCACGGAGTCGTCGTCCTGCTTGTAGTGGCGGTTGCAGATCTCCACGACCGTGCGGCCAGCCGCTTCGTAGAGCTCCTTGCGCGCGGTGTGCGTTGCGAGGATCGAGCCGTTGCCGGGAAGCGCGAGGCCGAGGGCCTCGGTGAGGCAGTTCATCGAGTTGGCGGTGAACATGCCAGAGCACGAGCCGCAGGTGGGGCAGGCGGCCTCTTCGAGGATCGCGATGTCTTCATCGGAGACCTCATCGGCGACCGCGTCCGCGATGGCCGTGATCAGATTCACGCGCTTGCGGACGGTGCCATCGACCAGAACGGCGGTGCCGCCCTCCATCGGTCCGCCAGACACGAACACCGTGGGGATGTTGAGCCGCAGGGCGGCGTTGAGCATGCCCGGCGTGATCTTGTCGCAGTTGGAGATGCAGATCAGCGCGTCGGCGCAGTGCGCGTTGACCATGTACTCGACGCTGTCGGCGATGAGGTCGCGCGAGGGCAGCGAGTAGAGCATGCCGCCGTGGCCCATGGCGATGCCGTCGTCGACCGCGATCGTGTTGAACTCACGCGGGATGCCGCCAGCCTCGGTGATGGCCGCGGATACGATCTGCCCGACGGGCGCCAGGTGCGTATGGCCAGGGACGAACTGCGTGTAGGAGTTCGCCACGGCGATGATCGGCTTCTTGCCGAGATCGGCCTTCTCGACGCCTGCTGCAAGGAAGAGCGCGCGGGCGCCGGCCATGTTGCGGCCGTGGGTGACTGTTCGCGACCTGTAGGGGGGCATACCCACAAGGCTACGCGATACGCGACTCCGCGCTCGCGGTACGAGCGCGAGCGCCATGGAGACGGTGCGGCAGGAGCTGTCAGGCCGGGGGCGGCGGCATCTCGAAGCGGTACTTGGACGCCACCCCGATCATTGCCGTGACGTCGGCCTCGCTCAGCGGTGGGCCGACGACGCCGCGCTGCCCGGGGGTTCCGATCTCAGCGAACATCCCCTCCATGCCGGGCGGCGAGTAGATGAACAGCATGCGTGCCGGCGCGGTACCGGTGTTGGTGAAGCTGTGTTCTACGCCTCGCGGCACGAAGACCGTGGTGCCTGCGGTGGTCGCGATGACCTCGTCGCCGAGGCGGAAGTCCAGGGTGCCGTCGAGCACGATGAACGTTTCGTCTTCCGCCAGGTGCCAGTGCGGCGGGGGACCGGTCTCCGGCGGCACGAGCGCCTCGAGCAACGTGAATGCGCCGCCGGTCTGCTCGCCGGTCAGGATCGTGGTGTAGGTGTCGCCGACGAGCCAGACGGTGTCGCCGCCGTCGGCCGGAACGTGGACCGGGTCAAGTGTCATCGGCGCCCAAACTAGAGCGGCCCGCAGCGGCCTCTCATCGACCGACGGCGCAAACAAGCGCTGCCCCACTTAGACGGTCGGCCAAAGCTCCGTTTGCGCGCGGCACGGCCGAGATCGCGCGGTTCCGAAGGAACGCCGGCCGCCGGCAAGGACGCGGAGCAGGGGAGTCGCGGCGTCCGATGCCCGAATGCGCCGTAGCTCGATCATCAGATCGCGCGGTTCCGAAGGAACGCCAGCGCACGGGTGCCGTGGACCGTGAGAGGGAGCGGAGCGGGGGGAGGGGTGGGGCCCCGCCGGG
>JAEMRF010000630.1 GCA_016463515.1 Solirubrobacteraceae bacterium | reverse complement strand
GCCGCACGCCGGGCGCGCAGGCGATGGTCGGCGCCGGTGTCGCAGGCCTGGTCGAGGCCGGCTTGCGTCCGCCCCCGCCGGTTCGGTTCCCGCTGTCCGACGGACGCGCCGCGCTCGAGGCGCTCGCCGCCGGTGAGGTGCGGGGGAAGCTGGTCCTGGAGCCGTGATGAGCGCTCGCGCGAAGAACATCGAGCGATGAGGCCGCGCGCGTTGGCGTTCGACGTGTTCGGCACGGTCGTCGACTGGCGGAGCAGTGTCATCCGCGAGCTGACGTCGTTCGGCGAGGCGCACGGCGTGGACCGCGACTGGGCTCGGTTCGCCGACGACTGGCGAGCCGGCTATCCGGCGGCCATGGACCGCGTGCGCAGCGGGGAACTGCCGTGGCTGAAGATCGACGGTCTGCACCGCCTGATCCTCGACGAGCTGTTGGAGCGTGCCGGCATCGACGGCGTACCCGACGACGACGTCGACGAGCTGAACCGGGCCTGGCACCGGCTCGACCCGTGGCCCGACACCGTCGAGGGACTGACCCAGCTCAAGGGATCCTTCACGATCACGACGCTGTCGAACGGCAACGTGTCACTGCTGACGAACATGGCCAAGCGCGCGGGTCTGCCCTGGGACTGCGTGATCTCCGCCGAGCTGTTCCGCCATTACAAGCCCGACCCCGAGGCCTACCTCGGATGCGCCGAGCTGCTCGACGTCGCGCCCGGTGAGTTGGCGCTGGTGGCCGCGCACCCCAGCGATCTGCGGGCTGCTCGCGATGCCGGGTTGATGACGGCGTACGTCGCGCGCCCACTCGAGCGTGGTCCAGGGCGCACGCCGCCACGGGTGGAGGACGGTGAGTTCGACTACCTGGCCGAGGACTTCCTCGATCTCGCCCGCCAACTCGGGGCCACCACCCCATAGGCTCGGTTCATGGACACGGTCGGCATCTTCCTCGTCGGGGTGGTGATCGCCGTCGGCCTGGCCGGGATCCTGATCCCGCTGCTGCCGGGCACGCTGCTGGTCTTCGCGGCGATCGCGGTGTGGGCATTCGTCGAGCAGACGATCGCGGGGTGGGTGACGCTCGGCGTCGTGACCGCGATCCTCGCGGGCACCCTGCTGATCAAGTACCTCTGGCCGGCGAAGCGGATGAAGAACGCCCAGGTGAGCACCGGCAGCCTGTTCGCAGGCGCAGCGCTGGGCTTCATCGGGTTCTTCGTGATTCCGGTGGTCGGACTGGTGGTGGGCTTCGTGCTCGGTATCTACCTGGCCGAACTGGGGAAGCGGCGCGATCAGAAGCGGGCGTGGGCGTCGACCGTGCACGCGCTCAAGGGCGTGGCGCTGTCGGTCGGGGTTGAACTGGCGGGCGGACTGCTGGCCACGGTGGTCTGGGTGATCGGCGTCTTCGTCAGCTAGCTAGCGACCCAGTCACATCGGCATCACCAGTCACTGGAAGAGACGCGGCGATCGACTTCGCGTTGTCCCATCTGGTCAGCGAATCAGCCGAGCGATTCCCAGAAGGCGTCGTCGTAGGCGTCCAGGTCGACCGGTCGCAGCTCGCGAGCGCGGCTCCGCAGGGCGAGGACGCGCTTGAAGATGCGGTGCGCGGTCGACCGCGGCCACACCGTCGCGTCGTAGGT
>JAEMRF010000014.1:22995-25828 GCA_016463515.1 Solirubrobacteraceae bacterium | reverse complement strand
GCCCGGCGGTAGCGAATATGCGTGGCCAGCGGCGAATGCAGGACCTCGACTGGCTCCATCCCGAGAGACTCCACACCGTCGAAGATGCGCTCACCGGCACCGAGCAGGACGGGAGCGATATCAAGCGTGAGCTCGTCGACGACGCCGGCGATCAGCGCCTGGCGAACCGTCGAGGCGCCACCGGCGATATCGATGCCTTGGTCGCCGGCGGTCTCCTGCGCCTGCGCGTAGGCGGCTTCGAAGCCGCCGGTCACGAAGTGGAAGGTCGTCCCGCCCTCCATCTCGATCGGTTCGCGGGCGTGATGGGTCAGCACGAACACCGGCGCGTGGTATGGCGGCTCCGCACCCCACCACCCCCGCCAGTCGTCCGTCCAAGCGCCGCGGATTGGGCCGAACATGTTGCGGCCCATCACGTAGGCGCCGCGCGGACGCATCAACCAGCTCGCCGCCGTGTCGTTGGCTTCGGTCGCGCGCTCGTCGCCCATGTGCCAGCGGTGCACCTCCCTGCCGCCCACACCGAGCGGGTGATCGGCGCTTTGGTCCGGCCCGGCGACGAAGCCGTCGAGCGAGATCGACATGTGGCAGGTGGTGTCGGGCATTGGCGACCCTTCCAAGGGTGTGTTGCGGCGTGTCCTCGGGAACCTACCGACGTTCACGACTGCGATCGTGGGGCTGCCCGTGCGGTCCGTCGCGGATCATCTGTCCCCCATCACCACGCCGTCGGCGGGCGGGCGTAAGCGCCGATGGCCTTCTGTCGAGTTACGCGGCGGCTCGAAGCGTGGCGAACGCGTCCCCGTCGATCACGAGGCCGTCGGCCGTCCACCATGCGGCGCGGCGTCGGCCGGCCGCTTTGGCGGCGTACAGGGCTTCGTCGGCTCGGGCGACCAGCACGTCGACGGACGCCTCTGGATCCAGGTCCGCCGAGCAGATTCCGCAACTGACCGACAAACGCATGGATTCGTCGATCTGCTCGCGAGCCAGACGGGCGGCCACCCCGCGTGCATAGGCGAGCGCATCTGCTGGACCAGACCTGCGCAGGACGACGGCGAACTCCTCACCGCCGAACCGGCTCACGAGATCTCGTGGGCCTGCCTCGGCTCTCAGGACTGCGGCCAAGCGCTGGAGCGCGATGTCGCCTTCAAGGTGTCCGTGCGTGTCGTTGAAGCGCTTGAAGTGATCGAGGTCGAGCATCACCAGCGAGAGCGATGACTGCGCGTGGACCGCATCCGCGAGGTGCTGCGTGAGCGACGGACCGAGACCCCGACGATTCAGCAGCCCGGTCAATGGGTCCGTACGGGCAGCATCCTCGAGCTCACGCCTGAGGTCGCGTTCGCGTCGCTGCATGACGGCCACGAGCGCCCCCATCAAGCCGACGCTCACGACGGTGCCTTCGAAGGTGTCGAGTTTGGTCGCGATATGCGGGCTAGCTGCCACCCCCGCCCCCACCGCGACGACCATCAGTGAGAACGCCGTCACGAGCATGCGGGTGGAGCAGAAGTACGCGGCGTAGACGATCGGCCAGAGAAAGAAGAAGGGCATCATCCCGACGGGATTGAGCATCGCCATCGAGACGCCGAGAATCGCGATGCTCGTGAGCATCGCCGCCTCGATCACACGTCGTCGAGGGGCGGTGACGAGCACGACGAGTCCGATCAACACCAGTACCGCTGCGCCGACACCTTGCGCCACCTTGGCCTGGGACGTGGTCTGCGTGATGAGCACCCCCGTTGCCGACGTACACCCGCCGACGATGAACATCGTCGCAGCGACCCACTTCATCATCACGAGCTGAGCGGGCGTGTCGCGCCGCCCGCTGGGCTCCGAAGTCGTCGCTTGAGGGAACATCCACCGGCACATCGGCACCCGCACGACCGCCGCTTGAGCGGAAGCTGGTCTGACTGGACCAGTCGCGCCGGGCGGGCCCTCCACGGCACCTCGTCGCGAGAACGCCCGCTCCTTGGGCGTGGGGTTGGAACCTCCCCCGCGACTGGGACGAGACTTCCCGGTACGGTCTTGCCGTGTTTCACCTGCGGATCGTCTGCGCTGCCGAGCTCTCGGCCGACGTGATCGCCTATCTGGAAGCCGACGACGCCACAACGAATCTCGTCGTCTTGCATGGCGCTGCGCGTCAGCCGCTCGGTGATGTGGTCCTCTGCGACGTGGCACGGGAGGACACGAGCCTCATCCTCGACGACCTGCGCCTGCTCGGTGTGACCCACGAAGGGTCGATCGCGCTGGAACGCGTTGAGCTCGCGGACTCAGACGGCGCCCGGAGCGCCATCCTTGCCGCGCACGGCGAAGAGGCCGACGCGGTCGTGTGGGAGACCGTCGAGGCGCGAAGCTCCGAAGAGTCCAGGCTGTCGTGGTCGTATGCGGCATTCATGGCGCTGGCTGCGGTGATCGCCATCTCGGGACTCATGACCGATAGCGAGATCCTGATCGTGGGCGCGATGGTCGTCTCGCCAGACTTCGGCCCGCTGGCCGGGTTGTGCGTCGGACTCACGCTGCGCCTTCGTGCGCTGGTGCTGAACGCCGTGCTCGCGACCGTCGTCGGGCTCGTGATCGTGATCGTCGTGGCGTCCGCGGTGGCTGAAGCTGTCGAGCGGCTCGGCCTCCTCCCCGCGGCGTTCGATTTCGACGAGGGCCTGTCTGCACTGATCTCACATCCCGATGCCTTCACCGTGATCGTCGCACTGGCGGCTGGCGGGGCCGGAATGCTGTCGTTGCTGACCGCGAAATCAGGAGCGCTCGTCGGCGTCCTGATCTCGGTCACCACGATCCCCGCGTCCGCGCAGGTCGCGCTCGCGATCTCGTTTGGCCGTTGGGACTCGGC
>JAEMRF010000014.1:7494-22895 GCA_016463515.1 Solirubrobacteraceae bacterium | reverse complement strand
TCCCCGCGTCCGCGCAGGTCGCGCTCGCGATCTCGTTTGGCCGTTGGGACTCGGCAGGAGGTGCTGCGCTGCAGCTCGCATCCAACGTCGTACTCGTCGTCGTCGCGGGTGTCGCCACGCTGCTCGTTCACCGTGCGGCGTTCAGGCGGCGCCAGCGCCGGCACCGACGCTCCTCAACGGTGGATCGGGCTACTGCGTCGCGCCCGATCGCGTGAACGTGGGCTCGGTGGGAGTTGACCGCTCGGCGTCGTAGACGTAGCCGAGCTCAGTGAACTCCGGCAGTTTGCGTGGGCTGCGGATCCGCTCGCGCACCAGCCAGCTGGCCATGGCGCCGCGGGCCTTCTTGGCGAAGAACGAGATCACCTTCAGCTCGCTGGGATCGGACTGCGGGGCGTCGAGGAAGCGCGGCGCGATGACTTTGGCATCCAGCGCTTTCGTGTCGACCACTCCGAAGTACTCGGTGCTCGCGAGGTTGACGAGCACCGCCGGGCCGGGCGACGCCGCAAGGTCCTCAGCCAGCAGCGCCGTCACGCGCTCACGCCAGTAGGCATACAGCGAATCACCGGCCGGCGTGGAGAGCTTGGTGCCCATCTCCAGCCGGTAGGGAGCGATGAGGTCCATCGGTCGCAGCAGGCCGTACAGGCCCGAGAGGATGCGGACCGACTTCTGTGCCTCGGTGAAGTCGCGCTCTGCGAAGGTGCGCGCCTGCATTCCGGTGTAGACGTCGCCCGCGAACGCAAGGATCGCCGGCCGCTCGCGCCCCGGCTCGAACGGCAGAGAGAAGTCGCGAAAGCGCTCCGCGTTCACACCGGCCAGCTCATCGGAGATCGACATCAGCTGCGCAATCTCGCCGGGAGTCATGGCCGCGAGCTGATCGGCCAAGGGCTCGGCGCCGTCCAGCAGGCGCGGCTCTGAGTGCTTCTTGGTCGGGAGCTTGGAGTCGAAATCAAGCGACTTGGCGGGCGACAGAACGGTCAGCATAGGCGCGACCGAGCCTAGTGTCCGCGGCGCGACACCGCCGAACCGCCCCGCGGGCTTGATCATCCGATCTCGTCGGCGACCTCGTAGGCACAGGCGAACGGCGCTGCTGTGGAGTAGCGCCCCACCCACACCGAGAGGGAGAGTTCTCATGCGTACCCAGAAGCTCACCGCATTCGCCGCCGCCACCGCCATCGCGATCTTCACCGCCGGGTGCGGCGATGACTCCGACACCGAGAGCAGCGCACCCGCCTCGACGCCTGCGGCTGTCGAACCGGCCACCACCGAGCCACAGGACATCGTCGGCGTCGCGTCGGCAACGGAAGACCTCTCGACGCTCGTGGCAGCCGTCACCGCCGCCGAGCTGGTCGAGACGCTCCAGGGTGACGGGCCCTACACGGTGTTCGCACCCGACAACGCTGCGTTCGAGAAGCTCGGCGAAGAGACGGTCACCGAACTCACCACGAGCAAGACCGACGACCTCAAGGCGATCCTGCTCAACCACGTGGTCGAGGGCGACGTGAAGGCCGCCGACCTCGAGGACGGCCAGAAGGTCGCCACCGTCGGTGGCAAGGAACTGACCGTCGCGATCGACGGTGACAAGGTCACGATCGACGGAGCCGCCGTCACCATGCCCGACGTCGCGACGAGCAACGGCACCGTGCACGTCATCGACACCGTCATCCAGTAACGCTCGGGCGCAGCGCGGTACGTCCCTAGCCGTGTGCGGGGACGTACCGCGGCCGTCTCGGAGGTCTTTCGTACGCCCTGCGGGACCTGGCGCACCGGCCGCCACGGCGCCCTAATGTCCGGCGAACTTCGTGATTGACCGGAAGGAACCGCGCACTGTGCCCACCAGGAGCCCCGCTCTTCATCGTGCGGATTCCGAGGAAACTGGCCCGCAAGGGCCTCCTCCCTCGGACACCCCCCACAGACCTATCCGCCCGATCGACGGGCGCCACCTCAACGTGACGGTGGCGACGTGATTACGGCGGTTCTTCTCCTCCTGCTTGGCCTGTTGTTGATCGGCTTGATCATTGCCGCGAACGGCTACTTCGTAGCCCAGGAATTCGCGTACATGTCGGTCGACCGGTCGCGCTTGCGCGCCGCAGCAGATGCTGGCGACGAGTCTGCAAAGCGGGCGCTGGACGTCACCAAGCGCACGTCGTTCATGCTCTCGGGGGCACAGCTCGGCATCACCGTGACCGGTCTGATGGTGGGCTTCGTGGCCGAGCCGTTCGTGGGCGAAGGCCTTGGAACGTTGCTCGGCGCCGGCGGTGTATCGGTCGAGGTCGGCGTTGCCGTCGGCACGGTTGCGGCGCTCATTCTCGCGTCGATCGTGCAGATGATCTTCGGTGAACTCTTTCCCAAGAATCTCGCGATCGCCAGCCCCGAGCCGCTGGCCAAAACGTTGGCCCGCTCCACGAAGCTCTACCTGGCGGCGTTCGGCTGGCTCATCTCGTTCTTCGACATGTCGTCCAATGCGGTGCTGCGGCTGCTGCGCGTGGAGCCTGTCCACGACGTCGACAGCAGCGCCACCGCAGAGGACCTCGGGCACATCATCGGTGAGTCGCGAACGAGCGGTGACCTGCCGGACGAGCTCTCGATCCTCCTGGATCGGATCCTCGACTTCCCCGCCCGCGACGTCGAACACGCGATGGTCCCGCGGGCACGCGTGGGTGTGGTGCGCCCGGATACCTCCATCGCCCAGATGTGGAGCCTGATGTCTTCCGGGCACACTCGGTACCCCGTGCTGGGCGCGCAGGATGAGCCGCTCGGCGTCATCCATTTGTCTGACGTGCTGCTTGCCGGTTCGACCGACGAGCGCCCGGTGAGCACGCTGATGCGTTCGCCGCTGGTCGTCCCGACGTTGATGCCGCTGCCCGATGCGCTGGAGCGGCTGACGGCCAGCAAGAACGAGCTGGCCTGCGTGATCGACGAGTACGGCGGCTTCAGCGGTGTCCTGACGGTTGAGGATCTCGCCGAGGAGCTGGTCGGCGAGATCAGTGACGAACACGACAAACTGCGCGACCCCGGCGCCGAGGTCGCTGGCGACGATGTGTGGCTCATGGATGGTGATCTGCCGCTGGACGAAGCTGAGCGGATCCTGGGTCGTTCGCTCCCTCGCGGGGACTTTGAGACCGTCGCCGGCTTGATCATCGCCGGTGGTGGAGTTCTGCCAGAGCCTGGTGACCGCGTCAGCGTTGCGCTGCCCCACCACCCCGCGGACATGCTCGGTGAAGTTCTCCATCCACGTTGGCTCGTGATCGAGGTAGCGGAGGTCGAGCGCTACGTCCCGAGCCTGCTGCGTGTGCAGCTGCCGCCTCCTGGCTCACCTGCACCAGACGGCGCCCAACCGATGGAGGACCACCGATGAGCGCCTGGGGAATCACTGCAGTGACCGCACTGCTCATTGCACTCAGCGCCTTCTTCGTCGTCATCGAGTTCGCGCTCCTAGGAGCCAGGAAGCACCGCTTGGAGCAGGACGCGGTGCGCCGCGCGTCTGCGCGGGCGGCGCTGCGTGGCATGGACGAGCTCACGATCATGCTGGCCGGTGCTCAACTCGGCATCACGGTGTGCACCTTCGCGCTGGGCGCCGTCACGAAGCCTGCGATGGACGCCTGGTTGGGCCCGGAACTCGAAGCCCTCGGACTGCCGATCTGGCTGGCTGGCGGAGCCGCATTCGCGCTCTCGCTTTTCGTCGTGACGTTTCTGCACCTGGTAATCGGTGAGATGGCGCCGAAGTCGTGGGCGATCGCTCGCCCAGAGCTGGCAGCCCGGATCATCGGTATTCCGTCGCGTGCGTTCATCTTCGTCTTTCGGCCCTTCCTGCGCAGGGTCAACACGGTCGCCAACCGGCTGGTCGCAAGGGCCGGGGTGCAGCCGGTTGAGCGGGCCGCGATCGGCGGGCGTGATGCCGAGACCATTCGCAGCCTGGTCGAGTACTCCGAGCGGGCTGGGGTCCTTGAACCAGAGCTCGGCAGCCATATCTCAGAGGTCATCGAGCTGGAGGGACTCACCGTCGCCGACATCACGACCGCGAATGCGGAGCCGACGGCCGTGGGCCCTGGCGCGCTCGTGGCCGACGTGCACGCGGCCGCGCAGGCCTCTGGTCACCTTCGGATCCTTGTGCGTGACTCCGTCGGCCAGCTCAGCCGCGTGGTCCACGTGCGCGACACCATGCGCACGGATGCCAGCGCTCGAGCCGAAGAGCTCGCGCGACCGGTCATGCGCGTCGAGGCACAAACCCCGGTCTACGAACTCCTGCGGCAGATGCGGGAGCGGCGGGAGCAGCTGGCTGTGGTGGAGCGGGGCGCGGATCTGGTGGGTGTCGTGACGCTTACCGACGTGGTCGGCCGAGTGCTCCCTGGACGCGATGGCCTCGTGGCCTCTGGGTAATCGCCGAAGCGGCGGCCGATGAGCCGCCGTGCGGCGGCGTGCGTACCCACCAGATGACGCTGCGCGCCGACTCTCAGCTGCCGACGCCCTCGTTCGCCGATGCCGCGGCGTGGGTCGGCGAACACCTCGGTGACCTCACCCTCGAAGGGCCGCAGGGCGTGGTCGCCTCGCCTCGATTCCGGGGCGGCCAGGGCGCCGCCGACGCCGCGCTGGAGGCGTTTGACGTCAGCGGTTACGCGCGGTCGCGCAGCGGCGTCTGGCCGCCGTCGCGGCGCGGCGCGAGTGGTCTCTCGCCCTACATCCGCCATGGGCTGCTGCCGCTGCCGCGCGTGTGGCGCGCCACGAGCCTTGGGCCGGGGAGCGACGTGTCGAAGTTTCACGACGAGCTGCTTTGGCAGGAGTACGCCCGCCACGTCTACGCCCGCGTCGGCAACGCCATGCGTAGGCCCCTGCGCCACGATGTGCCGGCGCGCGACCGGTGGCCCGAGCCGTGGCCGCGTGAGATGGCGTGCATGGACGCGGTCGTCGGAGAACTCGAGCGCGATGGATGGGCCGTCAACCAGACGCGCATGTGGCTCGCGTCGCAGTGGACGATCCGCGCCGGTCACCCGTGGCGCGACGGCGACGATGCGATGTTCACGCATCTGCTCGATGGCTCGCGGGCCGCAAACCGCCTGGGCTGGCAGTGGACGGTCGGCGCCGGTACCGGGAAGCCCTACGGCTTCAGCCGCTGGCAAGTCGAAAAGCGCGCTCCCGCGTTCTGCAAACGCTGCGCGTTGCGCGAGGCGTGTCCGATCCAGGACTGGCCGCCGGAGGAGCGCGGCGCCAAGGTTGACGAGGATCCGCGGCTGCGCAGCGACCCAGACGTCGACGCCACCACTGGGCCAAGGACCGTCGAGCGGGGCCGGTGGGGCGACGCTCCTCACGGTGCGTCGGATCCTGACGCGGTCTGGCTGACGGCCGAGTCACTCGGCGATGCGGATCCAGCACTTGCCGCACATCCCGACCTGCCTGCCGTGTTCGTTTTCGACGCCCCGCTGCTGGCGCAGCTGCGCCTCTCGGGCAAACGCCTCGTGTTCCTCGCAGAGACGCTCGCAGACCTCGCCGCGCGCCGACCGGTCGAGCTCTACCGCGGTGACCCGGCGACCCTGTTGCGGGGGCGCTCGCTGGCTGCGACCTTCACACCGGTCCCCGGATGGCGGAGGCGCGCCGCGTTGCTCGCCCCGGTCGAGGTGCATCCGTGGCCGTGGCTGGCGTGGCCGCGTGCCAAGAGCGTCGCGTCGTACAGCGCGTGGCGCAAGCAGCTGCCGCGCTGAAACGTTCCGGCGGGGCCGATGGGGTGAAGACACTCGCGATGCCTAGCCGCGCAGCTCCGCATTGAGTCGGGCGGCTTGTCTCGTGAGGTGGTCGCGCTCCGGGAGGCTCGGTGCCGAACGGGCCGCTTGGGCGTAGAGCCGCGCAGCGGTCTGGCGGTCACCATCGCGCTCGTGCAGGTACGCCGCGACCGCGTCGTACCGGGGCAAGGAGTCGGGCAGCTCAGCCAGCGCTGCGAGCCCGACGCGCGGGCCGTCAGCCTCCCCCACCGCCACCGCCCGATTCAGGCGGGCCACCGGGTTGCCCGTGAGCTGCACCAGTTCGTCGTACCACGCCACGATCTGCACCCAATCGGTCGCTGCAGCCGACGGCGCGTCGGCATGGAGCGCGGCGATCGCCGCCTGAGCCTGAAATTCACCTGGGCGGCCGCGGGCCAGCGCGGCTTGCAGGATCTCGACGCCGTCGGCGATCAGGCCGGTGTCCCAGAGGGTGCGATCCTGCTCGGCCAGCGGCACCAGTCGCCCATCGGCGGCCGCACGCGCAGGCCGGCGCGCGTGGTGCAGCAGCATGAGCGCCAACAGACCTCGAACCTCCTCCTGGGCGACACGGGCAGACAACTGGCGCGTGAGCCGGATCGCTTCGGCTGAGAGATCTACGTCGCCCGAGTACCCCTCGTTGAAGACCAGATACAGGACGCGCAGCACGGTGTCGATCTCGCCAGGTTCATCGAACCGCACACCTGAAAGGGTGCGCTTGGCCCGGCTGATCCGTTGCGCCATCGTCGCCTCCGGCACCAGGTAGGCACGGGCGATCTGCTTCGTGGTCAGGCCGCCAACGGCCCGGAGCGTGAGCGCCACCGCCGAGGCCGACGTGAGCGATGGGTGCGCGCACAGGAAGTACAGCTGGAGCTCGTCGGCCGCCTCGGCCTGATCGGGCGCAGGCTCGGCGTCCACGACCTCCTCCCGACGGCGCCGTGCGGTGTCGGCTCGCGCGGCATCCAGGAACTTGCGCCACGCGACGGTCACCATCCAGCCCTTGGCATCGCGCGGTGCGTCGTGCGGCCAGACGCGTACCGCTTCCACGAGCGCGTCCTGGACGGCGTCCTCGGCCGCCGCGAAGTCAGCTCCGCGACGGACGAGTACCCCGATCACCGCTGGGACCAGCTCCCTGAGGAGGGCTTCGTTCACTCGGTCGCCGTCATCTGAATGCCGTAGAACGGGCGCACCTCGACCCATTCGTGGATGGGTTTGCCGCCGGCACCGGGCGCCGCAGAGAGCTCGCCGGCCAGCTCGATCGCCCGAGCCTGCGTCTCGACGTCGATCACCATCCAGCCAGCGATGAGGTCCTTGGTTTCGGCGAACGGACCGTCGGTGACCGGCGGGCGCCCCGCTCCGTCGTAGCGCACGAACATGCCGTCCGGCGAGAGCGCCTGGCCATCGACCCACTCGCCGGTGCCCTCGAGCCGAGCTGCGAAGTCGCGCATGTACTGCATGTGAGCGGTGACCTCCTCCGGCTCCCACTGGTCCATCGGGACGTTGTTCACCGCGGCTGGGGCTCCCCGGTAGTGCTTGAGCAGCAGGTACTTGGCCATCGAATTCTCCTTGCTAGAGGCACGGCCATTGTGGCCGTGTTCGTACCTGGGACGGAGCTAGGAGCCAGTTCTCGACATCGCTCCCACCGGCCCTCGGCGACACCGGTGGTACGGACGTTCATCCGACGTGCGGGCCCAGCGTCTCAGCGCCGGCTCCTTGCTGCCGAATACCGGTCCGATGGATAGCCGGATTACCACCGCGTTGTGGGTGCTGCTCGCAGGCACTGTGGGTGCCGGCGCGCTGATCGGCGTGGGAGCGCTCAACGTGGTCGGATGCCTGTGGGGCGTGGCCCTGCTGTGCGCGATTGCCTGGCGGCTCCCGCGCGAGGACATCCCTCGAACCGACCGCAACCTCTGCTGGCTGTTCGCAGTAGCAAACGCGCTATGGCTCGCGGCCGACGCACTCGGTGCGAGCGGTCTTGTCGACGTCGGCTCGCCGGAGCTCACCGCGATCGACGCGATCGACGCGCTGGGGACGTTGACGTTTTGCGCGGTCATCGCCTGGGTCGGTGCTATCCGCGGCCGTTGGCCGGACTGGACTCGGCAGGTAGATGGCGTGGTCTTTGCTGCCGCGTTGTTTGCGCCCTTGTGGTTCGCGGTCATCCAGCCGCAGGGCGCATCGCCGGAGCTCGTGGTCTGGGGCCTGGGCGTCCTGGCGCTCTTGGGTTTCGGGGCGACGTACGTGGTCGGTGGCGGCAAATGGAACACCCCTGCCGTCCTGCTGGCGCTCGGGGTCGTCGGCAATATCGCCGTTGACCTCGCAATCCGCGTGGCCGACCCCACCGGCGATCCGTTCGCGGCCCGCCACGGTGTGGGATTCGTGCTCTGGACGTTCGTCGCTCTGCACCCCCAGTTCCTTGGCGTGCTCGAGCGCGGGCACCGTTCAGGCGGCATCCCACACGACGCGCGCGTGTGGTTCCTGCCTGCCTCGGTCGGGCTTCCGATCGCTGTCTTGGTGACCGCCTACATCAACGGAAGCGCTCCACCGTCAGGTTTCGTGGCGGTCGCACTTGGCGTGACCGCGGTCCTCGTTGCGATCCGCACCACGCTGGAGCGGCGCACGGGCGGAGACTCGTGGCATGTGTCGCTCATGATCGCGGTCTCGACACTGGTGGCCGCGCTCGCAGCCATCTGCCTGACGCTCGCCAGCCAGTCTGCTGAGCGGTCGGACCGGCGGGCTGATCGCATGGCCGCGACCATTCCAGCCATCTTGCAGCTCGACGACCTGCTGCTCGACGCAACGTCGGCCCCACAGGCAGACGCGGCGTCCGCCAGGACGGAGTGGGAGCGTGCGGTCGACCGGCTCGGCCGTGAGTTCGCCGCCGAGAGTCCGTCGAGCGCAGCGGCACTTGATGACTATGCAGCCCGCGGCAGAGCGTTGCTCACCACGCCTGACCGTCCAAGCGAGGCGGCGGCGCTCACTGCCTTCGAGTACCAGCGACTTCTCGACGCCGGCCGCGCCGCTCAGCGGGCTGCCCGCGCAACCGCCGCCACCGAGTCGACGCGTGCCCGCGTCCTCAACGTGGCCGTGCTGCTCGGCGCCCTGAGCGTGATCACGTTGTTGCTCGTGCGGTTCAGCTTCTCCGGTCGGCGCGTCGCCGTGGAGCGGCGCGAGCGCCAGGACGCCCTGACGGGGTTGCCGAGCCGAGCAGCGATCGAGCATCGCCTCAGGCGCGGAGCGGACGCTCCGCTTGGCGCCGCGCCGGAGCAGACCCTGGTGCTGCTCGATCTGGATGACTTCAAGGTCATCAACGACGTGCATGGGCATGCCGTCGGCGATGCGTTGCTCTGCGCCGTGGCCGGTCGGCTCGACGCGCTGACCCGCGGCGACGAGCTCCTCGCGCGCGTGGAGGGAGACGCGTTCGCCGTGCTGATCGAGGGAGAAGGCAGAGCCGACGAAGCAGCTGGGATCGCGCAGCGCATGACCGTTGCGCTGGCCGAGCCGTTCCTGCTCGGCGGCGAGCACTTCCTCGTGGAGGGGTCCATCGGGATTGCGCTCGGTGCCGCGGCCGGCGGCGCGGACGTGGGCGACGATGCAGCGCTGGTCGTCCTGCGAAACGCCGAACTTGCGATGTACGAGGCCAAGCGCCTGCCGGGCACCACCGTGGAGTACTTCGCTCCCGCGATGCACGCCGGCGCCCGCGATCGACTGGCGCTCACGGCCGATCTGCGGCGTGCGATCGCGCGCGAGGAGCTGCACCTCGTCTACCAACCGATCGTGGACCTGAAGACGAACCGGGTGCTCGGCTACGAAGCCCTCGCGCGATGGCATCACCCAGTGCGAGGGCTGCTTTCACCAGCTGAGTTCATTCCGCTGGCAGAGGCCACCGGCCTGATCGTGCCGCTCGGCGGTTGGGCGCTCCGCGAAGCGTGCCGGCAGGTGCAGCTCTGGCAGCAGACCTGGGGCGAGCGCCGCTACATCTCCGTCAACGTTGCTGGGCAGCAGCTCGCGGCCGGCGTGCTGCCGGAGCAGGTCCGAAGCGCCCTCTTTGCGTCCGGGCTGCCGGCCGAGCAACTGCTCCTTGAGGTCACCGAATCCTCACTGATCGAGAGCATCGACTCCGCCTTGGGACAGATGGCCGAGGTCAAGGCGCTCGGGGCGCGCTTTGCCCTGGATGACTTTGGCACCGGCTACTCGTCGCTTTCGTATCTGCGGCAGTTCCGGGTCGACGTGGTCAAGGTCGACAAGTCGTTCATCGACGACGTGATCGAGCGGGACGGAAGCTCCTTGGTGGAGGCCATCGTGCACCTCGCCTCGAGCCTACGGATGATGGTTGTGGCCGAAGGCATCGAGGCAGACGCGCAAGCTGAAGAACTCCGCCGACTCGGGTGTGACCTCGGGCAGGGCTATCGCTTCTCGCGGCCCCTGCAAGCGGGCGACGTGCTTGCCGCGCCCTCGATCTTCGGCTCACCGCTCGAGCCGGCCGGCGCTCTGCGCGTGACCAGCGCGAACGAGCCGCGCGTCGCCTAGGCCCGGGAACGCAGCGCAGCGTTCAGAGGGTGCGCTCCTCCCCCGCGCCATCGCACCGCTACCTTGTGGGGCGCGGGTCTCGGATCCCGCATGTCTGCTGCCTCCAGGACCTGCTTTGCGCTCTCCCGACGTTGTGATCATCGGCGCTGGCGCCGCCGGCCTGATGTGTGCCATGACCGCGGCTGCTCGCGGGCGCCAGGTGTTGGTGATCGAGAGCTCCAACAAGCCCGGCAAGAAGATCCTCATGAGTGGTGGCGGCCGGTGCAACTTCACCAACATGTACGCCGAGCCCGAGAACTACTTCTCGCAGAACCCCAACCCCCAGTTCTGTAAGTCGGCCTTGGCCCGCTACACGCAGTGGGACTTCATCGCGATGGTCAGCGAGTACGGCGTGCCCTACCACGAGAAGAAGCTGGGCCAGCTCTTCTGCGACAACCGCGCCAAGGACATCCTGGGCATGCTGCTGGACAAGTGCGAACGGGCCGGTGTGGAGCTGCACGTGAGCACGTCGGTCCGGCAGATCGACAAGACCGAGACGGGCTATGCGCTGGAGACCGACCTCGGTCCGGTCACTGCGACCTCGGTCGTGATCGCGACGGGCGGTCTGTCGATTCCGACGCTCGGCGCCACCGGCTTTGGCTACGACGTCGCGCAGGCGTTCGGGCACAACGTGCTGCCCACACGAGCCGGACTGGTGCCGTTCATCATCACCGACGCGCTCAAGGAGCTCTGCAACGAGCTCTCTGGAACGTCGGTCGATTGCGTGGCGCGCTGCAACGGCCAGAGCTTCCGCGAGAACCTCCTCTTCACCCACCGTGGCCTGAGCGGACCCGCCATCCTGCAGATCTCGTCGTTCTGGCAGCTCGGCGACGCCGTAGAGATCAACCTGCTGCCCGACCACGACGCCGTGGAGTGGCTACAGAGCCAGCAGACGCAGCGCCCGAACAGCGAGCTGAGAACCGTCCTCAGTGAAGTCTTCACCAAGAAGATGGCCGTGCTGCTGGCCGACTTCTGGTTCGGCTCCAAACCGATGAAGCAGTACACCCCAGCCGATCTGCGCGAGATCGCCCAGACGCTGAGCGCGTGGCAGGTGGTTCCAGCCGGCACGGAGGGCTACCGCACCGCCGAGGTCACCTTGGGCGGCGTCGACACCCGCGAAGTCTCGTCGCAGACGATGGAGTCGCTGAAGAACCCCGGCCTCTACTTCATCGGCGAGGTCCTCGACGTGACCGGCCACCTCGGCGGGTTCAACTTCCAGTGGGCCTGGGCTTCAGGCCACGCGGCCGCGCAGTACGTCTGAGCCCTATCGGGGCGTCAGGATGCAGCCTCGCCCGTCAGCTCAGCTGTCACGAGAGCACCTGTGTGCCGAGCACCGCCAACAGCTGAAGCTTGTCGTGGCTGTCGCTTCCTGGAGCGGCCGTGTACACGAGCAAGCGGTGGGACTGGTCGGGATCTACCAGCGAGTGGCAGTGGAGTTCAAGCGCCCCGACGGACGGATGCACGAAGCGTTTGACGTCGTTCGGACGGAGTCCTACCTCGTGTTTCGCCCAGAGCTCCCGAAACTCCTCGGACTCGGCCACCAAACGCTCGGCATACTTTGCCGCTGGAGATTCCGGACCACGGAGCGTGGCAATCGAGCGCAGGCCGGACGCATAGAGGCGAGAGAGGAACTGATGATCTTGCGGGGCGTACCGGCCCCGGGCCTCGGCGTCGGTGAACCACCGGTAGCCCAGACTTCGAGCCGGCCCGGCATAGCGGGTCGTATCGCCCGTCAGTGCGATCCCCATCGGGGTTTGGCGGAGCGTCTCGCCGAGTTCCGTCACGATTTCGGCTGGCGTGTCGAGGAGACGGTCCAGGATCCGCAGCAGGCCCGGACTCACGTGCTCACTCGTGGCGCCACGCGGCGGCGGCTGATGGCCGCCCAGCCGAAAGACGTGGTCGCGCTCGTCCAACGAGAGGTGCAGGCCCTGCGCGATCGATGCGAGCATCTGCTCTGACGGTTGTGGGCCGCGTTCGCGTTCGAGCCGGGCGTAGTAGTCGGTCGACATGTGACAGAGCGCCGCAACCTCTTCACGGCGTAGCCCGCTCGTTCTGCGCCGCTGGCCGCGGGGCAGGCCAACGTCTTCGGGCTGCAGCGCGTGGCGGCGATGCCGCAAGAAGGCTGCGAGCCCCGCTCGATCGATAGCCATACCTCTCCTTTCGAGTTCTCGTCTCGTTCTACCGGGCTTTGGGTTCTCCAACCACGGATCGTCAGTCCCCTCTTGCGGCTGGGTCGGCGGGTCATCCACGGATTCACAGGCCCTGGTTGGGTCTGCTCGTTTGCTCCAACGTCTCGGGCAGAGCAACCAAGGGAACGACCACCATGCCAAAGAACTTCGACATCTCCGTCCCCGACCTCGCAGGCAAGCGGGCTCTGGTGACGGGCGCAAGTGACGGGATGGGCCTCATCATCGCGGCCAGGCTGGCAAAGGCCGGCGCCCACGTAGTGATGCCCGTGCGAAATCAGCGCAAGGGCCAGCTCGCGCTTGCGGAGATCCGCCGACGAACCCCCGATGCGGAGGTGTCGCTCGCTGAGCTTGACCTGGCGTCCCTGGCCTCGGTGGCAACCCTGACCCAACAGCTGCTGGCCGAAGGACTCCCGATCCACATCCTCATCAACAACGCCGGAGTGATGACCCCGCCGACTCGGCAGATCACCGCCGACGGGCACGAGCTGCAGTTCGGCACGAATCATTTGGGGCACTTCGCGCTCACGACGCAGCTCCTGCCGCTGCTGCGCGAGGGTCGAGCTCGCGTGACGGCGCAGATCAGCATCGCCGCCAACCGCAACGCGATCAACTGGGACGACCCCAACTGGGAACGCTCGTACCACGGCATGAAGGCCTACAGCCATTCCAAGATCGCGTTCGGACTGTTTGCGTTGGAGCTGGCCAACCGCAGTCGGGCGGCAGGCTGGGGCATCACCAGCAACCTCGCTCACCCCGGGGTCGCGCCGACCGGCCTGCTTTCGGCTCGCCCCGAGGTCGGCCGTGACAAAGACACGACAGCGGTACGGCTCATCCGCGCGCTCTCGGCGCGAGGCATCCTGGTTGGCACGCCGCAGACTGCTGGACTCTCCGCCCTCTACGCCGCCACATCGGCCGAGGCTGAAGCCGGGGTGCTCTACGGACCGGCTGGCCGTGGTCAGCTCGGGGGTCCTCCGGCGGCTCGGAAGCTCTTCAGCCGCCTGCGGAGTTCGCAGGACGCTGAGCGCATGTGGACGCTTTCCGAGGAACTCCTTCGGAGCTAGCGTCTGCGGGCCGTGACCGGGGATGACCTCGATGAACAGGCGGAAAACATCGTCATGAACTCGCCGGCCAAACGTGTGAGGTCTGTGGGCTGAGTCCGCCCTGTGTCCAGATCAGATCGCCGCCGCGTAGGACCGTCGGGTGATGGCGCCAGGTACTTGGCGCTTAGGCGGTCGTGGCTGTGCCCGCACTCACAAAAGCCTCGGAACGCCGGTTCCGCGGATGTTTCGATCCACCGGTTTAGCTGGCTCAAGGCATTCAACAGCGACCTGGAACCCCGGATCGCTCGGACCATGCGAGAGGCAACGTCCATGCAGATCGGCACGACACCCAGGCTTCGGCCAAACCATTCCTTCAAGCCAGCACGCCTCGCGGCACTGGCGGTGCTGCTGGTGTCTGCAGTGCTCGTGACAGCGGCCGGTGTCGCCATCGGCGGCGCGTTGCAAGACCGTTTTGAAGCCGGTCCGACGGCCTCGGAGACTGAGGCACTGAATCGGATCGATACGCGGCGCGTCTTCGTGCCCGACGATGCGACCGTGCCCCAGCGCGGGCCAAACCGCGCCGACCTCGGCGGCGGGCGCGCGGACCTTGGTGCGGCACGATGAGTCGCTCGACGTTCGCTCCAGATGTCTCGGTCGTGGTGCCGATTCTGAATGAGCGCGGCACCCTCTCTGAACTCACCGAGCGTGTCATCGCAGCCTGCGACCTCGCCGGGCGTTCGGTGGAGATCCTGCTCGTCGATGACGGTTCGACCGATGGCTCATGGGCATCGATCTGCGCGTTGTCCGAGACCCACGAGGAGGTCCATGGCATCCGTCAGCGGCGCACCTTCGGGAAAGCGGCAGCGCTCAGCGTCGGGTTCCAGCGCGCACTCGGCGAGGTGATCGTGACGATGGACGGTGACCTGCAGGACGATCCTGCCGAGCTCCCTCGGTTCTTCGACGCCCTCGACACGCCGGGCACCGACGCGGTCTCCGGTTGGAAGAAGGAGCGCCACGACCCACTCGGCAAGCGCATCCCGTCGAAGTTCTTCAACTTCGTGCTGCGCAACGTCTCTGGGCTCAAGCTCAACGACTTCAACTGCGGCTTCAAGGCCTACTCGCGGGATGCCGTCGATGCGTTGGGTCCATACACCTACGGCGACATGCATCGCTACCTGCCAGCGGTGCTGGGAGCGCAGGGCTTTCGGGTCGACGAGATCGTCGTTCAGCACCACCCTCGCGTGTACGGCGAATCCAAGTACGGCTTCGGACGGATCTTCGCCGGCAGCTTCGACTTGGTCACGGTCATGATGCTCACGAAGTACCGCTACCGCCCGATGCACGCGTTCGGGGCCGCGGCTGCGGTGGCGTTCGGCCTGAGCCTCGCACTGACCGCCCTCGTCCTCGCGCTTGGGCACGCCTCGCTTGCTGGATTGATCGTCGGGCTGGGCGTGCTCCTGGTGATGACGCTCTTGGGCGTTGGCGTCGTGAGCGAGATCGCCGTCCACGGGTCGGCCACAGGTGGGAACGACCGACGCATCTCCGAGGTCGTGAACCGCGAAGCCGCCTCGTCTCAACCCAGAGTGCGAACGGCTGAGGTGCTGGCCGACGAGCGCGCCGCGCTGGACGTCGCGCTCCACGAGCTGGCATCAGCCCGGATCCGAGCGCCGGAACACCGGCGCCCCGACCGAGGCACCAGCGGCGTGACCTCCCCCCACGGCCGCCACCATCTCAGCCCGGTGGACGCCCTCTCAGCGCGCGAGCAGGCATGAGCTCCGTCGCTGAGCGCGTTGACGCGCACCCGCAGTTCAAACACGTGCTGGCGATCATCGGCTCGCGGCCGTTTCGCATCGCCAGCACCGTTGCGCTGATCGGCGTCG
>JAEMRF010000014.1:0-7394 GCA_016463515.1 Solirubrobacteraceae bacterium | reverse complement strand
ATCATCGGCTCGCGGCCGTTTCGCATCGCCAGCACCGTTGCGCTGATCGGCGTCGGCGTATCCCAGATCCCTCTGGGCGACGTGCTCGACCGTCTCGACAGCGCAAGTCTGCCGCTCGTGACGCTCGGGGCGGCGCTGCTCCTGCTCGGCCAGATCGTCAGCGGGCAACGCTGGCGCGAGCTCTCCCTACAGCTCGGTCTCGACGAGACTCCGCGCTGGTTCATCGCTATCTATCTTCGCGGCTGCTTCTACAACTCCGTGCTGCCCACTGGCATCGGCGGAGACGCGGTCCGCGTTGGAGCGGTCCGCCCGCTAGGGACCTGGAAGACCGCGACCCGCAGCGTCGTGACCGATCGGGTCACGGGCCTCGTCGCACTCGCTCTGGCTGCCGGAGCGCTTCTGCCGGTCGCCGGGCTGGGCCTCCCGCCGGAAATCACGTGGCCGGTGGCGATCGTGTCGTATGCCGGGCTCGGCGCGACCGTCGTGGTTGCTGCGCAGCGTGGGCTGCTCAGCTGGCTGGGCTGGACGCTGGTGTTCGAAGTCGTCTGGTTCACCGGCGTCTGGGCGCTTGCTCGGTCGCTGTCGATCCCACTGGGCTGGGCCACCCCTGCCGTGGTGCTCGTGGTTGGCATCGCCATGGCTCTGCCAATCTCGTTTGGCGGGCACGGTGCTCGCGAAGCAGGATTCCTCCTCGCCCTTGCCCCGCTTGGGGTCGCGGCCGACGCGGCCGTCGCACTAGGCGTGCTCTTCGGCGCTGCCCTGGCCGCGGTCGGGCTGGTCGGTGCGTTCGTGAGGGTCCGCCCGGCGCGCGTGTATCCAATGCCCGACCCTCAGTCTCTTGATGCCGCGCCCAGCCGCGTCGGCGTGTCCGTCGGAGTGCAGTCATGACCGTGGTCACCCGGCCCCGCCCAGGGCGCGACGTGCACGCCCCGATGCCCAAGCTCCGTGCTGAGCCGGCCGTCGAACGTCACGCCGCACGGACGGCTCAAGGCGCGGCCGTCGCTGCGCGTCGTGAACTCGCGCTGCTTGCAGTGATCCTGCTCGCCGGCCTGTTCGTCCGCGGACTCGTGGCTCAGCGCGGTCTGTGGCTCGACGAAACCATCACCTATACGCAGATCCACGGCCTCTCGCTCAGCGAGGTCGTCTCGCGACAGTTCAACGGCGTCCATCCGCCGCTGTTCCACATCCTGACCTCGCTCTGGACCGGCGTGGTCGGCGACTCGCCGCTCGGCATGCGGAGCCTCTCGATCGCCTGGTCGGCGGTGGGGATCCTGGCCGTCTGGGCCTGGTCCAAGGAAGCGATGCCGGCGCGATCAGGGCTCCCTGCTGCTGCACTTGCCGCGTTCAGTCCGTTTGCCGTCTGGTACGGCACCGAAGCCCGGATGTACGCGCAGCTCTTCGCGCTCGCCGCGATCACCGGCTGGCTCGTGTGGCGCACCATGGCGCGAGGCGCTTCCACCCGGCGCATCGTTGGCCTGACCCTCGTCGCGACGGCCTTCGCGTTTACCCACTACTTCGCCCTCTTGATCATCGGGTCGCTCGGCGTGATCGCGCTCTCGCAGGTGTTCGTGGCCGAGCACCGCCGTCGTGCGCTGGCAATGTGCGGCGCCCTGGCTACGTCGGTCGGGCTGCTGGCCATATGGGGTGTCGTCGTCGCGCTCAGCCGCACGGCGGAGCCGCTCACCACGGTGTTCGCCAAACCGGACTTCTTCACCGTCGTCATCGCCGGTCTGGAGATGCTCACCGGTTTTCACGACTACGTGAGCCTGGGCATCGCGGCGGCGGCTTGGCCGCTGCTCTGCGTCGCGGTGATCGTGGCGCTGCCACACCTCGGTCGGCCCCACTGGCGCACGGCGGGGCTCGCGCTGTGCGTCGGCCTTCCGATCGCTGCACTCATCGCGGCCGCCGTGTTGCGGAGCTCGAGCGTGTTCGACTCTCGGTACCTCACCGTGGCCGTGCCCGCTGCGTATGTGCTCGGGGGCCGTGTCTGGCTCGGCATCGGCGCTGGACGCATTCGCGCAGTCCTCGCCGCCGTGCTGATCGCGGCCGGCATTGCGTCGACGGTGCAGCAGAACTACGACCGCGGTAATCCGCGGCTGTACGGCCTGCGCGATGCGATCACGACCGTCAACACCTATGCCCGCCCCGGCGACGGCGTGCTGATCGTGCCCGAGGTCCTTGAACTCAACGGCACCGATCCGGTCCTTGGGTATTACCCCCTCGCCCCCGGCCTGCGCCGCTTCGACACCACACCAGAGGGCCGCGCCGGCACCGTCGCGCCCGAGGAGATGCTTACGCGGCTCCGAGAAACGTTCCCGCGCCGCATCTGGGTCGTCTACGGCTACGACGCCCTGTCGTATGCCGCAGGCGGAGACCAGCGCGCGGGCGAGACGTCCGGCGGCGCGATCTCAGCCGAATTCGACGGCTTCCTCTCCGGCAAGAGCAAGAAGCTCGCGTCGGTCCGCTTCCCCAACGTCACCCTGACCGCCTACGAGATGAACTGGAGGGGCGAGCGATGAGCCGTACCCCACGCCCCAGGTCGATGCAGGCACCCCAGCCGGCGACCACCACCACGGCACGCGTCAGTCGCGCCGTCACCCTGAGTTGGGCGATCGCCGGTGTTGCTGCGACCGCGTACTACCTCGGGTGGTTGCTTGACGGCGACCGCGTCGGGTTCGTGCCGCTGTTCGCGCTGCTGGTCATCGCGGACGCCTTCAACGGCTTCCACGCGCTCTCGTTCTGGGCCACCTGCCTGCGGCGTCCCAAGAAGCGCCCGTTCGATGTGGCGATCAGCGCTGCCCGTCCTCGCGTCGACGTGTTCGTCCCGACCTACAACGAGCCAGTCGACATCGTCGCCCAGACGCTGACGGCTGCTCGCGCCATGCGCGGCGCCGACGTGCGGGTCTACCTGCTGGACGACGGCCGCCGCCCAGAGATGGCCGCACTTGCCGCGAGCCTCGGAGCCGACTACCTGGCTCGAGCGACCAATGCCGGCGCCAAGTCCGGCAACATCAACCACGCGCTCGAGGTCACGCGTGACGGGGGCGCGGACTACATCGCCGTCTTCGACTGCGACCACGTACCCCAGCGCGGCTTCCTGGAGCGGACCCTCGGCTACTTCGACGATGCCCGTCTGGGCATGGTCCAGACGCCACAGGTGTATGGCAACGTCGGTGCAGGTGCGCTGACCGCCGGGTCCTCCCAGCAACAGGAGATCTTCTTCGGACCGATCTGCCAGGGCCGCGACGGCTTTGACTCGGCGTTCTGCTGCGGCACGAACTTCGTCGTGCGCAGGGAAGCCCTCGACGAAGCCGGAGGCTTCCCCGAGGACTCCATCACGGAAGACATCGTGCTCTCCACCACGCTGGTGGGCCTGGGCTGGGACATCTCGTTCTTGGCCGAGCCGCTCACCGCTGGTCTGGGACCCGAAGACGCCAAGAGCTACGTCTCCCAGCAACTGCGGTGGGCGACCGGCTGCATCGACCTACTGTTCAAGCGCCCGCAGGTCTGGAAGCCGCTCAGCTGGGTCCAGCGCTGGCAGTACTTCGTGGCCACGTCGTACTGGCTGTCGGGCTGGACGATCATCGCCTACCTCACGATGCCCGTGGCCGTGCTGCTGTTCGGTCTGCAGCCCGTCAACGCCGACGGCCTGCAGTTCGTGCAGCACTTCCTGCCCTACTTCCTCATCTCCATCGTGAACTTGGGCCGCTTCACCGTCGGTGGCTATGGCATCTCGGGCCTGGCGATGAACTGGGGCAGCTTCCCGATCCATATTCGGGCCACGGTGCGCGTCCTCACCGGCCGGGTCGGTGGGTTCGCGGTGACCTCCAAGGAGGCGCTGGCCGGCTCGCCCTGGAAGCCGTTTCGCGCGAACATCGCCATCGCCGTCGGCCTGCTGGTCGTGATCGCCATCGGCTTGGCTCGCACGGGCCTCACCGCGCCGACGGTCAACAACGCGGCGTTCGCCCTCCTCAACGGCGGGCTCGTCGTGATGATCGTCGGCCTGGCTGCCAACCAGGCTCGTGCGGTGCGCCGAAGCGCTGCCATTCCGCAAGCGGCCAATGAGCCTCGTTTGGAACCGCTGGCGCTCGTGGCCGAGCGCGCACCAGCCGAGGAACCGCACACTGCACGCGTCATGGCGGCCCACCGATGAGCCGCCGCAGGGCAGTGGCGATCGCGGGAGTCACCGTGGTCGTGCTCGGAACAGGTCTTGGCGTCGCGCTCGCGCGGAATCCCGACGCCGCGAGTGTCGGCCAGACAGCCCCGCAGGAGCAGGTCAAGGGCAACGCAGCGATGCGATCGCCGGTGGCGGCCGCTGATGTCGCGGCGGCGAAGGCCGCCGGCAACCGCTTTCTCGACGAGTACGTCGACGGGGACGGACGCGTGGTCCGCCGCGATCAAGGTGGAGACACCGTGAGCGAAGGGCAGGCCTACGGCATGCTCATCGCCGCGGCGATCGACGATCGCCCCCGCTTCGACGCGATCTGGCAGTGGACGCAGGACAACATCGAGCGCCCGGACAAACTGCTCTCGGTCTCGTGGGCGGAAGGCAAGGTCTCTGACCCGCTGCCGGCCACCGATGCCGACCTCGACGCCGCCCGGGCGCTGCTCCTTGCCAGCGAGCGCTGGGACGTGCCGGCCTACCGCACCGCCGCTTTGGAGATCGGGAACTCGATCTTGCTGCGGGAGACCATCGACGTGGCCAAGCGCAAGGTGCTCGTGGCAGGTCCCTGGGCTCGCACGTCGCCGGCGGTCGTGAATCCCAGCTACTTCAGTCCACGCGCGTACGACGCGCTCTTCGAGGCAACCGGTGACCGGCGGTGGCAAGAACTGCAGGACACGAGCCTCGAGATCATCGACGGCCTCACGACCAACTCGCCGTCGCTGCCACCGGACTGGGCTCGCGTTCACGGCACACAGGTGGTGCCTTCGTATCAGCCGGGCGACCCGTCCAAGGGCGTGCGCTTTGCCTACGAGGCGACCCGTGTGTTGCCGCGCTACGCCGAGATGTGCCCCGTCTACGGCAGCGACCCAGCTGCTGCGACTCCAGCGATCGGTCGCCGGCTCGTGGCGCGCGCTTGGCCCTTCATGAAGGCCCAAGGGCCCGACGGGCCGACCGCCGACTACCGCGCCGACGGACGCCCCCTCGGTGGCAACCGCAACGCCGTTGCCACCATCGCGGCGGCGTCTGCGGCCGACGCCACAGGCGAGTTCGCTGAACGCAACCGCCTGTTCGGTGTGGCCGACCAGGTGCAGGCCCAGACACCCACGTACTACGGCGGCGCATGGATTGCGCTCGGCCGGATCATGCTGTCGACCGATCTTCTCGGGTCGTGCGGCCGCTCCACAACAGAAATCAGTTGATGACGATGAGCTCACCACGCACCACGTGGGTCGCGCTAGCGGCCACCACCGTGGCCGTACTTGCACCCGCAACCGCCCACGCTGCGGAAACGATCAAGCTCGACCTACGCTCGCCCGCCAATGCGACGCAGAGCGATGCCGCCGCCCAGTCGCAGTTGAGGCTCGTGAGCGGCGGCGACTACGTGCTCACGATCTCGGGCACCGGGTCGATCTGGGACACCGCCGACTACGCGGGCAACGTCTGCGGTTCGCCGGAGCCGTCGGTGATCGAGCCGTCGCCTGGTGCGGCGCCGGTGGTCGGGAGCTGGGATGCAGCGACCGTCTTTGCAGCACCCCGCGGCGCGCCACTGCGCGACGGCGGTAACGCTTGCGAGGAAGTCTCGCTCCCGATGCCGTCGGGCCCGAACACCTACTCCGGCTTTGAGTTCTCGACGGCCTCGACCTTCGTACGCGGCATCCCCGTTGGCGGCATTCCCTCGGCGCCCCGGGCCGACCACACCTACAACTACGCGCTCAAGGGCACAGGTGTGCCACTCCGCCTCCGGTTCGACGACCGCCCGTCGGACGACAACTCGGGCGTCTTCACGGTCCTGCTGCGGACGCGCGCAGAATGTGAGGCCGTCAACTGCCTGAACAACGTCGTGCCACTCGCCGGAACCGTCACGCTTCCGCCAGCCAGCGGGACTGCCCCGGCCAGCGCTGCCCAGTACTGCAACCTGGACCGCGTGCTCAGCACCCGGCTGGTGCAGCCCAAGGGCAAGCGCATCGTGAAGGCCGCGTACTACCTGGGCGGCAAGTACCAGCGGTCGGTCACCGGCCGCAACCTGCGCATCCTCTCCACCCCACAGTTCCGCGCGCAGAAGTTCCGCGCCTTGCCCTCAGGCACGCTCAAGCTGCGGGTCGTCGTGACCACGAGCGGCGGCAAGAAGATGACCGGTCGGCTCGACGTCTCGCGCTGCATGCCACGCATCAAGGCGCGCGTCGTCACGTTCATCTGAGGTGGTTGGGCAGGCCGCGCGCAGGCTCGCGCGCCCTGCTCTCTCACAGCTTCACGGCGCCGGGTAGGCAGCGCGGGACAGCCCAAGCGCGTAGTCGGCCCACCATTGGCCGGCCGGCGGCCCGCCGTTGCAGGTGCCGTCGGACTCCCCGGGGCGCTTGATCCATAGGAACGCATCGACGCCCATCAAGCCGGTCTGGAGGGTGGGCTGCTCGCCGAGCGCTCGCCCGGCGGGGTTGCACCAAGCTCCGCCGGGGGCGCTGCCATTCCCGTTGCGGCTGGTGTCGACGACGAACGGCTTGCCGCCGATCCGCGCCGACACGTCGCGGCCGTACTGGACCTGTGAGGTCGTGGTGCCGAAGTTCGAGGTGTTCAGCGCGAAACCGGCCGCGCCAGCCACGCCCGCCTGCTGGAGCCTCGCGGCAACCTCGGCCGCGGACTTCCAGCCGGCGTGGCCAGCGTCGATGTAGACCTTGGTGCTGTCGCCGGCCGAGAGCGCCTGGATCGCATGGCGAAGCAGGTCGTACCGTTCGGTCACACCTTGCGGAGACAGGCAATCGGTCAGCACCAACGCGTCTGGCTCCAGGATCACCAGTGCCGGCCGCCCAGCGATGCCCACGGCGAGGCGGTCGATCCAAGCGCGGTAGGCCACTGCAGAGAGTCCACCGGCTGAGTACTGCCCGCAGTCTCGGGCGGGCACGTTGTAGACCGCGAAGACGACCCGCGAGCGGCCCGCAGCGCGGTCAAGGACCGCGTCAGCAGCGCTGCCGACGTCGCCGCTCCAACCCCCGAGCCACACTGCCTGCGGCTGGCTTGCGATGCGCTGGATCAGCGCGGCGTCGGCCGGACGCGTCGCAGCCCACGATCTGACCTGCAGCGCCGCGGCCGACGTGTCGTCGACGAAGAGGGGTGTTCCCTGGTCAGGGATCGGGCTGGGCGTTGGTGTGGGGGTCGGTGCGGGCGTCGGCGTCGGCGTTGGTGTGGGCGCCGGAGTCGGTGCGGGCGTCGGTCCGACTGGCGGCGTCGGCGTCGG
>JAEMRF010000629.1 GCA_016463515.1 Solirubrobacteraceae bacterium | reverse complement strand
GCACGCCGTCGATCTCCACCAGGCCGTCGTCGATCGACTCCAGCTGGTTCAGGCAGCGCAGGAACGTCGTCTTGCCCGAACCTGACGGCCCGATCAGGCAGACCACCTCGCCAGAGCCGACTTCCAGGTCGATGCCGTCGAGCACGCGGTTGGAGCCAAAGCACTTCACCACGCCGCGCGCGGTGACCGTGCCGGCCTGCGCCGCGACCAGGCTCGCGCCTTCGCCCTTGTTCAGGTCGGGGGTCATGCCGCGCCTCCGGTCGTGGATGCAGCGGGCCGCAGCCGTCCTTTGATCCTGCCAAACGGCCCCGGGCCGCGGTCGTCGGCGCCAGCGGGATCCAGGCGGCGCTCCAGGTAGGCCTGGAAGATCGACCAGATCGTCGTGAGCAGCAGGTACCAGACGGCGACGGCCGCGAAGATCTCGACGGGCTTGAAGTTGGTGGAGTAGACCTGCTGGGCTTGGGCGAAGAGCTCCAGGACGCCGATGAACGACAGCAGCGAGGTCGTCTTCATCATGTTGTTGAACTGGTTGCCCAGCGGGGGCACGATGATCCGCGCCGCCTGCGGCAGCACGATCTTGCGCATCGCTTGGCGGCGGGTCATGCCGACCGAGATCGCCGACTCCATCTGGCCGTCGTCGACCGATCCGAGGCCCGCCCGGATGATCTCGCTCATGTAGGCGCCCTCGTTGAGCGCCAGGGCGATGATGCCGGCGATCACGGCGCCGCTCACCACGCCTGCGCCCACGTCGAGCTCCTTGGGAAACAGCGTGACGCCGAGCAGCAGCTCAGCCCCGAAGTAGATGAAGAAGATCTGCACGATCAGCGGCGTACCGCGGATCGCCGTCACGTAGACGCCGTTGAGGAGCCGCAGCGGCCAGAACCGGCTGCGGCCTGCCAGCGCCGACGCCAGCCCGAGGGTCACGCCCCCGAGCTGGGCCAGCACTGAGATGTAGATGGTGGTCCACAGCGCTCCGAGAAAGACGGAGTCCGGCTCGAAAATCCTCGACCAGAAGAGGTCCGAGTCGAACGCCGCGATCACGTGAGCGCTGAGCACCGGCGGGCTACTGGCCGCTCAGCATGAAGTCGCCGAGCTCCCACTTCTCGAGGATCTCAAGGAGCTTGCCGTCTTCGGTCATCGCGTCGATGCCCGTCTGCAGCGCCGTCTTGAGCTCGGCGTCGTCCTGGCGGATGCCGATGCCCACGGGCGCCGGCTCGATCTGCGGCGTGGCCGCGAGCTCGAAGTCGTCCGGGGCCTGCTTCACGAAGTAGGCGGCGGGCGGGGCGTCGGTGAGGTACGCGTCGACCTTGTCGGTGCGCAGCGCGTTGGCGGCGTCGGTGTCCTTGGGGAACGTCTGCACCTTGATCGCGGGGTTCCCGGCGGCCTCGATCTTCTTGCTCTCGGCCTCGAGCGCCTGCTTGGTCGTGGTCCCGACCTGCACGGCGACGGTCTTGCCGCTGAGCGCCTCGACGGTGTCGATGCCGGTGGTGCCCTTCTTCACGAGCAGCGCCAGACCGAACTGCGCGTAGTCGACGAAGGCGATCTCCTTGGCGCGCTCGGGCGAGTTGGTCAGCGACGAGATGATCGCGTCGCACTTCTTGGCCTGCAGGGCGGCGATGATGCCGTCGAAGCCG
>JAEMRF010000178.1 GCA_016463515.1 Solirubrobacteraceae bacterium | reverse complement strand
GCCACGTCCGCCAGGGCCGCGGCGCCGACGACCCGGCAGGCCACACCCGCCGTGGCCGCGGCGCCGACGACGTCGCTCGCCAAGCCCGTCGGGGCCGTGGCGCTGACGACGCTCCCGGTCACATTCGCCGTGGTCGTGGCGCCGATGACGCCGCGGGCCATCTGCGTCGCGGCCGTGGCGCCGATGACGCTGCCGGCCATGTTCGCGGCGGTCGCGGCGCTGACGACGCTCCCGGTCACATCCGCCGCGGTCGTGGCGCCGATGATGCTGCAAACCATCTGCGTCGCGGCCGTGGCGGCGACGACGAATCAGGTCGCGGACGCCGCGGCCGCGGTTCGGACGACGACTCCCGTGGCGGGCGTCGCGGCCGTGGCGCCGACGATGCCCCAGGCCACGTGCGCCGTGGTCGTGGCGCTGACGACGCTCCCGGCCACGTGCGCCGTGGTCGTGGCGCCGACGACGCTCCCGGCCACAGCTAGTCGCTGCCGTCCGCTGCCGGGAACGTCCCGGCAGCGGACGGGCTCCGTCCTACTGCCCCGAGTAGGGCGCGTACCGGCGGTGCAGCATCAGATGATTGCCATCGGGGTCAGCGAAGATCGCCATGTTGCAGACGCCGGTGTCGAACGTGTCGCCGAAGAACTGCACGCCTTTGGCCTCGAGTTCCGCGCGCGTTGCCGCCACGTCGTCGCAGCGCAGCGGGATCGGATTCCCCTGCTGGGCGACGAACGGCATGCCGTTCTTTTCGGGCTCCCACACGCCGAAGCAGGTGTCGCCCGCCCACTGTTCGTAGTCGGCGTGCTCGTCGGGACGCATTCCCAGCACGTCGCGATAGAAGGTGCGTGCTCGGTCGGCGTCCTGCGAGGGGATGCCGAGAAAGTCCAGTCCGGTGATCGTCATGCGCGAAGTGTTCCGGACATTCAGGTCAGGAGGTGTCCGCTGCATGGCGGCCGCGCTTCGGCACGCTGCGAGCATCCGTCGCGGCCGTTAGCGTGGGGGGCATGCCGTGCTTCATTGCCGTCCTTGCTTTGTTCTCGCCACGCTTGGCGCTGATCGGGATGTGGCTGTTCAACGACCTGCTCACCGAGTCGTTCGGCAACTGGATCCTTCCGTTCATCGGGTTCTTCGTGCTCCCGTGGACCACGCTGGCCTACGCGTTGCTGTGGAGCCTGGGCACCAACGAGCTCGAGGGGATCGAGTGGTTCTTCCTCGCGTTCTTCTTCTTCCTCGACCTCGCGTCGCTCGGCGGTGGCCAGCGCGCACGCACGAGCCGCTCCAGCGCAGGCTCCTCCTCCTACTAGGACCGCTCGCGGATCGGTCGCCGCGATGCGCGCCGCGGTTCTCGCTGACCTTCACGGCCACCTGCCCGAGGTCCCGCCGTGTGAGCTCCTGCTGCTCGCGGGAGACCTTTGCCCGGCGGTCGATCATGGCGTGGAGCGTCAGGCGCGCTGGCTCGACGGCCCGTTCCGTGCTTGGCTCGAGCAAGTCCCGGCTGAGGCGATCGTGGGGATCGCCGGCAATCACGACTTCGTCTTTCAGCGCGAACCGGAGCTGGTGCCAGCCGACCTTCCGTGGACCTACCTCCAGGATTCCGACGCGCAGGTCGCCGGCCTCACGATCTGGGGCTCCCCATGGACGCCGTGGTTTCACGACTGGGCGTTCAATGCGCCCCGCGATGGGGGCGAGGCGTTCCTCGCGGAGCTGTACGCGGGGATGACCGCGGAGGTCGACGTCCTGCTGGTCCACGGCCCACCCAGGGGCTTTGGTGATCGCACGACCGCAGGGATCGCCGCCGGTTCCACGGCACTGCTTGATGTGATCGACGCCGTCGTGCCCAAGGTCTGCGCCTTCGGGCACATCCATGAAGCACGCGGCGTGTGGGCGCGCGGCGCCACCCAGCTCGTCAATGCCGCCGCCGTCGACGCGCTCTATGAGCTTCGGCCCGGCGCAGCGGTCGTCGTCGACCTCTAAGCCACGACTTCTTGCGAGCGTCGCGACGCGATCAGGCAGCTTTTTGCTGCTGGGCTCCGTCAAAAGGGCCGGTGCGTTCATCGACTTTCGGGAGATCGATCGGGCTCAGGAGCTCGCCCTGGTGCTCGGCGGCGACGAGCGCCGACCACTGCGGCAGCACCGCCTCGAACGCCTCGAAGATCTCGCTGTCGAGTTTGTGGCCGGCGTCCTCGCTCATGATCGCGAGGACCTTCGCCTGCGGCAGCGCCTCGCGGTAGGGGCGTTCGGCGCTCAGGGCTTCACCCACGTCGGCGACCGCAAGGATGCGATCGTCGCGGCCGAGGTCGCTTGCGGTGAGCCCATGGGGGTAGCCGCTGCCGTCGAGCCGCTCATGGTGGGTGAGGGCCAATCGGGCCATGTCCGTGAGGACGGGGATGCGCTTGAGGACGGCGTGGCCGGCCTCCGGGTGGCCGCGCATGAGCAGCCATTCGTCTGAGGTGAGCTTGCCGGGTTTGTCGAGGATCGTGTTGGAGATCCCGAGCTTGCCGAGGTCGTGCAGCTGCCCCGCGCGGTACAGGCGACTCGCTTCGGCCTCGGGAGTGCCGAGTTCCAGCGCGATGAGGGCCGCGAGCTGAGCCACGCCGCGCGAGTGCCGCGCGGTGTACGGCGTCTTTGCGTCGACGATCTGACCGAACGCAGCGGCGACGGAATCCAGTCGGCTTTCGTCGACGGCGATCGCGGCGGAGCGAGGCTCGAGCGCGCGCACGTCCGGTCGCGCGAGACCTGCCCACATCGACTCGTCGTCGCGCGCGGCAAGAATCACATCGACGAGTGCCGGGTCAAACCATTTGCCGCGGCGCTGCGCCGCCATGTCGCAGGCCACATCCCGGCCGCCGCTGACCCAGAAGATCTCGAGGGTCTGTGCGAGGCACATGATGCGCCCAAGCAGCGGGATCTGTTCGCCCTCCAGGCCGTAGGGGTAGCCGCCGCCGTCCCAGTGCTCATCAAGCGCACGGATCGCGGCTGCGGTGCCGGCGCCTAGTCCGATGTCGAGGGCGATCTGCGCGCCGCGCTCGCAGCGCAGCTCGGTGAGATGTGCGGCTCCCGCTGCACCACTGGCGACCAGCGCGCGGACGCGCCCAAGCTTCGTGCGCACGCCAGCGCCCGGTGCGGCATGGCGAAGGGTGTGGATGGCTGAAGCGGCTTTGCTGCGGTGATCGCGCTGGCGACGGGTGGCCTTCACGAGCCCATCGTCGTTGCCGTAGAGCTCGGCGATCGGGGCTGCGTTTACCGAGCACCCCGCGTCTTTGAGCAGCAGCGCGTAATACAGGGCTTTGCGGTCCTCGTCGGGCAGCGACAGCCGGTCGGCGATACGCATGCCCAGCAAGCAGGAACGCTCAGCGTGTCCCGGAGGATGGCCCTCGGTGAGGTCGAGGGCATGCGAAAGGCCGGCAAGGACGTCGGAGAGATGGAGCTCCACACTCCTGTTCTCGGCGTGACGGAGCCGATCAACCCTGCCAACCCGACTGGCTGGACCAACGTCGTAGCCTCCCGCGCGGTCAGAACGCGAGCGGGAGGACGAGCTGGCTGGCGTCGCGAGGTGGTCGTGAGGGCTCGGCGTGGCGGCGCGGGGCCTCGCCGAAGGCGGCGCTGCGCACCCCGAGCAGGCGCACCGGCGCCGTGAGCGATTCGCGCTCCAGGAGCTCGGCCACGAGCTGCCGCACGGTGGCCGGGTCGCGCGTGGGGTGCGGCAGGGTGGTGGCGCGCGTGATGGTCGTCCAATCCGCGAGGCGCACTTTGATCCCCACGGTGCGGCCGGCCAGGTCTTTGCGCTCGAGGTCGTCGCAGAGTCTTCCGGCGAGCTCCCCGAGCGCCCGAGCCAGTTGGGAGGGATCGGCGACGTCCTGGGGGAAGGTGGTCTCGCGCGAGCAGCTCTTGACCTCGCGGCTGACCTGGACCGCGCTGGCATCCAGGAAGTGGGAGAGCGCATGGAGCCGTGGGCCGGAGCCGGTCCCGATCGCGGCGGTCAGCTCGTCGACGGAGCGCGTTTGCAGCTGCCCGATCGTCAGGATCCCGAGCTCGGCGAGGCGCTCGGCCGTCCGCGGTCCGATGCCCTGCAGCTTGCGAACCGATTCGCCAGCGAACTGCGCGCACGCCTGCTCGCGCGAGAGGACGGCGAACCCGCGCGGCTTGGCTGCTCCGCTGGTGGTCTTGGCCACCAGTCGACTGGGACCGACGCCTACCGAGATCACCATGCCCGTCTGCTCCTCGACTGCGGCGACCATGGCGCGCAGCTGGCTGAGTGGCTTGTCGACGTCCGTGAGGTCGACGTAGGCCTCGTCGATGCCCGCCTGCTGCACGACCGAGAACCGCTCGCGCACGAGCGTCCACACGCGGGTACTGATGTCGCGGTAGCGAGACATGTCGGGAGGGAGCACCACGGCGTGGGGGCAGAGCGCCCGCGCCCGCGCCATCGGCATGGCGGAATCAACGCCGTAGGCCCGCGCTTCGTAGCTGGCCGTCGTGACCACCGAACGGGGGCCGAGGCCGCCGACGATCAGTGGCTTGCCCTTGAGGTCGGGCCGTCGCAGGAGTTCGGCGGACGCGTAGAACGCGTCGATGTCGAGGTGGGCCACCACACGCCGCGGACCGCCCGACCCGGCTGGGTGGGCGGTCTGCGGCTCTGGGTCGGCGGGCGGTGTGCCGCGCATGCCATCAGCTTAGAAAGGCGAACGGACGTTCGCCTTGCGCCGGGCGGTCAGCGTGGCGTCAGCGGCACTTGGCGACGCGGTGGGTGGCGGTGTCCCTGAGGACTCCGCCGGTGTCGGTCACGGCGAGCTTCAGCGTGATCGTCGACTTCTTTGCACACTTGGGGACCGCGACCGTCGTGCGAACGGCGGTACCTGGCGAGTCGAAGTCCACCGTCTTGCGGGTGACGGTCTTGCACCGGCCCTGCTTGCAGCGCTCGAAGGTCAGGCTGCCGGTGCCGGCGGAGCCCACGAACGAGGAGGTCAGGGTGAGCTTGCCCGTGCGCTTGTGGCTTGGGACGCGGTTGATTCGCACGTCGAACAGGCCGACGCCGATGCCGCCCGCGGGTGCCTTGCCCGTGCGGCCCGTGCCGGTGGCGCCGGGGCCGGCGGGAGCCACGGGGATCGTCGTGGTCGTGCGGCTGCTCGGCGGGAGGCTCGGCACGTAGGTGCTGCCCTGCATGGTCGCCAGGATCCAGTCGACCACTGCAGTCACGCGCGTCTCAAAGGACGGGGCAAACGCACCACCCGTTGCGGCATCGCAGGGGTCCGGACCGGTGGACGTGATGCCCCACAGGACGGGGGTGTTGCCTTGGGTGGCGTCGAAGCGAACGAGCGGTCCGCCGGAGTCGCCGAAGCAGGTGGCCTGCCGCGCGGTACCCGGCAGATAGCAGTCGGCGTAGGCACCTGATCCTGGGTTGTACGTGGCGCAGGCGGCGGGGTTGACCTGCTCCAGGCGACCGGTGCGCAGGAACCCACTCGACGTGCTGGCCCCAGCTTGTGAGCGGCCAAAGCCGGCGACGTTGTCGGTCGTTCCGGGCACGTAGGAAGACAACCGGAGCGGGTCTGGAAGTGCGAACGGCGTGGCCGGGACGGTGGTCTTGAGCTCGAGCAAGGCGGCGTCCCAGGAGGCGTTGCTCCAGCTGAAGCCGGGGTGGATCCGGGTGGTCACCACGTCGATGAGGTTGTCGCCGGCGGTGGCGACCGACGTGATACCCGAGGCGACGTGCACCTCGGACGGGTTGATGCCGCGGGTGGCGTCGGCGGATTCAGCGACGCAGTGGGCAGCGGTGGCGACCCAGTTCGGCGCGACGAGCGTGCCGGTGCATAGGCGCGTGCCTTCTGCGTCGGTCGCGAACACGGCGACGACGGCGCTCCACTTGCCAGTCGCGGCCACATCAGATGCAGGGACGGCACTGCCGCTGATGACGCGGCCCGTGCCATCAGTGGCTGCTGCCACGGACGGCATGACGAAGGTGCCGAGGTAGGCAACCACCACCAGGGCGGTACGGCCAATCCGTGGCCTCTTCGTCGTCTTGGAAGACGAGGGGGCTCCATGCCCCAGCCGGACGAACCGGCGCCTGATGAGATCCATGGCTCACTCATCGGGTGGTTGGACCGGTCGCGGGAGTGTCGTCCGGACAGGCGTCCGATGGAGTTGGCTGCCTGCTGCCGGAAGCAACGTTCCGATGTGGCTCAAAAACACTGAATTTCGAGGAGATTCTCCTGATCTTCGGCCAGTTTCTTGACCGTCGTAAAGCGGTAGTGAGCGCCCGGTCGTAACTGGGCGCCGCCGGAGGACCGGTCCTTTTGGGCGCCGGTCAGCCCCGGGCGCGTGGCGCGTTTGGCCGGGGCTACGTGGCCGGTCTGCCGCAGAACGGCGTTCGGCCCGCATGCTCCAGGAGCGTGCGGGCCGAACGACCATGCGGATGAGAGGACTCGAACCTCCACGGGATTGCTCCCACACGGACCTGAACCG
>JAEMRF010000177.1 GCA_016463515.1 Solirubrobacteraceae bacterium | reverse complement strand
GCGACCGACAGCAGGTTGAACACGGCCGACACGAGCGGGATCCAGAGCGACCGGAACGCCGCCATCAGCAGGATGACCGAGAGTCCGATCACGACGGCGATGAACACGGGCAGGCCCGAGGCGGTCTTCGCGGAGAGGTCTTCGAGCGCAGCGGTCTGACCACCGATGAAGGCGCGCAGCTGCGTGCCTTGGGTGGCCGCTGGCACGACGTCGTCGCGCAGTGTGGTCAGGAGCTCGCTCGTGGCTTCGTCCTGCGGTGAGGTCTTCGGAATCGCCACGAGGGTTGCGATCTCGCCGTCTTCGCTCACGCGAGGCGGCACCGCGGCGAGTACGCCTGGGGTCGCGGCGACCTTGGCCTGAAGGTTCGCCAGCGCCGCCTCGTTGCCCGGGTCGCCCTTGGGCAGGTCGACGGCGATGAGGAGCGGGCCGTTGGATCCGGGGCCAAAGCCCTTGTTCAGCGAGTCGTAGGCCAGGCGCGCGGTGTTGCCTTCGGGCTTGTTGCCGTCGTCCGGCTGACCGATGCGCATGTCGAGCGCGGGGATCGCGAAGACGAGCAGGATGAGCACGCCAGCGACGACCGACACGATCGGGCGAGCGGTGACGATTTCGCCCCACCTGCTGAACGCCGGCGACGCGGCGACGTGCTCTGCCTTCTTGGGCTTGAGGCGCTTGGCGAACGCGCCGATGAGCATCGGCAGCACGGTGATCGCGGAGATCACGACGGCGAACACGCCGACGGCGGCGCCGAGGCCCATCTTGCCGATGAACGGGATGCCGATCGCCAGGAGGCCAGCGATGGCGACCATCACGATCAGGCCGGCTGTGACCACCGCGGATCCTGCGGTGGCAGCGGCCTTCGCGGCCGAGTCACCGACGGAGTAGCCCGCGGCGCGTTGCTCTCGGAAGCGACCGATCACAAGGAGCGCGTAGTCGATGCCTGCGCCGAGGCCGAGGAGTGCCGCCAGGAACGCCGCGAACGACGGAAGGCCGAGCGGCTGGGCGACGGCGGCGAGGAGCGCCTGGGCCAGGATCACGCCGATCACGGCGGCCAGCAGCGTGACGAGCATCGCTGCGGCCGAGCGGAAGAGGAAGAAGAGCAGGAAACCGGCGACCACGATGCCGGCGAGTTCGCCGATCGGGATCTCAGACTCAGCGGCGATGTCGGCCATCGTGCCGCGCACGTTCACCGCGACCTCGGGCGTGGACGCGGCCTCTGCGGCGTCGAGCAACTTGATGCCGTCGTCGCGCTTGACCTCGGCCGGCTTGATGTCGTACATCACGGTCGTGAGGCCGACGGTGCCGTCGGGCGAGATGTTCTGGCTCTGCGCGCCGCCCGCAAAGGGTGAGGGCGCGGCGACGACGTCGTCGAGCGCGGCGAGCTTGGCGACCGCGGCCTCGACGGCCGCCTTGTTCTGTGGGTCGTTCAGCGTGCCGGACTTCGCGGTGAAGACCACCTGAGAATCGGCGCCGGCCTGCAGCGGAGAGTGCGCTTCGAGCAGGTCGACGACCTCCTGCGAGTCCGTGTTCGGGATCGAGAAGTCATCGGCGGCTGGGCCTGACGCTGCGCTGACGCCGATGAGGACCGCGAGCACGGCGACGGTGCCGATGAGGCCCCGCCCCCAGCGGCGGGTGAGGAGGCGCGCGAGGCGCGCGAGGAACGCAGACATACGAAAGAGGCCTTGAGGTGGGTGTCCGAAAGCGCCAGGACTTGACGCGAGCGGCACGTTAGCGCATCTGCTGCAGTTTTGCATGTCTTGCAGAAATGCGATGGACGCAGTTTCGCATTCGCTGCAGCTTGAGGTACCATTGAGGGCATGACGCCGGACACCGAAGTCCCCGAAGCGGGTCTGCGCGAGCGCAAGAAGCAGCAGACGCGCGAACTCATCGTGCAGGTCGCCCTCGACCTGTTCCTGAAACAGGGTTTCGCGGCCACCACGATTCCCGAGATCGCCGAAGCCGCCGACGTCTCACCACGGACGGTGTCGTCCTACTTCCCTGCCAAGGAAGACCTGGTCTTCGACCTGACCGCGGCCATGTTCGATCGCCTGGCAGCGCGGCTGAGCGAGCGGCGCGACGGCGAGACGACCGCCGAAGCTCTCCGAGACTGGATCGCGGCGGAGACGCCGAAATGGGGCGCCGACGAGCAGATCGTCCGCCGCCGCCGGGTGATCTTCGAGTCCGAGCATCTGCAGGCCTACTCCAAGCGCTTCATCGCTCGCGGCGAGGAGATCGTCGCGCAGTCGATCGCCTCGGACCTCGGCGGCCACCCCGACGACCTCGAAGCGCGGATGGCTTCAGCCGCCACCCTCGCGCTCTTTGGCGTGCTCGACTCCTACAAGGAAGAGCAAGCGGCCGCCGGGCCCCCATCGGCCGACCAGTGCGGTCCAGCCGTCTCCCGCGAAGAAGCTCTCGAGCTCGTTGACCGCGCGCTGCTCTTCGTCAGTGCGGGCATCCGTGCCCTGCAGCTGGCGCGCGCCGAAGACGCCGCCGTCTCCCCTACCTAGAACAGCCCGAGCTGCGGGGGCTCCTCGACCGCCGGTGACCGGTCGGCGGCGCTCCCTGCGGGTGCGCCAGGCTGGTCCTCAGGCGCGCCAGGTCCGTCCGAGGCTCCGCCCGGGGCCAGTTCGTCTGCCGGCCCTGGCCCGTCGGGAGACGGTGCCGCCGCCTCGGCCGCGGGCTCCGGTTGGGGAAGCGCTGGCCTGGCGAGCAGCTCAGGCAGGCGCGACACGTCATCGCGCAGGGTGTCGAGCAGCGCCCGCGTGTAGAGCGCGGCAGCTGGGTGGTAGAGCGGCATGACGTAGACCGCGACACCCCCCAGCTCAACGACCTCTGGCTGACCGTGGCGCTGGGTGACCGCGGTCGGATCACCGGTGAGCGCGCGGGTGGCGAAGTTTCCGAGGGTGCACACCACGCGCGGCCGCACGAGAGCGATCTGATCGAGCAGGTACGGCCGGCAGCGAGCGACCTCCGACGGGTCGGCGTCGCGGTTTCCGGGCGGGCGGCACTTGAGCACGTGCGTGACGAAGACGTCGGCGCGCGCGAGACCGATCGACCCGAGGAGGTCTTCCAGCAGCTTGCCGGCGGCACCGGTGAACGGCGTGCCTTCCTCGTCTTCTCGGGCCGTCGGAGCTGCTCCTACGAGCATCAGCGACGCGTCGGCGTGCCCGGCTCCGAACACGACCTGCGTCCTGCCACCGACGAGCTGGGCGCACCGCGTGCACCCACGAGACTCCACAAACACCTGCTTAAGCGCCTCTCGGCGGGCAGCGGCGTCACCGAGCGCGGCTGCGCCCGGTGAGACCGCCACAGCGCCAGTCTCGTCGGGAGTGTCCTCGCTCACTCGACGGATGGTAGATCCGGCCGGGGCGGAGGAGTACATTCCCGATTGGGCCGTCACTCGGAGACGAGGCCGGACCCTCTCACGCACCCCTTCACCTCACTCGCTCGATCGCGACCGGCATCCGCAAGGAGCTGGACCGGCAATGCAACACTCTCCTTCTCCGCGCATCGCGGTCGTCGGCGCTGGCCGACTTGGCACCGCACTCCATCGCGCCCTCCGCGCTGCTGGTCTTGACGTCTCGAGCGCCCCGCTCGGACGTGGCGCCAGCGCCGTCGGCGTGGACCTCGTGCTCCTCTGCGTACCGGACCGCGAGATCGCGGCTGCTGCGGACGCCGTCGACGTCGGGCCGCTGGTGGTGCACTGCAGCGGAGCGTCATCGGTTGACCTCGTGGCGAGCTCGGGTCACGAGCGCCGCGGCGTGCTGCATCCGCTGATGAGCGTGCCGCACGGCGAGACGTCGCTCGAGGGCGCGTGCGCGGCGATTCGGGCAACCGGCGACGCCGATGCCGCGCTGCTGCGCCAGCTCGCCGAGCAGCTCGGCATGGTCCCGATCGATGTGGCCGAGGAAGACCGCACCGCCTACCACGCGGCAGCCTCGCTGGCCTCCAACGCGCTCGTCGCCCTCCAGCTCGCTGCAGCCGAGCTCGCGGCGACCGCCGGTGTGCCCGCAAGCGCGCTCCAGCCGCTGGCCCGCGCCAGCCTCGCGCAGGTCGGCTCCGGCGGCGCGGCCGCGCTGACCGGGCCCGCAGCCCGCGGCGACTGGGCCACCGTCGATGCGCAGCGCGCCGCAGTCGCCGAGCGCACGCCGCACCTCCTCCCCCTCTTCGACGCCATGACCGACGCCTGTAGCGCGGTCGCTGGCACTTCCCGCAGCAGCGAGCCTCGGCTCGCCGCTGCGCCCACCACCCCCAGCCCCATCACCGCGGAGTCCGCCTGATGCTTGCCACCACGTCCACACTCACCGTCGCCCGCACGGTGGACGAGCTCCGCGCGGCGGTCGACGCCGCCAAGAGCGCCGGCCTCTCCGTTGGCTTCGTGCCGACCATGGGCGCCCTGCACGAGGGTCACCAGACGCTCGTGCGCGAGGCCGCCAAGGACCACGCTGCGGTCGTCATCTCGATCTTCGTGAACCCGTCGCAGTTCAACGATGCGTCGGATCTGGAGAACTACCCACGCACCGAGGCCGCCGACTTCGAGCGCGCAGCCGCTGCGGGCGCCACGATCGCCTTCGCACCGTCATGCGACGAGATCTACCCGGCCGGGTTTGCCACCACGATCAGCGCTGGCGCCGTCGCCGAGCAGCTCGAGGGCGCCCACCGCCCCGGGCACTTCGACGGGATGGCCACCGTCGTCGCCCGCCTGCTTGGCCTGGTCCGCGCCGACGTGGCCTACTTCGGCCGCAAGGATGCCCAGCAGCTCGCCGTGATCGAGCAGTTCGTGCGCGACCTCGTGATCCCGACGCGCATCCAGGGCGTGGAGACCGTCCGCGAGGCCGACGGCCTGGCGATGTCGAGCCGCAACATGCGCCTGGCCCAGGCCGACCGCCAGCGGGCCCTGGCCCTGAGCCGCGGCCTCTTCGCCGCGCAACGCCTGGCCGACGGCGGCGAGCACTCCGCCCGCGCGCTGGAGACGGCCGTGCAGGTCGAGCTCGACGCCGCCGCGCTGCCGACCGACTACGCCACGTTGGTCGACGCCGCCACCTTCCTCCCCGTCGACGTGCTCGATCGTGAGTGCGTTCTGGCCGTCGCCGCGCATGTCGGTCCGGTCCGCCTCATCGACAACATCCGGCTCGCGCCGGCCTCCGTCTAACGCCCCGTCTCCAGGACCCCAGGAGCACTACGCCATGCACCGCACGATGCTGAAGTCCAAGATCCACCGGGCCACCGTGACCGGCAGCGATCTGCACTACGTCGGCTCGATCACGATCGACCCGGACCTCCTCGAGGCCGCCGACATCCTCGAGCACGAGCAGGTCGCCATCGTCGACGTCGACAACGGCCAGCGCTTTGAGACCTACACGATCGCCGGCGAGCGCGGCTCGGGCGTGATGCAGGTCAACGGCGCCGCTGCGCGCCTCGTGCACCACGGCGACACGATCATCGTCATCTCCTACGCCACCTACGACAAGTCCGAGCTCGAGACCTACGAGCCGAAGGTCGTCCACGTGGAGGCCGGCACCAACCGGATCCTCGACGTCGACGACGCCGTCGCCACCTTGCTGTCCGCTTCTGCGGTCCGCTAGGTCAGCGAAACATCTCCAAGGAGACATTGAACATGTCGACCTACCCGACCAAGCCCAGCACGATCACCATCCCGAGCGACGCGACGTCGCTCCCGATGACGCTTCCGCGGATCGTCGAGCACTACCGCCGTGGCGACAAGCTCGTCATGGTCACCGCGTACGACTACCCGAGCGCGCGTGCGGCCGAGGCCGCGGGCGTCGACCTCGTGCTCGTGGGCGACTCCGGGGCGATGACCGTCCTCGGCCACGAGTCGACGGTGCCGGTCACCCTCGACGAGCTCCTGATGCTCGCCAAGGCCGTGCGGCGCGGGCTCTCCAGCCCGTTCCTGGTCGGCGATCTGCCGTTTGGGTCCTATGAGGTCTCCGATGAGCAGGCGATCCACACCGCGATGCGCTTCGTGAAGGAGGCTGGGGTCGACGCGGTCAAGCTGGAGGGCTGTGGCCCAATGGCCGTGGCGCGCGCTCGCGCGATCACGCAGGCCGGCATCCCGGTGATGGGCCACGTGGGTCTCACCCCGCAGACGGCCGTCATGCTCGGTGGCTACCGCGCCCAAGCCAAGGATGCGTCCGCTGCGATGTCGCTGATCCATGGCGCTGAGGCGCTGGAAGACGCCGGCTGCTTCTCGGTCGTGCTCGAGGCGATCCCGTCGGTCGTGGCCAACGCGGTCGTCGAGCGCCTGAGCGTGCCGACGATCGGTATCGGCGCCGGCCCCACCACCGCTGGCCAGGTGCTGGTCTTCCACGACCTCCTCGGCATCCGCGAGGGCCGCGGCGGCAAGTTCGTGCAGCGCTACGCCGACCTCCAGGACGCGATGGACCAGGGCGTCGCCGCCTACGCCGCCGACGTGCGCTCCAAGACCTACCCGGGCCCCGAGCACGAGTACGCGATGGA